>DASZMG010000091.1:0-115218 GCA_035551975.1 Candidatus Acidiferrales bacterium | reverse complement strand
TCACACCAAGTTCAAAGCCGAGGCTTACGTGTTGACCAAGGAAGAGGGCGGGCGTCACACGCCGTTCTTTACCGGCTACCGGCCGCAGTTTTACTTCCGTACGACGGACGTTACGGGAGATGTGAAACTGCCGCAGGGAGTAGAGATGGTGATGCCGGGGGACAATGTGTCGGCGGAGATTACGCTGATCACACCGGTAGCTCTTGAGAAGGGATTGCGGTTCGCGATCCGTGAAGGTGGCCACACCGTGGGCGCCGGCGCGGTCGCCGAAATTATCGAGTAACAGGGCGAACGAACAATGCGCGAAATCATCACGTTACAGTGCAGCGACTGCAAAAACCGCAACTATACGACCACCAAGAACCGGAAAAAGCACCAGGACCGGCTCGAAACGCAGAAGTTCTGCAATACGTGCCGGAAGCACACCGCGCACAAGGAAGTAAAGTAGGAACCGGCACCGACAGTAGGGGAGTAGGTTTAACGGTAGACCGCCGGTCTCCAAAACCGGATGTGGGGGTTCGAATCCCTCCTCCCCTGCCAGTTTGTGGGGCGGACGAAGGATCAGAGTAGCAAGGAATTTTCGGGCGAGGCGGTTGGCTGAATGGCGCAGGCGGCGAAATTGAATCGAGAAGAGGATCAGCATCGAGTAGACGGTTTTTCCCTGATGTCGCCTGTCGGGAAAGTTTCCGAGTCGTTCAAGCGGCTCGGCACTTTCTTTCACGACGTGCGCGTCGAGATGAGGCAGGTCAACTGGCCGTCGCGGTTGGACGTATGGTCCACGACGGTTGTGGTCATCGTGACCGTGGCGTTTTTCGCGGTATTTTTCTTTCTTACGGATTCGCTTCTGAGCAAAGCGGAAGACTGGTTATTTCACTTTGTTAAACACTGAAGGAAGTTCCATGTCCAAGCACTGGTACATCGTGCACACCTACTCGGGTTTTGAGAAAAAGGTGAAAGAGAGCCTGGAAGGCCGCGTGGCGGCGTTCGGTCTCACGGACAAGATCGGCCAGATCGTCATTCCGACCGAGTCGGTGGTGGAAGTGCGCGGGGGCAAGAAAGTCATTTCTCCGCGCATGTGCTATCCCGGCTATGTGCTGGTCGAAATGGACATGGACGACTATACCTGGCACGTGGTGCGCTCGACTCCGCGCGTAACCGGGTTTGTGGGCTCGGGGCAGACGCCCTCGCCGCTGACGGAAGAGGAAGTGCAGAACATCCTGAATCGGGCTACCACCACTGCGGAGAAGCCGAAACCGAAGCTGTCCTTCGAGCGCGGCGAAAAGGTACGCATTGGAGAAGGGCCGTTCGCGAATTTCACAGGTGTAGTCGAAGAAGTAAATTCGGATCGCAGCACGCTGAAAGTTTCCGTCACCATTTTTGGACGCTCTACTCCGGTGGAGCTGGATTTTGCGCAGGTTGAAAAAGTCGCCTAGAGCATTTTTGTGAAGGCTCGGCGCGGGCTTAGATAACAGGGGCACAAGAATGGCAAAGAAAATCCAATCGACAGTGAAATTGCAGTTGCCGGCGGCCAAGGCCACGCCGGCGCCGCCGGTCGGCACGGCGCTGGGTCCCCACGGCGTTAATATCATGGACTTTGTGAAGCAGTTCAACGCCAAGACGGCCAAAGAGCCCGACGGCATGATCATTCCGGTGCTGGTAACCATTTACAGCGACCGCACCTTCACCTTCATCCTGAAGACGCCTCCGGCCTCCGAGCTTTTGAAGCGCGCGGCGGGAATCGTGAAGGGCTCGCCGGAACCGAATCGCAACAAGGTGGCCAAGGTCACCCGCAAACAAGTGGAAGAAATCGCCAAGGCAAAGTTGCCCGATCTGAACACGCTGAAGCTTGATTCGGCCATTCGTTCGATCATGGGCACGGCCCGCAACATGGGTATCGAAGTCGAAGGCTAGTAAGAGAAACGGGAGCGGAAAATGGGTCGCAGCGCAAAAGAAGGCGGAAAGAATATTGATCGCGCCAGGAAACTGGTGGAAGCGCGTCCGTACAAGCTGGAAGAGGCGGCCGAAGTGCTTCGCAAGGCGCACTTTGTGAAGTTCGATGAGACAGTCGAACTGGTGTTGAACCTGGGCGTCGACCCCAAGCAGTCGGACCAGATGGTGCGCGGCACCGTGGTGCTGCCGCATGGCCTGGGCAAGTCCAAGCGTGTGCTGGTGATTGCCAGCGGCGAGAAGGTGCGCGAAGCTCAAGAAGCGGGCGCGGATTTTGTAGGTGGCGACGAAATCGTCCAGAAAATTCAGGAAGGCTGGACGGACTACGAAGCGGTGATTGCCACGCCGGACATGATGCGCTCGGCCGGGCGTCTTGGCAAAGTGCTGGGTCCCCGCGGTCTGATGCCGAACCCCAAGACTGGAACGGTCACTTTCGACATTGCCAAAGCCGTGAACGAGATCAAGGCTGGAAAAGTGGAATTCCGCCTCGACAAGACCGGCATCATTCACTCGCCAGTGGGCAAGATCAGTTTTTCGGCGCAGAAGCTTGCAGGCAATGCCCAGGCACTGCTTGCAGCGATCATTAAGGCTAAGCCTGCTGCGGCAAAAGGCAAGTACATCAAGAAAATTACGCTGACCTCGACTATGGGGCCGGGGATTCAGATCGACCACGCGGAAGCCGACGATTCAGTGGCAGTCGCGGCGTAGATTGCTCGCGCCTAAAGCGCTAGAGATTCACGAGGGGATTCGGGAATGAGGAAGAAAGCAGAAAAAAAGACGCAAGCCCAGGAGCTTCGGGCGGAGCTCGCCACGGTTTCGACCGTGATTCTTTCGACCTTTCAGGGAATTACGGTCGAGCAGGACACGCAGATGCGCCGCAGCATCGAAGCGGCGGGCGGCAATTATAAAGTCGTAAAGAACACCGTTGCCGAGCGCGCTGCGGAAGGCACTCCCACCGAAGGGTTGCTCAAGAATCTGAAGGGCACCAATTCGATTGCCTACACAAAGACGGATCCGGTAACACTGGCGAAGATCCTGACCAAAGTAGCGAAGGACACGCCTGCGTTTCAGTTTCGTGCCGGGTGGGTCGAAGGCCGGGTCATTTCGATTCAGGAAATCGGCCAACTGGCAACGCTGCCGAGTAAGGAAGAGCTGATCAGCAAAATCATGTTCATGCTCAATGCGCCGGCCCAGCGGGTGGCATCGGCGTTGGCGGCCGTTCCGAGAAATATGGCGGTTGTGACCAGCGAAGCAGTGAAAGCAAACAAATTCGGTGGTTCGGGCAGTGAGGTTCCCGCGCCGCAAACAACTTAATCCATCAATTTTCTCATCTTAGGAGGATAGGAAAACGCAATGGCGAGCAAAGTAGAAACGATCCTGGAAGAAATCAAGGGCCTGAGCCTGCTCGAAGCTTCTGAGCTGGTCAAGAAAATGGAAGAAGCTTTCGGTGTGTCGGCAGCTGCGGCAGCCCCGGTGATGATGGCGGGCGGCGCGGCAGGGGCGGGCGCAGCTCCAGCGGAGGAGAAGACGGAGTTCACCGTTGTCCTCACCGAAGTCGGCGCCAACAAGATCAATGTGATTAAGGCAGTCCGTGAAGTCACCAGCCTGGGCCTGAAGGAAGCGAAGGACCTGGTCGATGGCGCGCCGAAGACCGTGAAAGATGGCGTTAACAAGGAAGAAGCGGCCACCATCAAGAAGAAGTTCGAGGATGCTGGCGCCAAGGTCGACATCAAGTAGTGGCCCGGCGTAAGAACGCCGGGGCTGCCGGGAGATCGCGCACGCGCGTACTCCTTTTGGATTCCGAACATCAAAACATGTCCTTCCCGGACGGACGGCGCGGGTGTCCACCCGCATCGTCCGTTCGGCTTTGCCTTGAAGGGGAATACTAATGAGCAATCGTAATGGTAATCGCGTCGTCCGGGAACGCGAGCGGCTGGATTTTGCCAAAATCAAGACCGCTGTCCAGATTCCGAACCTGATCGACGTCCAGAAAAAGTCCTATCAGCGCTTTTTGCAAATGGACCTGCTGCCGAGCGAGCGCGAGGACGCCGGGTTGCAGTCCGTGTTTGCATCCGTGTTTCCGATTCAGGATTTTCGCGGGCTTTCCCAGCTCGATTTCGTCGACTACGCCATTGGCAACTGGGAGTGCAAGTGTGGTCACCTGCGTGGCCTGCATCACTTGCGCGCCACTTGCCGGAATTGCGGAGCGTCCGTCGTCACTAATCCTTATAAGACCGGCGATGTTCTATGCGCTAAGTGCGGCACTTTTAACAAGAACACTCCCACGTTCTGCAACAAGTGCGGCGATCCGGTTACTCTGCAGCTCAAGTACGACGTGACCGAATGCGAAGAGCGCGGCATGACCTATTCGGCGCCGCTCAAGGTCACCATCCGCCTCACTATTTACGACAAGGATGCCGATACTGGCGCGAAATCCATTCGCGACATCAAGGAGCAGGAAGTTTTCTTCGGCGATATTCCCTTGATGACTGAGAACGGCACCTTTGTTATCAACGGCACCGAGCGCGTCATCGTCAGCCAGTTGCACCGCTCGCCGGGTGTGTTTTTTGAGACCGCCAACAACCGCAGCTACTTTCTCGGCAAGATCATTCCGTATCGCGGGTCGTGGGTCGAATTCGAGTACGACACAAAAAACATTCTCTACGTCCGCATCGACCGCAAGCGCAAGTTCCTTGGCTCGATCTTCCTGCGCGCGCTGGGAATGAAGACGAACGAAGAGATTCTGCGCACCTTTTATCAAGTGGAACGAATCACCCTGCGCGACCGCGAGCTGTATATCAACATTTCCGAGAGCCTGATCGACCGCAAGCTAAGCCGCGAAATCAAGAACCCGAAAACCGGTGAGACGGTTGTCGGAGCGAACAAGCGCATTTCCGAAGCTCTGTTCAAGGAGCTTGGCAAGGCGCGTGTCACGCAAGCGGAAATCGGCCCGGCGGATCTCGAAGGCGCCATCACTGTCGGTGAGCTGGTGAATCGCCAGACCGGCGAAGTGTTGCTCGAAGCGAACAAGCCGCTCACAGCCGATATGTGGGCTACTGTCGCCGAAGCCGGCATTACAGAAGTGGATGTGGCCTTCCCGGAGCGCGACGACGTTGGAATCATCGTTACGCGCACGCTCGATAAGGACACCATCCGCACACCCAAGGAAGCCCTGATCGAAATCTACCGCAAGCTGCGTCCTGGCGATCCTCCGACGCTTGAAACCGCCACGGCGCTTTTTAACGGCATGTTTTTCGATCCGCGCAAGTACGATTTCAGCAAAGTGGGCCGGCTGAAGTTCAACATCAAGCTCGGTCTTGAAACGCCGCTCGACAAGCGCACGCTCGACCCTGCCGATTTCGTGAGCGCCATCAAGTACTTGCTGAAGCTGCGCAAGAATATCGGCTCGGTGGACGACATCGACCATCTCGGCAACCGCCGCGTTCGTGCGGTGGGCGAGTTGCTCGAAAACCAGTTCCGCATCGGCTTGGTGCGCATGGAACGCGCCATCAAGGAAAAGATGTCCGTGTACCAGGAAATGTCCACGGCCATGCCTCACGACTTGGTGAACGCGAAGCCTGTCATGGCTGCCATTCGCGAATTTTTCGGCAGCTCGCAGCTTTCGCAGTTCATGGATCAGACCAACCCATTGAGTGAAATCACGCACAAGCGGCGCCTTTCCGCTCTGGGTCCCGGTGGTCTGTCTCGCGAGCGCGCCGGATTCGAAGTGCGCGACGTGCATCCCACGCACTACGGACGTATCTGCCCGATTGAAACGCCGGAAGGTCCGAACATCGGCTTGATCAGTTCGCTTTCGTGCTATGCGCGCATTAACGAGTTCGGCTTCATTGAGTCGCCTTACCGCAAGGTAAAGAATGGCCGCGTGATCGACTACGTGCAGATCGTGAACGCAGGCGACAGCGAGTTCAAGGCCGGCGAAATCGTCGAGAAGGAAAAAGTCGACGACATGAACGAGGAGCTGAAGCGGCGCCGCATTGTCGTCGATCCGCACTGCTTCTATCTTTCGGCTTGGGAAGAGGACCGCTACGTGGTCGCGCAGGCAAATGCGTCGCTCGACGAAAAGCTGCGCATCACTACCGATCTGGTCAACTGCCGTCAGGCGGGCAACTTCGTGCTGAAGAGCCGCGACGAAGTCGATTACATCGACGTTTCGCCGAAGCAGCTCGTCTCCGTTGCCGCTAGCTTGATTCCGTTTCTCGAGAACGACGACGCCAACCGCGCGTTGATGGGTTCGAACATGCAACGCCAGGCCGTGCCGCTGATCAAGGGCGAAGCGCCGTTGGTCGGCACCGGTATGGAGCGCGTCACCGCTCGCGATTCCGGTGCGGTCATCGTCTGCCGTCGCGACGGGATCGTCGATCAGGTCGACTCGGAGCGCGTAATCGTCCGCGTCGAATCCGATCAGTCCGGCGTGTTGAGCCGCGAAGTTGGATCCGACATCTACTTGCTCACGAAGTTCAAACGCTCGAACCAGAACACTTGCATCAGCCAGAAACCGCTGGTGCGCGCGGGTGATCGTGTGAAGCAGGGGCAGGTGCTGGCAGACGGACCTTGCACCGATCGAGGCGAGCTTGCGCTTGGGCGTAACGTGCTGGTCGCGTTCCTCCCCTGGCGTGGCTACAACTTCGAAGACGCCATCCTCGTCAGTGAAAAGTTGGTGGAAGAGGACTACTACACTTCGATCCACATTGAGGAATACGAAATCGAAGCACGCGACACCAAGCTCGGCCCCGAGGAAATCACGCGCGATATTCCCAACATCAACGAGAGCTTTTTGCGCAATCTCGATGAAAGCGGCGTGATTCGCATCGGCGCCACGGTGAAGCCGGGCGACATCCTCGTTGGCAAGGTTACGCCGAAGGGCGAAACCACGTTGACGCCGGAAGAAAAGCTGCTGCGCGCGATCTTCGGCGAAAAGGCCGGAGACGTTCGCGACGCTTCGCTCTACTGCCCGCCGGGCATCGAAGGCACCATCGTGGACGTGAAGATCTTCTGCCGCAAGGGCGCGGAGAAGGACGAACGCCACAAGGCCATCGAAGCGGCGCATGTGGCCAAGCTCGAAAAGAACCTCGCCGATGAGATCCGCATTCTCACCGACGAGCGCCTGAAGCGTTTGACCGACCTTCTTGGCGGCCAGAAGCTCAACGCCGACTTGCACGACGAGCGCACCAACAAGCGCTTGCTCACCAAGAGCGCTGAGTTGACGCGCGATCTGCTTGAAAAAATTTCCACCCGCAACCTGAAGCGTTTGCGCTTGAATGACAAGGACCCGCTGCTCATCGAGAAGATCGACGAGATCGAAGAAATGACCTCGCGTCAGATCGATGTGCTGCGCAAGATTACCGACGAGCGCATTGGCAAGCTCAAGAAGGGCGACGAACTTCCTCCGGGCGTCATCAAGCTCGTGAAGGTCTACATCGCCATGAAGCGCAAGCTGTCCGTCGGAGACAAGATGGCCGGACGCCACGGCAACAAGGGCGTCATCGCCAGAATCGTCCCGAAGGAAGATATGCCTTACATGCCGGACGGCACGCCGATGGAAATCGTGCTCAACCCGCTCGGCGTTCCTTCGCGTATGAACGTTGGACAGATTCTCGAGACGCACCTGGGCTGGGCTTCAAAGGAGCTTGGCTCGCTGGTTGCGAAAGTTCTCGACGACACCGGGGCCCGTGCGGATGCCGTGCGCAAATGGTTCAAGGATGCGTTTGGTCCCACGTCCGTTTGGAAGACACTGGTCGATCTCGACGATGAGACCCTGCTCAACGTGGCGGAAGGTTTCCGCGAGGGCGTTCCATTTGCTACGCCGGTTTTTGACGGCGCACGCGAGGGCGACATCCGGCACCTGCTGCAATTCACGGAGCTGCCCGAAACCGGGAAGATCACACTGCATGACGGCATGACTGGCGACGAATTCGCGCAGAACGTTACCGTGGGCTACATCTACATGCTCAAGCTGTCGCACTTGGTCGACGACAAGATTCACGCGCGGTCGATCGGCCCTTACTCGCTCATCACGCAACAGCCGCTCGGCGGAAAAGCGCAATTCGGCGGACAGCGCTTTGGAGAAATGGAAGTGTGGGCGCTCGAAGCTTACGGAGCCGCGCACATTCTGCAGGAACTGCTCACCGCGAAGTCGGACGACGTCTATGGTCGCGCCAAGATTTACGAGGCCATCGTCAAGGGCGAGCCTGGAATTGAGCCCGGCGTGCCCGAATCGTTCAACGTGCTCGTTCGCGAGTTGCAGTCGCTCTGCTTGGATGTGGAATTGATGAAACGGCAGAAACCTCAGCTCGAAAAAACGGAAGCGGCGGATTAATCCGTGGGCCCGCTAGGCAAAACCTGCGGGCTCCAACAATTTTCTTAGTAGTGGTTTTGTAGCCCTGGCCAAAACCGGGGAGGAGGCAGCCATTGTACCGTTCTAGCCCTTATGATCGTGCCAGCCAGATTGCGGATTTCGATTCCATTCGCATCAGCCTGGCGAGTCCAGAAAAAATCCGGTCCTGGTCGCATGGCGAAGTTACCAAACCGGAAACCATCAACTATCGTACCTTCAAGCCGGAACGCGACGGCCTGTTCTGCGCCAAGATTTTCGGCCCGGTAACCGACTGGGAGTGCTTGTGCGGCAAGTACAAGCGCATGAAGCACCGCGGAGTCATCTGCGACAAGTGCGGTGTGGAAGTTACTCTCAGCAAAGTTCGACGTGAGCGTCTTGGTCACATCGAGCTTGCTTCGCCTTGCTCGCACGTGTGGTTTTTCAAGGGTCTTCCGAGCCGCATCGGATACCTGCTCGACATCACCATGCGCGATCTCGAGCACATTCTCTATTTCGAAACCTTCGTTTGCATCGATGCAGGCGAAGCGCCTGGATTGAAGGAAAAGGACATTATTCCGGAGGAAAAGCTCCGCGAACTTCAGCGCGATTACCCTGGCAAGTTCACTTCGGGCATGGGCGCGGAAGCCATCAAGGAACTTCTCCGTCGCGTCGATATCGAAAAGCTCTCCGAAGAGCTGCGCGAAAAAATGAAGGTCGATCCCAGCCTGCAGAAGCGCATCCGTTACGCCAAGCGGCTGAAGGTGCTCGAAGCGTTCCGCAAGAGCGGCAACAAGCCCGAATGGATGATTCTCGACGTGATCCCGGTTCTTCCGCCGGAGTTGCGTCCTCTTGTGCCTCTCGACGGTGGCCGCTTCGCCACTTCTGACCTGAACGATCTCTATCGCCGCGTGATCAACCGCAACAACCGCTTGAAGAAGCTCATGGAGCTGCACGCGCCCGATGTAATCGTCCGCAACGAAAAGCGCATGTTGCAGGAAGCCGTTGACGCCTTGTTCGACAACGGCCGCCGTGGCCGCGTCCTGCGCGGAACGAACAACCGCCCGCTGAAGTCGCTCTCCGATACGCTGAAGGGTAAGCAGGGCCGTTTCCGTCAGAACCTGCTCGGAAAGCGCGTTGATTACTCCGGCCGCTCCGTCATCGTCGTCGGCCCCGAACTGAAGCTGCATCAGTGCGGTCTCCCGAAGAAGATGGCGCTCGAATTATTCAAGCCGTTCATCTATCACCGGCTGGAAGCTGCCGGTCATTGCACCACCATCAAGCAAGCGAAAGAGTTGGTCGAAGCGCAGGAATCGATCGTGTGGGACATCCTCGAGGACGTCATCCGCGAGCATCCGGTGCTTCTCAACCGCGCTCCGACGCTGCACCGCCTCGGCATTCAAGCGTTTGAGCCCGTGCTGGTCGAAGGGAAAGCCATCCGCATTCACCCGCTCGTTTGCACCGCATTCAACGCGGACTTCGACGGCGACCAGATGGCCGTGCACATTCCGCTTTCGCCGGAAGCGCAGGTCGAAGCATCCGTACTAATGCTCAGCTCGCACAATATCCTCTCGCCCGCAAACGGGTATCCGCTTGCGGTTCCGACGCAGGACATGGTGTTGGGCATCTATTACATGACCAAGGCCAAGCCTCAAGCCAAGGGTGAAGGTCGCGCGTTCGGCTCGAGCGAAGAAGTGGTCATGGCGCTCGACGCCAACGAAGTGGAATTGCTCACGCCGATCCGCATCCGCCACAGCGGCGAGGTGATTGATCTCACCAACGCCTATGACGATCAGGACGTTTCGCACACAGAGCCAATTACGCTAAGCAAACAGTTCCTGCATACCACCGTGGGTCGCGTGATCTTCAACGATCACCTGCCTTCGGATATGCCCTTCATCAACGGCTTGTTGAAGAAGAAGGGTATTCAGGCGCTGGTGCAATACGCCTACTTGCGCTTCGGTCTCGAAAAGACTGTGTTGATGCTCGACCGCTTGAAGGAACTCGGCTTCCTGTATGCCACCAAGGCCGGCGTCTCCATCGGCATCAGCGACATGGTCATCCCCAACGTGAAGTTCAAGCTGGTGGATGCCGCCGAGCACGAGGTCGTCAAGGTTCAGCAACAGTATCTCGATGGCGCGATCACCAACGGCGAACGCTACAACAAGGTCATCGCCATCTGGAGCGACGTCACCGAGAAAGTTGCCGACGAAATGTTCAAAGCCCTCGAACAGCAGGACAAAGAGGGCGTGATCAACCCGATCTATGTTATGGCCGACTCTGGCGCTCGTGGATCGAAACAGCAGATTCGACAGCTTTCCGGAATGCGCGGATTGATGGCCAAGCCCTCGGGCGAAGTTATCGAAACGCCCATCACCTCGAACTTCCGCGAAGGTTTGACAGTATTGCAATACTTCATCTCGACGCACGGCGCACGTAAGGGTTTGGCCGACACCGCGCTCAAGACCGCCGACTCCGGCTATCTGACGCGCCGGTTGGTCGACGTGGCGCAGGACGTGATCATTAACGAATTCGACTGCGGCACGGCCGACGGAATTTACGTCGAGCCGATTCTCGAAGCCGGCGTCGAAGTCGAGCCGTTGCGCGATCGCGTGGTTGGCCGCGTTTCCCTTGAGAAAATCAAGGACTACGAAGGCAACGTGATCGTCGAAATCAACCAGGAAATCACCGAGGAACTCGCGAACGCGATTCAGGCGGCGGGTATTGAGCGAGTGAAGATTCGCTCCGTGCTCACCTGCGAATCACGGCGCGGCGTGTGCGCGCGCTGCTATGGCCGCAACCTGGCCACCGGGCGCTTTGTCGAGATGGGCGAAGCCGTGGGAGTTATCGCGGCACAGTCCATTGGCGAGCCCGGCACGCAGCTCACCATGCGTACGTTCCACATCGGCGGAACGGCTACTCGCGTCACCGAACAGTCGAAGGTCGAAGCCCGCAATAACGGCTTCGTTAAATACATCGACTTGAAGGTGGTAGAGGGCCGCGGCAAGACGATCGTGTCCATGAATCGCTCCGGCTTGATCGCCGTCGTAGACGAAAAGGGACGCGAAAAAGAGCGTCACCACGTCGTGTACGGCGCTCGCGTCCGTGTGGATGATGGCCAGCCGGTCACTCTCGGCCAGACCATGTGCGAGTGGGATCCTTATACCTTCTCGATTCTTACCGAGTCGCAGGGCACCATCGAGTTCAAGGACTTGCAGCCTGGAATCACCATCGAAGAGCAGGTCGACGAAGTCACCGGACTCTCGCAGTTGGTGGTCACGCTGCCGCCAGGCGACGAAAAGCACCAGCCGACGATTCTCGTGCGCGATTCAACCGGAAAGGCCAAGAAGAAGTACCTCATGCCTTCCCGCGCGCATTTGATGGTTGCGGATGGCGATGTTGTCCAGCCGGGTGACGTGCTCGCGAAGATCCCTCGCGAGACCACCAAAACCAAGGACATCACCGGCGGTCTTCCGCGCGTCGTGGAACTCTTCGAGACTCGCAAGCCCCGCGATCCGGCGGTCATCAGCGAAATCGATGGCGTCGTGAAGTACGGCGAAATCGCCAAGGGGCAGCGCAAGATCTACGTCGAAAGCGAAGATGGACGCATCATGAAGGAGTACTCCATCCCGCGCGGCGTGCACATCAATGTGCAGGAAGGCGAGCACGTTCGGGCTGGTGAGGCTTTGATCGATGGGCCTCTCAACCCGCACGACATCCTTGCCGTCTTGGGCGAAAAGTACACGCAGGCCTACCTGGTGAACTCGATTCAGGAAGTTTACCGGTTGCAGGGCGTGAACATTAACGACAAGCACATCGAGACCATCGTTCGTCAGATGATGCGCTGGGTGAAAGTGGAGGACGTGGGCGACACGACATTCCTTCTTGAGGAGCAGATCGACAAGTTCCGCTTCCGCGAGGAGAATGATCGCATCATCCGCGAAGGTGGCCGTCCCGCAACAGGGCGTCCGCTGCTCCTCGGTATCACCAAGGCGTCTCTCTCGACCGATTCTTTCATCTCCGCAGCGAGCTTCCAGGAGACCACCCGCGTTCTTACCGAAGCGGCCATCTCGGGGAAGGTCGATTACCTGCGCGGCTTGAAGGAAAACGTCATCATGGGCCGGCTGATCCCGGCAGGTACGGGTTTGGAGCGCTATCGCAACATTCAACTCCTCACCGAACTGCCGAAGGAGGAGCCGCAGCAGATGGAGCCCGAGCTCACTCCCGAAGAAGCCGCCGCGCTCGATTTCCTGCGCAAGGATACCGACGCGGTTGCCGAAGGCTAAAACGAAGCCCGGGTCCTTACTCTCGAATTAAGCAAAAAAGGCGACCGAATTGGTCGCCTTTTTTGTGTTCCCTTCCGGTAGTCTATTGACAACAGAGTACTTAAATCCCTTCACTGTTGCGCAATTGGAATAGCCCCTCCTGTTTCTTGCTCCTCCCCATACCATCTCCCGCTAGAATTCGTTGAGCGGACCGCCCACGGCCGGAGTTTCTTCCCCATGCCTGCAGATTTACCAGTCCAAAACTCGACAGCCGTTGCGGGCGACGTTCCCGAGGAGCAGTTCCAAACGCTGGTCGATGTCATATCACGCTCGCAGCACAACTACCGCGAACTCATCGATAATCTCGACCAGGCTGTGTTTACGCTGTCGCTGGACGGCGACGTGCGCGTCGCGAATCGTCGTCTTTGCGAAATTCTTCGTGTCGGTTTCACGGAACTCATCGGTCACAATCTCGCGGAATTCATCGAGTCTCCTCGCTTGGCCGAATTCCGAGGCTCCCTCGATTCGTTTACAAAAGCCGGATCTTGGTCGGGAACCGTTCTGGTGCGTCTCAAGGGAGATAGTGGTCTGCGCTATTTTGACTGCTGGCTCCAGGCTCTGGCGGAGGAAGATCGCATCAGCTCTGTCAGCGGTTGGGCGCGTGACGTAACTACCCAGTACGAATCGGAGATTCGTTTCCACGAGCTTTTCGAGTCGCTCCGCGAAGGCGTTTTCTTCGCGACGGTGGACGGACAAATTCTCGACGCGAATCCGGCCATGGTTCATCTGTTGGGCTACGCCAGCAAAGAAGACCTGCAGGACCACAATCTTCGAGAACTTTACCCTGATCCCGGCGACCGCCAAGTCACAGTTGCCGAGTTGCAGTCCAAAGGGTCCTTCCGCGATCGCGAGATCAGGCTGAAACGCAAAGATGGAAAAACGATCTATTGCTTGGCTTCCGGTTTCGCCGTGCGCGACACGTTCGGGCGCATTAACCGGCTTCAAGGCACTTTGGTGGACATTACCGAGCGCCGCGAAATGGAGAAAAAGCTCCATCAGGAGCAGGAATTTGTGCGCCGCCTGGTGGCCAATTTCCCGGATCTGATTGCGGTTTTCGATCGAGTGGGCCGCTTCACCTATGTCAGTCAAAGCGTGAAGGAAATCCTGGGAGGAACACCGGAGGAGTACATTGGCGATAGTCTTAGCAGACGCGCCAGCACTGAGGATCAGCAGAAGCTCGCCGAAGTTTTTCAGAATGTGATTGGCGCCAACCACTTGTCCGCGCAGGTGGAAATCCGCGTTCGCCACACGGATGGAAGTTGGAAGACTTTGCGCACCAGCGCCGGGCCGCTTTACGACGAACATGGAAATATAAGCGGTGTGGTTGCTTCAGCTCGAGACGTAACGGAATCGAAGCTTATTGAAGAGCGGCTCGCACAGAAGGAAAAGTTCGCTGCCATGGGCCAGATGATGGCTGGCGCCGCGCATGAACTGAACAATCCGCTTACCGCCATCCTCGGAGTCGGCGAGTTGCTGCATGAACGCGCCTCCGATGATACTTCCAGACGTCAGCTCGATTTGATCATGCAGCAGGCCCGCCGCGCGGCCGCCATCGTGCAAAATCTCCTGGCGTTTTCCCGGCCTTCGGCGCAGGCCCGCTTGCCGATCCAGCTGCCTGGCGTCGTGCAGCATGCTATTCAGTTGGCCCAGCCTTCATTCATCCGGAAGAACATAGCGGTTAGCTTGGAAGCCTCCGGCGCCCTTCCCGCCGTTCTTGGCGATTCCAAGCTGCTGACGCAAGTGTTCCTCAACATTCTGGTCAATGCCGAGCAGTCAATTTCCGCCACCGGGCGTGCTGGCCACGTGAAAGTGTCTTTAACCACGGCGGACAATCGCGTTGCGGTTACAATTTGCGACGACGGTGCCGGCATCTCTGAGGAGAACCTCGGCAAAATTTTCGACCCGTTTTTTACCACCAAGCGGCCCGGTGGTGGCAGTGGTTTGGGACTCACCATCGCTCTTGCCGTCATCAAGGAGCACAATGGCACGATCGACGTTGAATCTTTACCTGAAACCGGAGCCGCCTTTCAGGTCAGCCTGCCGGCCGCCGGTAAGGTCGTTTTGGATACACGCGGCGCCGCCGTCGACAAATCTGTCCCGTCCGAACGATCTTTGGCCGGTCATACGGCGCTCGTCGTTGACGATGAAGAAAGCATTCGCGAGATCATTCAGGAGGGGCTCTCGGCTCGTGGAATGAAAGTAGACTCGGCCAGCACCGCCGAAGAAGCTCTGGCCTTGCTCGATACTCGAAGTTTCGACGTGGTGCTCTGCGATTTCAATCTCCCCAAATTGAGTGGCGAAGAATTTTTTGATCGCCTGAGCAGCAGCGGCCGGGCGCGTCCCCGTTTCGTGTTCATCACCGGCGAGCTTGTCGATTCCGAACGAATCGCCCAGGTCGGGCAGCGGGGCGCTTCCATTTTGCAAAAACCCTTCCGTATTCCCACCGTGGCCGCGCTTCTCTCGAATCTCTTCGCGCCTCAACTTTCAGAATCCGGCTGATTTTCTGGTCGACTATTTTCGTTTCGTTATCGCCGTCCCTTCTGGCGGGTCTACTCCGAAGTCCCAAAGGTACAGTTCCAAGCCATTGTCCTGGATGGCTTCAGCGAGTACGTATTCGCCAGGTGAAAGCGCAGTACTTAGGGTATAGCGGTAGAGATTAGGAGCAATCACCCATCGTTGCACCGCTACCTCGTCCTTTTTGAATCTTTGCTGTCCAAAAAGCTCATCCAGCTTTTCCACCTGTCGGGTCTCGCCGCGGGTTACAGCGTGGATCAGTTGCAGTTCAGGTTCCGCGCCCCCTGAAACTCTCATGTAGAATTCCGGCTGTCCGTTCGTAACTCGATATTCCGCGTGTGGCCGGTTGATCGAGATATCGTGGCGCGTCGGCACAATGGGGATCGGCACCAAAACCCTTTCAATCGCATTGCTCTTTGAAAGCTTGGAAGTCATGGGCGCCTGTGCGAGTCTCAGAATCTTTTTGCCATCGAACGCAAATAGCCCCTCTCCTTGCGGCAGGAACACTCCTGGCGCAATTTGGACACTCGCGTCGACATCGAGCAATTCCCCCTGGCGTTCGGATTCCTCGTGCTTCACTTTTCCGATTTCAGCGGCATCCTCCTTGGCTTCGTCTGCCGCCACCTTCTTTGTTTTGTCCCAATCCACCAGATCGGCGGGCATCTCTTCCCACTGCGAGCTGTCTACGCTGTAATACCGGACGCGGTCTCCTTCAATCTGATATTCGCGAATAAGCTGATAGCTTCCGTCTTTCAGCATCAGTTTCTTTCCTCGCGGAAGCGGACGCGTCGCCGTGCCCTTTGCCGAATTGCGGTTTGCTTGTCCTGTCGGAGACGTCGAATTCTGAGTGCGCGCAGGACCGCAAGTAAGCGCCAGTGTCAGCAGAGCGAAAACTGCATATGCCGCCCTCGAGGGGAAGATTCGAAAAAATGGGGAGCGGTTCGCCATCGGAATACGGAGAGGCTGTTCAGCCATCAAGCTGCTCCAGCCATCAAGTGAGATGCCTGGCTCGCGGACTTCGTTTACGTGCGTCCAGCATAACGCCAAGGGAAGCAAGCGACAACTGGAGCCAAAAAAAAGGCCTCGGGGCTGGTCCGAGGCCTTCAGCACTTATTGTCTGGAAGGAAAAATCAGTGTTCGCAGCGCGCCTGCAGAACGGTGACAATACTCAAATCCGAGTAGGTGAACAGCCACTTGCCTGCTTCAGCCCCGGCCGCCCCGGCCGCCCGCGCAAGCGTGCCAAGATGCTTGTTCTCGGCAAGGCTGCGCAGGTGGTCCAGGCAAATTCCAGTCAGCTTTGCAACTTCTTCTTCGGTGAAGAGCTTTTGGCTGGACTTGATCCGAACCATCGGTTCACCTCGCTTCTAGTCAGAGAGTATTCGAACCAAAAAGTCTCTGCAATGGGAGTTCCGTACCGGCGAAAGCAAACTCTTGGCTCAGGGTCGGCCAACCGCTTGGCTTTAAGGTAGTTAGGAGAATGGTCGCCTCGCTGAGCTCTGTGCCTTCGCGGATCTTCTGCGTGGAGTTTGCGCTAAACAGGAACACTCCTGCATACAGCGGAACTACTCTGCAGATGTTTTTTGTTCTTAAGAAACGAACGCTCCGCTCAGATTTGCTTCATGCGGCCGGCGAAGCTTTCTCGAAGGCGCGCGCGATCTGCAGCACGTTTGTTTCTTTGAAATGCGGTCCGAATATTTGCATGCCCACCGGTAGTCCCGCTTTGGTCGAACCGCACGGCGTTGAAATTCCCGGCACGCCCGCGAGCGATCCCGTCACGGTGTAAATATCGGCCAGATACATCTCCAGAGGATCCGACACCTTCTCCCCCAGCCGGAACGCGGGCGTAGGTGCCGTCGGCGTTACAATCGCATCCACTTTTTGGAAAGCGTCGGAAAAGTCGCGGGCGATCAGTGCCCGAACTCTCTGCGCTCTGAGGTAGTACGCGTCGTAGTATCCCGCCGATAACGCATAAGTGCCCAGCATGATGCGCCGTTTTACCTCAGCCCCAAATCCGTTTTCGCGCGTCTTGCGGTACATCTCGATCAGAGTGCTGCCAGGAACGCGAAGCCCGTATCGAACTCCATCGTACCGAGCGAGATTCGAGCTCGCTTCCGCGGTGGCTATTATGTAGTAGGCCGCGATGGCGTAGTCCGTATGCGGCATCTGCAATGGAATGCGCTGGCAGCCCATCTCCTCAAGCTTGCCAATAGCTGCTTCCACTTTTTCCTTCACTTCAGGGTCAAGTCCCGCGCCGAAATAATCCTGTGGCACGCCGATTCTCATGCGTTCAATCGGCTTTTCAATCGATTTCGAATAGTCATCCACCGGCACGTTCGCCGAAGTCGAATCGCGCGGGTCATGACCCGCCATCACCGCTAGAACAGCCGCCGCATCGGCGACGTTCGTGGTGAATGGCCCAATCTTATCGAGCGACGAAGCAAACGCCACCAACCCATACCGCGACACGCGTCCGTACGTCGGCATCAAGCCTGCAACTCCGCAATACGATGCCGGCTGGCGGATCGAGCCTCCCGTGTCCGTCCCCAGCGCAGCCACCGCCAGTCCCGCCGCAACCGCAGCGCCCGATCCTCCACTCGACCCTCCCGGCACGCGGTCCGGCGCTACTGGATTCCGCACCGGCCCGTACGCCGAATTCTCGTTCGAGCTGCCCATCGCAAACTCGTCGCAATTCGTCTTGCCAAGCACCATTGCGCCCGCGTTTTCCAGCCGCTCCACCGCGGTCGCGTCGTATGGCGGAATATAGTTCTCCAGGATCTTCGATCCGCAAGTTGTCCGCACGCCTTTCGTGCTGATGGCATCCTTCACCGCAATCGGCACGCCCGCGAGCGCTGGTAGCTCCTCTCCTCGCGCCACAGCGGCATCGACCTTGTCGGCCTGCGCAAACGCCCGCTCGCTCGACAGCGTCAGATACACATTCAACTCCGCATTGCGCTTCTCGATGCGTCCGTAGAACTCCCGCGCCAGCTCGCGCGCCGAAACCTTCTTCGACGTCAGCGCCTCGCGAATTCCGGCCACCGTCCAGTTTGTCGATGCGCTCATCGCTCAATCACCTTCGGCACGCGAAAGAAAGGTTTCGCCGCTTCCGGAGCTTGCGCCAAAATCGCTTCAGCCGCGTCGCACCGCTCCAGCACGTCTTCTCTCAGCTCCCCGTGAACTTTCCTGACGCCGCTGCCATCCTGCGCTGCCGTAAAAAGCACTTGGGCCATCGGCTCGACGTTCGCCACATCCAGCTCTTTCAATTTATCCACGTAGCTCAAGATCGCGTCGAGCTGCTCTCGGTACGTATCCACTTCCTCCGGCGAAAGCTCCAGGTGCGCCAATTCCGCCACTCGCAAAACTTCTTCCCGGCTGATTTTCATTCTCGCGATCCTTGCCTTTGCAGCGCCTGCTCGATGCCACTGTAAATGGAAGAATTTATCTTAGGCACACACAATGGCTTCCGCAAGTGCGCGCTCAATTCTCTCCGGCTCCGCATGAAACACATTCTTGACAACTCCTCCGCCATGCCCATACTTGCCTACCGGGATCGGAAGCCAACCTCGGCCGGGAAAACTTTGGCGAACCTCCGCCTCACTCTTGCCTGCTGGAACTACGATCGCACTCGCGCGCTCGTCGATGGCCGCGTCGCTGTCGATGGCGTCGACCTCAACTATCTGACGCTGCCTGTCGAGGAAACGTTCTTCCGCATGTTGCGCTACCGCGAATTCGACGCGGCGGAAATGTCCCTTTCCTCCTACGTCATGTCTCTTTTTTCCGACGATCCACACTTCATCGCAATTCCTGTTTTCCCGTCGCGCTCCTTTCGCCATTCCTGCATTTTTGTCAATCGACTCAGCGGCATTCGCGAGCCGAAAGATCTCATCGGTAAAAAAGTCGGCTCGCCCGAATATCAGCTCACCGCTCCTGTTTGGATCCGCGGCATCCTCAGCGACGAATATGCCGTTCCCGTACTGAGTGCGCGCTATTTCACTGGCGGCCAGGAAGAACCCGGCCGTATCGAGAAAGTGAAACTCGCCCTGCCGCCGGAAATTCACGTTGAGCCCATTCCTCCAGGCAAAACGCTTTCGCAAATGCTCGAAACTGGCGAAATCGATGCGCTGTACACTCCGAGAATCCCATCCAGCTTCCGCGCCAGAACTGGCAACGTGCAGCGTCTCTTCGAAAATCACGCTGCCGTAGAAAAGGCCTATTTCAAAAAGACCCGCATTTTCCCCATCATGCACACGGTCGTCATCCGCCGCGACGTCTACCGCAAAAACCCCTGGGTCGCGCAATCTCTCTATAAAGCCTTCGTGGCGGCGCAGAAAGAAACCTACAAGGATCTGTACGAAGCCGCTGCTCTCAAGCTCATGTTGCCCTGGCTGCTGCAACACGTCGAGGAAACGCGCCAGATCATGGGCGAAGATTTCTGGCCCTACGGTTTCGAGAAGAACGTCCATACCCTCGAAACGTTTCTGCGCTATTCGCATGAACAGGGGCTTTCGAAGCAACGGCTTGACCCCCACGATCTCTTCGCTCCCGAGACTTTCGGCGTGTTCAAGGTCTAGTCAAAGATGCCCCTCCCAATTCCAAACGTAGGCATCGCATGAATCGCTGGTGGGTTCCCGAACGCGGCGACATCGACGTGATCGTCGCGCAACTCGGATTCAACCTGGCGCAGATGGTCATCCCCGTTTTCCTGCTTCTCCCTCTCGGCATTTCTCTCGACTTCGGCGTCACCCATTTCCTTCCTGGCTACGCGCTCGGATTCCTGCTCGGTTCCCTCGGATTCACTTGGCTCGCTCTCCGCTTGCGAACCCGCGAAAATCGCACTGACGTCGCCGCCCACGCCTACGGCAACAATGTGCCGGCCATCCTCGCCTACACGCTCACCATCATGCTGCCCGTTTACTTGCAGTCGCACGATATCGTCCGCGCCTGGTCCATTGGGGCCGCCGCGGTCATTTGGACGGGCATCATCAAATTGGTCGCCGTTCCTTTCTCCGGAATCATTCGCCGCATTATTCCCGTGCCCGCTTCCATGGCCGTTTTCGGAGCGGCAATGTACAGCTATCTCGGCTTGGCGCTTTTGCAGCGCTTATTCGACCAGCCCATAGTCGGAATCGCGGCTCTCGCCATCGTGGCCGTATGCGTGTTGGGCAACGTGCCCATCACGCGCTTTCGAATTCCGCCTTTTTTGATCGCCTGGCTCGTTCCTCTCGCGATTGGCTTAAGCATCGGCTACGTCCATCCTGCCTGGCACGGCTTCAAGTTCCAGGTTCCGTGCGCTGGAGTTGCTGCCGCATTGCGAGCTCTGCGCAGTGCGCTTCCCTATATGTCGGTAATCGCGCCGATCGCCATCTATCAAGTCTTGCAGGATATCGCCGCCGTCGAGGGTTCTACGGCGGCGGGCGACGATTACGACGTTCGCAGCGTGATCCTCTGCGACGCGGTAGGTACTTTGGGATGCGGCATTGCAGGAAGCGTGGTGACGCCCATCGTCTACGCGCTGCATCCGCCCTACAAAGCCATGGGCGCGCGCATCAGTTACGCATTTTGGACTGCCATCATCTTCTTTCTCATCGTCCTCAGCGGCCTCACCATTTTCATTACGCAATTGTTTCCCTGGCCCATCCTCGCCGCCATGATCGCTTATGTGAGTATCGGCGTCGGCGCAGCCACTCTGCGCCGCGTCGACCGAAAATATGTTGCCGTGTTGCTTCTGAGCTTTCTGCTGCCCTCCGGCGCCATCGTCTACGCCGCCATCAACTCCGCGCTCCCAGCCTTGAAGCTCTCCGCTGTGAATCCCGCGGTTCAAAACGCGCTAAACTCATCCGTTTATTGGGAATCTCTCAAAGGCCTTGGCAGCGGCTTTCTGTTTTTGGTCTTGGTCGTGGCCGCTGTAATCACTGAGGTAATCGACCGCAAATTCTCTCACGCGGCCGTCTGGTGCTTGATAGCCGCGGGCTTTTCCTGGATCGGCCTGATGCATTCAACCGTGCTTCGCTGGGGCGCTCAGCCTTCCTACGCAGCCGGATGGCTGCTTGCGGCAATCTTCGTCTACTCAGCGCGTTGGTGGCGCGGAGATTTGAACCCAACGCCGAATGCAACCCCTCACCGCGGGGTCGCCCCTCAATCCATCCTCGCCGCGACGCATTCAAAAACGCCTGTTTGAATTCTGCCTCCGCGCTTGGCCCCGCAACTAAAGTGCAATTTTCGGGTTACTCAATCGCAGCGGTAGTATTAGGTTTCAGCCACACAGCAAATAAGCAATTGGTACACTACGCGCTTACAACGGAGGATCAATGCATGCTCGATTTTTGCGCTCGCGGTGAAAGGAAGTTTCGGACCGCGCTCGTCCGTCTTCTGCTGGCGTCCTTAGCCTGCATCTCCGCTGCGGCCAGCGCGCACGCGCAGAAAGTCACCATGGAATCGGATCGCTCTGCCGATTTCAGCAGGTACAAAACCTTTGCCATTCGTGCCGGCGAACTCAACAGCAAGAATGCCGCCCTCAATAGCGATCTGGTGCGAAAGCAGATCAACGACGATATCGTTCGCGGCCTCACCGCAAAAGGTCTCTCGGAAGTTATCTCCGGGCCTGCCGATCTGAACATTCGCTATACCCTAGGCTCCGCGCGCAGAACGCAAGTGGAAGCTTATCCAGCCGGTTGGTACGGTTGGGGCACACGCTACGTGCGCGTTCCGTACGCCGAAGGCACCTTGGTCATCGACCTTCGCGATCCCACCACCCGCTCTCTCGTCTGGCGCAGCATTGCCAGCGAGGAGAAAAGCGATCCCGCAAAGCTCCAGGGCAAGCTCGACGACATGGTGAAAAAATCCCTCAGAAAATATCCGCCGAAAATGAAGTAGGTTTTATTGCGAAACGTGCCGCGTCGCCGCGCGCGCCGGAACAGAGGCTGTCTCTGCAATGTTCAGCTTCGTGATAAAAGCGTCCTGCACCACTCGCGGGCTCGGCTGAACGGATCCCGGTGTTGTCGGAAAATTCGTCGAATACGTGATGCCCGCTGCATAGACATTCCCGTGCGAATCCGCCGCAACGGAATTGATGTAATCCGCGGCGCTACCTCCCAAATAAGTCGCATATACGATGCTTTTTCCGTCCGCGCTCAAGCTGGCCACGAACGCGTCGAATGGCCCGCCATTGAACGTCCCTTGATAGGCGCTTGCCGTGACCGGGAAATTCATTGACGAAGTAAATCCGCCCACGTACGCGCGGCCAGCACGGTCCAACGCAACAGCATTGGCGTTGTCGTCTCCGGCGCCCCCGAGATAAGTGGAATAGGCCAGTTTCGCGCCGTCTGCGCTCAGCTTGGTCACGAAAACGTCCGACGACCCTCCTGCGAATTTCGACTGCGCAACCCCCGCGGTCGTCGGAAAATCGGACGAATAAGTGAACCCTGCGACATAGGCATGGCCTGTCGCATCCACCGCAACGGCGTACCCGGCGTCATCGCTGCTGCCCCCAATATGCGTGGAGTAAAGTAGCGACTTTCCATCGGTATTCAATTTGGTGACGAAAGCATCTTGTCCACCGCGCGCTCCGCTTTGATACGCGCCAGTCGTCACCGGAAAATTCGCCGAATTCGTATATCCGGTCGCGTACGCGTGCCCTGTCGCGTCAACCGTCACCGCATAAGCCGCATCGTCGCCGTTGCCTCCAACATAAGTGGAATAGACCAGCGACTTGCCGTCCCCGCTTAGCTTCGCCACAAACGCATCTGAAGCTCCAGCGCTGTACGTCGCTTGAAATGCGCCCGCGGTCATCGGGAAATTAGCGGAAGCGGTGAATCCCGCTACGTACGCATTGCCTGTTGGGTCCACCGCGATTCCATAGATCTGGTCCCATCCGTTCCCGCCCAGATACGTCGAATACACCAGGGATTTGCCGTCCGCGCTTAGCTTCGCCACAAATCCGTCAGGGCCGCCTCCCGGCGCTGTCTGAAAAGCTCCGGCGGTCGTCGGGAAATTCGTTGAGCCAGTGATTCCCGCAATGTAAGCATGCCCCGCCGCGTCAATCGCCAACGAAAATGCTGCGTCGTCTGCATTTCCACCGAGATACGTGCAGTAAAGCAGCGATTTCCCATCCGCGCTGAATTTGGCTACAAACGCGTCTTGTCCACCTCCGGCCGTCGCCTGAAAAACGCCGGGAGTGGCCGGGAAGTCAGGCGATGCAGTCACTCCGGCCACATAGGCATGTCCTGCTGCATCCACGGCAATCGATCCCGCATAGTCGTCGCCGTTGCCGCCCAGATACGTGGAATACACCAGCGTCGGATCGATGATCAGTGGCCATTGCTTGTTGTACGCGCCCAATTGGAATCCCGTTGTGCCGCTGCCCAGCACGTATTGAGCTTCTACCGCATGTCGGCTCCCATCGAATTCCTGGTAAGCCTTCGGCCGCTCGAGCCGAATCTCTCTTCCTCCCGCTGCGGTGACCACCAATTCGCCGCTTCGCGCAATTTCGCTTTTTGCTGCTCCGGAAATCTGGAAGTGTATGGTTACTGCGTTCCTGCGCGGGGCAATAATGAAGTCGTATTCGAGTTGCTGGGGATTGCCGTAATAAATCAGATCGATCCCTGGATACACCTGCTCGTATTTGATCTTCGCATACGTGGGAATCCCTTGCCGCCATTTGCCCGGATCATTGCCAAGCAGATAATTTACTTGCCCAGCTAATTCCTGCTCGCCGTGAATCCGCGCGCGAGGATTGCTGCCCGCCAGTCGAATCGAGAATGTGCCGTTTCCCTCTCTCGCCGCGCCCGCCTGGCGGCCGTTCTGTTCGATGATGGCCCCGTCGGCGCTCAAATAAACTCGAAAGCCTTTCCCGCGTGCTAAAAACTGCACGTCCGGCGCGAACTGCCCGGTATTCGGTTCAAAGGCGAGCGGTAACTGCCCGTAAGCGGCGGGAACCTCCAAGGCATCCGCGCTGGAAGAATGAATCTGCGCTCGGTTCGCTCCTATGTGCGACACTCGTCCGGACGCCAAACAGATCGTCGCGGCCATGCAGATAGCGAAGATCCGCATCGCAGCTCCGTGCACCTTCATGCGTCGCCTTTCAGTCCAGCCATTTTGCACGGCATTATATGAGCCCTCTCCCCAAAATGCGATCAAACCGATCGCCTGAGCATCTGCGGCGAAGTTTTTGCACACATTCCCTGTCCAATTGGAGAAAATGGAGATACCAGCAACTCCCAGCGGATAGAGTTGCGTCTCAACTGATTGCACAAGTGAAAATTAAATTGCGACTCGGCAGAGCCTTCCTTACGCCTCTGAGCATGGCATTTTTCTGCGTGCTTGCCTCAGGTCCGGCACTGCGCGCCCAGGATCCGGCTGCGGATACTCTACCCCTGCCGCAAGTGTCCCTGCCCACTGATGAGGAGGCGCAGAAAGCTGCGCATGCCAATTGCGTGGAACCCGCTCCAATGCTGCGCTGGCAGGATTATCAAGGCCCGTTCAGCAAGACCGTCGGATTTTTCGCTAGCAGGCTGGAGCGGAAGTCAGTGTACACCCCGCAATTCAAACCCGGAGAGCTCCTCTGCTCCTTCACTCCAAAGCAAAAATTCCTGCTGTTTGTTCAGGATATGAAGGATCCAGTCACTTTCGTCGCTGCGGGTTTCAACGCCGGTCTCGACCAGGCCGAAGACACCGATCCTACGTTTGGTCACGATGCCGCCGGTTACAGCAAGCGTTTCGCCGCGGAGTATACGAACAATGCCATCTCAGAATTTTTCAAGGATTTTGCCTATCCTTCCATCTTTTCCGAAGACCCGCGCTATTACCGGCTCGGGCGCGGCGACACCGGACACAGGCTCGCTCACGCCCTGGAACATGTGGTGGTCGCGCATCAGGAAGACGGCTCTCACATGTTCAACTTTTCCGAGTGGTTGGGTACTACCAGCGCGGTTGCTCTAGGCGACCTCTACCATCCGGGCAACAAGCCCGGCGTGGGGCCAGCCGCCTCACGCATTGGTTTTGCCATAGGTCAGGACATGGGATATGACGTCTTGCGCGAATTCTGGCCGGAAATCGCCCACAAATTCAAACTTCCCTTCCGTGGAGAGGGGCAGCCGCATTAGCGCCTATGCGGGCCGCTTACTGATTGACTGAACTGGAAGCTTCTGCTTTTTCTTCCTTCTTTTCGTGCTTCTTTTCTTTGGCGCGCTCGCCTTTGCCGATCTTTTGCCACCGCTCGTCGAGAGATTCCTTCGTGAATAGCGAGGCCGGCAGGCCCGTGTTGTACTGGCAGGAATCGAAGAATACCTGGTAGATCTTCATGCCGTTCCGGCTGCGCTCAATCTGAAACGGGGTCTGAATGCCGTCGATAGGATGGTAATTTGAGTACAAGTCGAATTCCTTTGTGGTCACCCGAGTGTCGGGATTGCGTTGTTCCACATCCCGCCGGATGGGACGAATCTCGGGGACAGACGGAGAGAATCCGGGGACAGACGGAGTGTTTTCTGATAGCTTGAGCGGCCAATGGCTCGGCTGGCGCGCATCGCTGTGGCGAATATTGCCCATCACGTGACGCAGCGGGGAAACGCGCGTCAATTCCTACTGGCCACAGAGAATGAGCGCGTGGTTTATCTGGAACTCCTGCAGCGCTACGTGAAACTTCACGATGTTTCCGTGCTTGGCTACTGCGTGATGTCGAATCACGTACACCTGATTGCTATTCCGCAGCAGGCGGAGTCGCTGGGGCAAGCGCTGAAGGAAACGCACGGGAGGTATGCAAGCTATTGGAATGCGGCGCACCAGTCGTCGGGACATGTTTGGCAAGGGAGATTTTACTCGTGTCCGCTGGACGAGGCGCACTTGTGGGTGGCGCTGCGATACGCCGAACTGAATCCGGTGCGGGCGGGTCTGGTGGCGGAGGCAGAGAGGTGGGCATGGTCGAGCGCAGCGAGTCACTGCGGAAACAACGGCGAGGAGTGTTGGCTCGAGATGGATCTGTGGAGCAAGCGATGGTCAGCGGAAAGGTGGCGCGATTTCCTGAAATGCGGTGAAGATGAGAGAGAGCTGCGTGAACTTCGGAAATGCACGCATACGGGGCGGCCACTGGGATCGAAAGAATTTATTCGTGGGCTAGAAGAAAGCACGGGCCGCTTGCTGGAAGCACGAGTGGGAGGGCGGCGTCGAAGCGAGCCACAGAGAAGCGGGCAAGGTAACCTCGGCTTTTGAGCGATTCATAAGAGCTGGAAAACATCCCGTCTGTCCCCATTGTTCTTGGACACCCGTCAGAGGACAAGATGACCTAGCCGGACTAGACCGCTCAAGTAACCACCAGCCCAACCGGTCTCAAGCCACCAAGCGAGGTAGAGAACCAAGCCAACCAGATTTAGCTCTCTCCAACTGCGCGTCTTAATTGCGTCGATAATGTGATCGCCTGCGGCACAACTGGCGGCTGCGAAAAAGATCATTTGAGCAGCGGCGAAAAACCTGACCCATTCGGGTACGCCGGGCGCAGTGGGATGCACAAGGGCCGGAAATCGCCCTTGCAGTGCCCAGCGCACCGATTCCAGCAAGAGCGCAGCCCCGGCCATTCTCTTCAACCCAAGCTGTCTCGGAGACCACGACCAGTGAAGAGTCCCGCTCTTGCCCATACAGCCGTCAGTTATAGCCGAGTTGCTTCATCAGCTTCACGAAATCGGGATCGTGTACGTAATTTTGGAACGAGTCATCGGTGCGGGGATCGGGCATCTGCTCACCCTTGAGGACATGGTCTTTGTGCTGAAACGCCAGCGACAGGTTCGCCAGCATCTTAGGCTTGTCGCCTTCGCCCGCATATGCGCAGGCGAGATTGTAGTAGTTCAGCGGATAGTCCGGGTCCTGCCGAATCGCTTCATCGAGGAGCGCATGGACCCTTTTCAGATCGCCGCTCTCTCCGAGGGAAATCACCAGTTGATCGAGGAGTATGCGGTGCTGGTCAGAAGTCAGCTTCTTACCACCAGCTTCGAGTTCACGAGCCTTCTCAAAGGGGATAACAGCTTCGGCGAATTTCTGCTGTCGAAAGAGGCTTTGTCCGAGAAAAAGCTGAGCACCGAGATTGGACGGATCACGCCGGGTGATTTCACGAAAATCACGCTCAGCGTCGGTGAATTTGCCGTCCTGAAACTCTTGTCGAGCGTGTTGCACGAGTTCGTCGGGCGAGCTTTGGGCCTTGAGGCTGTGGCTCTCCGTAAATGCAAGAAAAGCAGAAAGAGCGAGGATTGCCCACGACCTGAATTTCACGGAGTCTCTCCTTTCACCAGAAGGCACCCAAAACGGATAGAACATTCCCGCGCTAAACAGATTTCCCGCCTTCGGGTAGATTGCGTTGGGCCTGGCGCGAACGTACCACGAGAGTCCAAACGAGCATTACGGGCCACGAAAGCACGAAGGCCTCCATGAAACCTGTTACTGCAAACCACGCCGTTGAATGACCGGAGTGAATACCTTCCCGAAAAGGAATCGCGGCAAGCAACATACCGGGCAGCAACAGTGCTCCGATGGCGCTGTCCGTAACGCTCGCAACCACACCCAAAAAGATCGTCAGGATGGCGCCAATTGCATACGACCAAGCATATCTGCGAACCGTCACTTTGTTCATCGCTTCTGACTCCCGCGAAGCTGGCCATGGAGTGCTTCTTCGTGTGGGATCATTCTGTTGTGCACTGCTGGTTTCCTAAGCCATCGTCGGTGCAGACGGTTGCAGGGGGCTGTTGCTGTTGAAGATTCAGCAAGTCAAACTCATCGAATCCGAACATTCCAAACGTCTGATTGAAAAGCCCCTGCGTCGCAGAAACAGCATTCTGAAGCTGTCCCGGTGTAATGCTCTTTTCATTTTGAATATGTCTCCAGACCAGGAACGGATTTCTCCAGTCCCATAGCTGGAAACCCGCGTGAGCAGGCGAGGTTGAGTCAGTTAACGCGTGCAGCGCCATAGCAAAGTGGCGTAAAGCTTCGTCGCTCAGGCTGCTTGACCCTGGATTTGCTTCCCAGAATTTTATTTGCGCCTCCTGCGCAGCTTGCACTTGCCCAGACACAAAATCGTCGTATTGGGCTTCAGCCTGTTCAACGGTCTGGCCCGGTCCCCGCATCGCGTGCTCAAACGCCATGCTATTGAACTGTCCACCACCTAAGATACTGTCTTGTCCCGCGCTAACACTCTGTACGATTCGCATCTGATCCGGCGTTAAGACCTGTCCCAAAGCCGCCGTATAGATTTCGTTGTGAAGGGGCGTCGGCCAGCTTTTGCGCCGCCCGCGACGTGGGAGCAAGCCCCTTCACTTCGTACCATAATGCATCACGCCAATCCGGACGGCGGCTAAAGAAGTTCCACGCTCAGCGCGAGCTTCGCATCGCGCGTCCGGTGCGTGGGGTGACGTGTCATACCCACTCCCCATGCCGAAGGCATGGCTCTTCGGGCGCTCCCGGCGCTCCCCGTTAACGGGCTTCCAGACCGGGCTCGCCCGCCGTCCAGGACCGCTCTTAAAACTGGCCTTGAGTTACGCCAGAGGGTCCCCTGACGCGCTCGCAGACTGCCTGACGGTTTGTGGGCTGCGTTTTAGGACTGGCGGGAATGAGCCCAGCCTGTCTCCGGCGCTGGCGGGAGCACTATCAAGTCGAACGCAGAAGAGGGCGGCACTCTTCTCACCCTTGCCCCATCCTCCCTGAAAAGCTCCAGCTCGATCGGCCTCCCCTCAACGACATGCAACAGCATGTGGATCACTACTCCGTCTTCGTCGTTCGCCTCGGCTTCCACTGGAACTCTCTTGGCGACAGGTGCCTTCCCCTCGACCTGGCTCTGAAGCTCCAACCCACCGTCCTCGTCGATAGTTCTAACGAGAACACGTTGCAATAGTGGAGCTAATTCGTTTCTGCCCGGAAAATCAGCATCGAGGAACCGTTTAAACAACAGCCCCTCCGCCTCAGTCGGTTCGCGAAGCTCTCCTTTTGCCGTTGGTCGCATGTCGTCCTTCATCATGGTGCCCCTACAGTGTACGTACCCACGTTGATTGTTCCGTCGGCGAGGGTAAAGGCTCTGTAAACGATAGTTTGGCCGTTAACTACGACTCTTCCCCAGAAATTCCCGGTGGCCGATGCATTGGCGACGGCTTTCCCAATATCAGCCTTTATTGCGTTCTCAACCGCAGCCTGCTCTAGGCCAGTGCTGGCAAGATGTCGCGCTCCGTGTCCAAACACTATCCGGGCACCCTGAGCGCCCGCCTCCTCCGCAGCCGTTTCAATTGGGGGCAGGAACAGCGACTAAGGAAAAGGCTCCCGGACCGGCTCACCGCTATTCGGCTCGACCCCAGTCCAGGACCGCTCCTAAAACTGGCGTGGATCGCGCTAGGAGGTTCCTGGCTGCACTCGTGATCCAGCGGTAGGTGTCACACCCGCCCGGCCATACCAGTACAAAGCAAAAGCTATCAACGCAGCGATTATTCCGATGGGAATCTCGGGGACAGACGGAGTGTTTCCTGATAGCTTGAGCGGCCGATGGCTCGGCTGGCACGCATCGCTTTGCCCTGCTTACTCAGTTTCCCGGTTCGCTGCCGCCCGCCACTGGAATACTCGCTTGGAATCATCCCCACGTAACTGGCCACGGCTTTCGCGTCCCCAAATCGCCGTGCATCTCCCAAAAACACTTCCGTGGCTAGCGCAGTGATCGGTCCTACGCCCGGGTGGCTCATCAGCCGCCGAGCCACTGTTCGTCGCTCGGCGTGTTCCCGCACCGTTTGATTTAACAACTGGATTTGCTCGCTCAGATCTCTCACCATGTGCTGCAATTGCTCCCGGCGCATAGTTGCGTACTCGGCCAGTAGCAGCGACTCTAGCTCCTGTTGCCCGGCTTGGCTCCATAGCGCCGTTCCTCTTCTCAATCCTTGGCTCAAGGCCAACGATTGCAGCCCATTCTTGGCCATGGTCCTCATACGCACCAAATGATGCCGATGCATGAGCAACGTCCGCAGGTCTCGCTGCTCTGCACTGGGCAGCCAAATCGTCGGAAAGCGGTCTTCCTCCAGCAGCCGCCGAATCAATGCCGCATCGCGCCGGTCGTGCTTCTGCTTCCGCAGTTCCGCCTTGCGAATCGCCACCGGATGTCCTACGCGGTAATCGATCCCAAACTCCTCCAGCAGCCGCAAAAACCAAAGCATTGATCCGGTTGCTTCCAGCCCAACCAGCGCGGGACCCGCCAAGCCCGCATAGAACTCCCGCACTTGGTTTCCTTCGTGCAGCAGTGTTTTCTCGATCAGTTCTCCGCTCTCGGTTTCCACCATCGAAACGCTTTGCTGTCGCGCGTGCAAGTCAACTCCTATAATCTGCATTCCGGCCTCCTTTGGTCCGAACCGCGCGGCATGGACACCGCTCAGTCTACTCGGACTCCTATGAGGCCGACTTCGTTATGTCATCACGACACAGCAGTTGGTTCCGTTTCCACAGCTATTCGTGCGTCTTCTCCCATAAAGTCATAGGCCGAACATAGAATACAAACTCGCCTGGTTTGGCCACGGCCTTCTGTTTGCTACAGTAATTTGGGACCGCAATTCCTGTCGTAACAATCTCAGAGACCGAATACCAGTGCTCCCGAAACGGTCCTCGGTCCTTTAGGCGGTCGCAATTAACGTAGCCCCACCGTGCCTTCCCGTATTGAGCGTGTACGGTAATGAACGAATCCGCAGCCGGAAGTATTATCTCAGCATTTCCATCTTTGTCTGGCCGTACCGAGCGCGGGCTTATGCCTGCCGTCTTAGCAGACTCAAGAGACGTGCCAACCCAAAATTGCAGTTCCGAGGTCGTAATAGGCTGGCCTGTCTTGCTATCCAGCATTCGTATGGTGATATTTCTGTCGGTTTGTCCATTTACTGTGCCGCCTATCACCGTAAACCAGAGCAGAAGAAAAAGCCCGCCCGTCATGGTCTGATATAGAAGCTTGGTTTTCGTTCTCATGTTTATTTGCCTGTCCTACGGACACGGGTTGCGACTGCTTGCGCCTAGAACATCAGTAGCGACGTGAATGATTCCGCCTATAGGATTGTTGGCCCAAGCAGAATCTATGTGAGCTGAGGCGGAAACAGACCCGTCTGACTTCGTAAAGGGCAACGTTTGTGGGGAATCTTGACTGGGCGTTCCGTTTCCCGGCCCGTTTTGTACGTGAAGGCTTGGCCCGTATCCGGTAACCTTCCCCAAGAAGCTAGGCGGGGCGTATCGCCCTGCGTTGAAAGCATTGAATTGAGAGCCTGATAGATTACTGGCGCTCAGGTCTACGTTTGCTGCGCCTCCCCAAAAATAGTTACCTGTCACATTAGCTGTTGTGAGGCTCGTTCCGGAATCTCGGGGACAGACGGAGTGTTTCCTGATAGCTTGAGCGGCCGATGGCTCGGCTGGCACGCATCGCTGTGGCGGAGCAGATCACTGACTGGCCGAGGCTTCCGCTTTTTCTTCCTTCTTCTCGTGCTTTCTTTCTTTGGTGCGCTCCCCCTTGCCGATTTTTTGCCAGCGGTCGTCGAGCGATTCCTTCGTGAATAATGAGGCAGGTAAGCCGGTGTTGTACTGGCAGGAATCGAAGAAGACCTGATAAATCTTGGTGCCGTTTCGGCTTCGCTCAATCTGAAAAGGACTCTGAATGCCGTTAATGGGATGATAATTCGAATACAGGTCAAATTCCTTGGTGGTCACCCGCGTGGTCTCGTTCCGCTGCTCTACGTCCCGCCGTAGCGGCAAATGCGACGATCGGTCGATGGCGATGCGCAAGGTGCGGTCCTCGGAGTCGGTCAGCTCCACCCAATCCACTTCGTGCAGGTCCACGATGTCGATTCCCGCGTACCGGAAAATCATGTCCGGCTCATGGATGCGATGCCTCAGAATATTTCCGATATCCTTCTTTACGCCTTCCTCGAAGCGAATCAAGTCTGCAGTGGGCGCTTCGGCCACGCCGCCGCGGTCGAGCGTCCAACCCATGTCCTTGTTATAGACCTCAATGATGTTCCGCTGCGGGAGATTTTCGGTGCGGGACATGTCCGGCGGCTCGACGTAGTCCTGAAAGTGTTCGAATCCATCCATCTCGCCCGAATGGCCGAACTGGCTGATGCGCCCGGTGCAGGTCATGTCCCGCACATTCAGATATGCGTCGCCACCCATGGCCTGGATTGTTTGCTGCAGCAGTTGCTTCGCTTTGGCCTCGCTTTGCTCGGGCATCAGCACTTGCGCATCCTGCGCTAATGTAAGCGGCAGGCAGAAAAGCAAGGCCATCGGAACCAGTAGAAGAGCGCGAAATCGAGCACTTAGCCGCACAGGACCGCTCCTCCGTTCACATTGATCACTTCCCCGGTTATGAAAGTCGCCAGACCGGATGCCGCAAACAAAATCGGTCCGGCGATTTCCTCCGCGGTCGCGACTCGTCTCAGCGGTATCGTTTGAGTCACCGTCTTCGCTCCGCTCTTGGTCTTCAGCACCGGCTCGGACATCTCCGTATCCACCCACCCCGGCGCCACGCAGTTTACGAGAATGTTGTGCCGGGCCAACTCCGTAGAAAGGCCCTTCACAAAGCTGATGATAGCCCCTTTGGACGCCGCATAGTGCGAATGGAAAGCTTCTCCGCGCTGTCCGGCCGTGGAACTGATGGCCACGATGCGTCCGCCTCCCTGCGCGATCATGTGTGGGACCGCATAGTGAATCACCGAGTAAACACTCTTCAGGTTCACACGCAGCATTTCATCCCACTCGCGCTCCTCCAGCTTCTCGATCGGCGCGTCCCGCTCGTTCCAGATCCCGGCGTTTGCCACAACAATGTCGATGCGTCCCAGGCGCTCCCGCGTGAATTCGACCAGTTTCTTGGCGTCAGCCATTCGGCCCAGATCAGCCTTGAAAGCTTCGATGCGTGTTCCGTGCTTGCGGGCTTCCTGGGCTACTTGTGCCGCGGCATCGCCCCGTCTCTGATAGCTGAAGGCCACATCGGCACCCGCCTGGGCGAAGAGTTTGACGCTCGCCGCGCCAATTCCGCGCGAGCCGCCGGTGATCAGCGCAGCTTTTCCGGTAAGCGATATCATTGGGTTCTCAAATCCGTGTTTAGAAGCCGTCTCATACAAGCGGTTTTAGGGGGCCGGAGATTCAGCTCCGGCAAAAGAACGGGCGCGAAGCGCCTTCCGCTCGCGGTGAAGTTCCCGCGAGCCTCGGATTTCGCGCTGCTGGCCGCAGCTCTAGGCTCAGGCTGCGTTGCTCTTTAGGCCCCTGAAAAAGCTTACCCTCTCGAAGTTCGAGTATGCATGAGATAGCTTTGAGTAAATAAAGTCGCATGGAGGAGCTACGCTTGCAGTGTCGGCCGCCGCGCCGCGCCGACGAGCGTCCGGAACAAGGACTGCGCCAACGCGTCCTTCTCCACCATTCGCTCCGGATGCCACTGTACTCCCATAACCCAATTTGAATCTCCAGTCCATTCGACTGCTTCGACCACCTGGTCCTCCGATCGCGCCACCACGCGAAGGTTCCGCCCAGGCTGCAAAATCGCCTGGTGGTGCGAGCTGTTCACACGCGCTTCGCTTCCGCCAGCGAGCGTCGCCAGCATCGACTCCCGCTCAATCTGTATGGGATGAAACGTTTCCGGCGCTCCCGCTTCGTCTTCCCACTCGTGTTCGACCGCCATTCCGATCTCTGTCGGAATGTCCTGAACCAGCGTCCCGCCTAGAAAAATGTTCAGGCTCTGAATCCCGAAACAAATCGCCAGCACCGGCTTCTGCTCCGCGAAGGCGTATTCCAGCAGCGCGAAGTCTGTGTGGTCGCGATAAGCATCGGACTCCGCCGTTTTCGCATTTCGCGCCGCGTGATACAGCGACGGATCCACATCCGCCGGACTCCCCGATAAAACGATCCCATCCAGCGATTTCACCAATTTCTTCAATTCGTCCCTACTTCTCCCCAATGACACGACCACCGGCTCGGCGGCGGCGGATTGGACGGCGGAGACGTAACGCTGAATCTTGCCGAAATCACCGGTAAGTTCTTCTTTTCTGGTGCGATACGGGATGCCGATGCGAGGAGGACGCGGCGTGCAGGGGGCCATAGCTTATCGTACCATCGTCTGCAAAGAATGCAGAAACCGGGCCCGAAATTGACGAAAATCAGCGCGAATGTTGGCCTGAAACGACAGGATTTTGCTCGAAATTGCGCCGATGCCAATAACCGCGAAGTTCCCCCACCAGGAACAAAGATCCGGTGGCGAACACCGCATCTGCCGGCCCGGACGTGCGCAGCGCGGTCTCCAAGGCGTTAACGGGGTCCGGAATGACAGACAGGCTCTTAGCAAAATGACTGGTCATGCCGGCCAGTAACGAGGCGGACACTGCTCGCGGTTGCCGCGGCTCGGTAAGAATCACGAAATCGACGCGAGGGAAAAGCAGGCCGGCGATTTCGTCGACGGCTTTATCGCGCATGGCTCCATATACCAAAATGATTTTGCGGTCCTTGAAATTGTCGTTCCAGAAGCGTAGAAGCTCGCGCGCGCCGGCAGGATTGTGCGTGCCATCGAGATAGAGGGTCGGCTGCTCCGACAATCGTTCCAGCCGCCCCGGCCACTGCGCTGTGGCAATACCTCGCGGAATGTCATCCGCGTTGACCTTTCCACCGCGCTCCCACAGAAGCTTGGCCACAGTGGCGGCAGCGAGGGCATTTCGAATCTGAAATTTGCCCGGCAGGGAAGGCTCGAGGACGAGCGACACGCCTTGCGGCAATTCGGAAATGGCCGCGCGATAGCAATCGCCTGCAGGTTCAATCCGATCCATGCGCCAAAGTTTATCGACATCGAAGAGTTTGGCGCCGACTTTGTCGCACTGCGCCGAGACAACTTTGAGCGCTTCAGGCCGATCGATCGAACTCACGATCCACATGCCGGACTTGATGATGCCCGCCTTTTCGCCGGCAATTTCCTCAATGGAGTGTCCCAGGAAATTCTCGTGGTCGAAGTCAATCTGGGTGATCACGCCAATTTCAGGCCGGACAATATTGGTAGCATCCCAACGCCCACCCATGCCGACTTCATAGACGGCGAACTCAACGCCACGCTCTGCGAACGCGACGAACGCGATAGCTGTGACGCACTCGAAAAACGTGGGATGACTCGCGAGCGTGCCGAAGGCCATCAATCGTTCAATCGCAGCTTGTACCCGCGTCCAGATATCCGCGAATGCCGCGTCAGAAATATTTTCGCCGTTGATGCGAATGCGTTCGTTGACGCTTTCCAGATGGGGGGACGTATAAAGGCCGGTGCGCAAGCCGCTGGTTCGCAGAATCGATTCCAGCATCGCCGCGGTTGAGCCTTTGCCATTGGTGCCAGCGATGTGAACGCAAGGTATGGAAAGCTGTGGGTTTCCGAGGTGCGCGGCAAGGATGGAGATATTGTCCAAGCCGAATTTTTGCAAACGCGCCTGGCGGGGAGCGCCAAGTTCCCGCCCCAGAGCATAAAGCGAACGCACGGTCTGTTCGTAATTCATGAGAGAGGGTTCATGAGGGCTGCAGGAAGAAATCGAGCGAACGCGCGATATAGCCCTTCATTTCTTTGCGTGAAACCACCGCATCCAGAAAACCGTGCTCGAGCAGAAATTCGGCGGTTTGGAAGCCTGCGGGAAGTTTCTGCCGGATGGTTTGCTCGATCACGCGCGGACCGGCGAAACCGATCAAGGCGCCCGGCTCGGCAATGTTCAAGTCGCCCAGCATGGCGAAACTGGCTGTAACCCCGCCAGTGGTGGGATCGGTGAGCACGGAGATATATGGGATTCGCGCATCGTCCAGTCGCGCGAGGGCGGCGGAAACTTTGGCCAATTGCATCAGGCTCACAGTTCCTTCCATCATGCGAGCGCCACCGGAGCACGACACGACGATCAATGGCAGCTTTTGCGCGAGCGAGCGCTCAATCGCACGCGCTACTTTTTCGCCGACCACCGCTCCCATCGAGCCGCCGATGAATCCGAACTCCATGGAACAGCAGATCACGGCGCGGCCGTTCAGCGTTCCTTCCGCGGTGAGAATCGCGTCCTTCATGCCTAGTTTTTGCTGCGCTTCTTTCAAGCGTGTGGCGTATTCCTTGGTATCGGCGAAATGCAGAGGGTCGCTCGATGCGAGTTCTGCGTCGTGCTCGATCCAATTGCCGTCATCGAGGAGCAGGTCCAGTCGCCGCCGCGAACCCAAACGAAAATGTTGATCGCACTTCGGACAAACTTCCCAGTTATCTTCGATGTCCTTTTTCCAGATGATGGCGCGACAGGAACTGCACTTGGTCCAGAGTCCCTCGGTACGCACACGCCTTTCATCGACTGGAGTGGGGTTCTCGATTGGTTTCTTTTCGCGTTTGAACCAGGCCATGGTCAGTAATCGATCCCGCGCTGCGCGAGGATACCTTTCGTATACGGATGCTTGACCTCGCGCATTTCAGTGACGAGGTCGGCCGCTTCCACGAGCTTGGGATGCGCGTTGCGGCCAGTGCAAATCACGTGGATGCGTTCGGGGCGTTTCACCAGCGCCTCCACGATCGTTTCCGGGTCAAGCATCTTGTAGCTGATCACGTAATTGATTTCGTCCAGCACTACCAGATCGTATTGCTCGCTGTAAATCTGGTCCCGGCCGAATTCCCAAGCCTGCTCGCAGAGACGCACGTCTTCGGGATCGGTGTCCGCGCCGCCCACTTTCACGAACCCGCGGCCCATGGGCCGGATTTCGAATTTGTCGTCACCCAGCATTTTTGCCGCGTCCAGCTCTCCGTAGTGCCAGGAACCTTTTATAAACTGCACCATTAGAACGCGAAGGCCTTGCCCCACAGCACGAAATGCCGTTCCGAGCGCGCAGGTTGTCTTGCCCTTTCCGGGGCCTGTGTAAACGATCAATAATCCCTTTCCTTCCGGCATTCCTGCCCTCGCAAACGCGAACTTCCATAGTGGCTGCGGCAGTTAGAAAGGTCAAGACACGCTCGCCCGGAGAGGCTTGCGAACGTTACTTCCAGCAGGCTATTTGGGGTACGGATGTCCGGAGAGGATGGCGAAGGCTCGATAAATCTGCTCGGCGAGGATGACACGCGCAAATTCGTGCGGCATGGTCAGCGTGGAAAGCGAAATTTTTTGTTTCGCAGCGGTGCGAAACGCTTCTGGAAATCCCGCGGCGTCCCCACAAAGAAAAACAACTTCGCGGCTCCCGCGATCGCGCAGGTCGCCGATCCAATGCGCGAATTGCTGTGAAGTGAATTGCTTACCCCCTGCGTCGAGCAGGACGGTCGCGGCGCTCGGCTCGATTTTAAGCTTGCGAAGGGCGGTGGTGCTTCCTTCGCGGAACTCATTCACTTCAACTTCTGAGTAACGCCGGATGCGCTGCAGGTAATCGTCAAACAGCGCACGAATTTCTTCGCGGCGGATTTTGCCAAGTCCGACGATTCGTATTTTCATCCCTTGTACCTCAGCCCACTGAATCACAATGATTCGCAGCACGGCCCTGGCGAAAGAAAGTGCCAATCCACAACCAAAGCGAAGAGAGATTCTTCGCTGCGCTCAGAACGACGGCGCAAGTCAACAACAAAGAAAATGCAGATCCCTCGACCCCAAATGGAAGAGAGATCCTTCGTCGCGAAGAACGCAGCTTCGCTCGCTCGGGATGGCAGCGTAAAGCAAAATCAACAGCAACAGAAAATGCAGTCCCTCAGCGCTCAGATGACAGCGCAACGCGTGAGAGCAAAGAAAGGCGGGCTAAAGCCCGCCGCTACGACGGCCGACGCGATCATGAGATGACTTCTCCTATTCGCGAACCGGATTAGATGAGGCCGTAGCGCTTGCGCTTTTCCAGCAGTGTCTTGCGACTGATTCCCAGGATTTCAGCGGCGCGTCCAATCTTGTAATGCGTTTCCTCGAGGGTGGCATGAATGGCTACGCGCTCGATATCTTCCAGAGATTGGAGCGCCGTGACGCGGCTTCCGTTGCCGCTGGCCCGCACCAATTGAGGAAAATCCGCCGCCTGCAGGGTTGGTTCCTTCGAGAATATCAAGGCATGTTCCAGGGCATTTTTCAGTTCGCGGACGTTCCCGGGCCAGTCGTACGATTCGAGGAGCCGAATTGTAGAAGGGTCAAGACTCGCTTCCGTTTTCCCGTGCACGCCCGCCAGCCGAGCCAGAAAGTGAGAAGCAAGCGGAGCGATGTCCGCGGGGCGCTCACGAAGAGGCGGAACGGCAATGGCCAGCACGTTGAGCCGGAAAAAAAGGTCTTCGCGAAAACGGCCAGAAGAGACTGCCTTTTGCAAATCGGTATTCGTCAAGGCCAGAATGCGCGCTTGCATGCGCAGGTTTTCCGTTCCGCCGAGCCGCTGGAAAACGCGCTCGTCGAGGACTCTCAGCAATTTCGCCTGAATGGCTGGGGTAAGCGCGGCCACTTCGTCTAGCACCACGCTGCCGCCTTCGGCCATCTCCAAGCGCCCCAGCTTTCGCGTCACAGCACCGGTGAAAGCGCCGCGCTCGTGCCCGAAAAGTTCCGATTCGACGAGCTCCGCGGGCAGGCTGGCGCAGTCGATTTTCAGAAATGGCAAATCGTGCCGGGAGCCATGATCGTGAATCCAGCGCGCGAGCTGATCCTTACCTGTGCCGGTCTCGCCGGTGATCAGAACGTTTGTGGAGGTGTCTACGACGCGCCGCGCGGTTTCGAGTACCTGAAGCGACGCGGGATCGGCCGCCACCCAGGCGCTACTTGCCGCATTCATTGCTGGTAAGTGGAATCTCGTCCGGAGTCTGTTTGTTCTTCAGGTGGCCTGCCGGGAGCGGGAAAATCGATGCGCTTGGCCTCCCGCCATAGCCGCTCCAGATCGTAATATTCACGCGCGCGTTCGCTAAAGATGTGAGCAACGAAGTAGCCGTAATCGAGCAGGACCCACTCCGCGCTTGTTTTTCCTTCGCGGTGCGCCAGATGAGTACCTTCGCGATCCAGGCGTTCTTCGATCGCTTCGCCTATGGCTTTGATTTGTGGCGGGCTTTGCCCCGAGCACAGCAAGAAATATTCGGCGAAAGCGCCCGCGCCTTCGAGATTGAGAACCACGATGTCGCCAGCCTGCTTATCTTGCGCGGCTTCGACGGCCAAGCGGATTTCGGGGCGAAGAGAGTTCGATGTCACCGGTACAGAGCCTGCCCTTGAATGTATTCCTCCACGCGGTCCGGCACAAGCCCGTGAATGCTTTTGTTTTCATCCAGCCGATCGCGAATTTCGGTGGACGAAACATGACTCGAAACCGTCGTGAGCAGGTGCACAGCCGATTTACGCAACAGAATGGTTTGCGCGTAGGAAGCTGTCTCCCGCGCCAGTTTTTCCGGCGGAATCACCAGGCGCAGCGCATCGAGTTTGAAACCGGGGCGGCTGGCAATGATGAAATCGCAGATGTCCAATAACGTCTCGTAGTTTTTCCAGGTGGGTAGCTCCAAAAACTGATCCGCGCCCACGATGAAATAGAGGTGATTGTTGGAATGATCGCGATGAAATCGCCGGACAGTGTCGATCGTATAGTAGACGCGCGGGGTTGCTCCGTCCATTTCCGCTTCGGCGATGGAAGGGACGAAACTGGCATGGTCGGCACAGGCCAATGCGACCATGGCATAGCGATGAACGAACGGCGTCAATGAAAGCTTGGCCTTATGTGGCGGACGCGCCGAGGGAATAAAGTAAATCGCGTCGAGATGGAATCTTTTCTGAGCGGCTTGAGCCACGGCGATATGACCGGCATGGATTGGATCAAAAGTGCCGCCGAAAAGCGCGACCGCACGCCGCTGCACGCCGCCGGGGGACTTGTGGCCGGCGTGAGACGTCAATGATCCTCCCCAGAGTGCAGGGTGGAAGGATTTTCATCATTCAGAACCGTCTGGTTGTCGAAACTCATGCCCGCTGACTCGGGTGTTTCGGTGGTAAGGGCCGGTTTGGGCAGGCGGTCGAGCGCGTTTGCCATGGCACGCACCAACTCTACAATTCCTTCGCCGGACGCGGAAGAAACCGCATGAAATTCAAGCCCGCGCTGTTCAGCGAACTTGCGGAGTTCCTCAAGATGTTCGCGGTTGGTGGTCGCGTCGAGCTTGGTCGCCATCACGATCATTGGCTTTTCCGCCAAACCGGGGCTGAAGGCTGCCAGCTCATGCTCGATAATTTCAAAATCGCGAATCGGGTCGCGATCGTTTGCATCGCTGGTGTCTACGAGATGCGCAATCAGCCGCGTACGCTCCAGATGTTTTAAGAAACGGATGCCTAATCCCGCGCCTTCGTGAGCTCCCTCAATGAGTCCCGGAACGTCGGCAACCACAAACGTGCGGCCTGTTCCAGGGGCAGCATCCGGATCGGCAGAGACCACTCCCAGGTGAGGCTCCAGCGTGGTGAAAGGATAGGCGGCAATCTTTGGCTTCGCCGCGGAGATTCGAGAAATCAGCGTCGATTTGCCGGCGTTCGGAAATCCCACTAGCCCCACATCCGCCAACAACTTCAATTCGAGCCGGAGGTGACGCTCTTCGCCCGGGCGCCCTTCTTCGTGCTCGGTGGGAGCTTGATGCCACGGCCGCACGAAATGGGGATTGCCATTGCCTCGGCCGCCGCGCCCGCCGCGCGCTGCGCGAAAACGCTGGCCAGGGGCGGTAAAGTCGAAAAGCTGCTCATTTGAATCCGCGTCGTATACCACCGTCCCGACAGGAACCTGCAGAATCGTATCGTGGCCCGAGCGCCCGTGACACTTCGAACCTTCGCCATGCCTCCCGCGATCGGCCGTGAATTCGCGGTTGTAGCGGTAACGCAGCAAGGTATTGTCGTTGGGGTTGGCTTCCAGATAGACGTCGCCACCATGGCCTCCGTCCCCGCCGGACGGACCACCGCGCGGCACGTATTTCTCCCGGCGGAAGGCCATGCAGCCGTTGCCGCCATCGCCACCTTGAATTTTAATTTTTGCTTCGTCGGCAAACATTATTCGACCATGTAGCGCATCTGCGGAAGAGCATACGCCATCCACGCATATGCCATCAACGCGGGGAAAAATAGAGAGACACGACGCGTTGCGGAGGGCGCCGCGCCTTCAAGGGATTCAATTCGCAGCGGATGCAGCGGACTTCTTTTCCTGCGCGGCGGAAGCCTCTTCCGCGGTAAGAACGCTGACAAAGCGGCCCCGGCCGCCCCGATCTTCGAAGCGAACCACTCCATCGATCAACGCGAAGAGCGAATCGTCTTTCGCCCGGCCTACATTCTTTCCAGGTTTGTAGCGCGTGCCGCGCTGGCGGATCAAAATACTGCCGCCATTCACAACCTGCCCGCCAAAACGCTTCACGCCCAGCCGTTGACCGTGCGAATCGCGCCCGTTTACTGAGGAACCGCCACCCTTTTTATGTGCCATTTCAAAAGCCTCTAGGAAAGTTGAATCTCGCCGACTTCAACGGCGGTATAGCCTTGCCGGTGGCCGCGCTGAATCTGGTATTGGCCGCCCGTCTTGTACTTCAGCGTCTTTAGTTTTGGGCCACGAAGATGGCGCACGATCTTGCCGGTCACTTTCGCCTTGGCAGCGTGGTCGCCGCCCAGAACCTTGTTTTCGTCCGTGCGGACCGCGACGACGCTATCGAACGTCACCGTGCCGCCCACTTTTCCATCCAGCCGCTCGACCTCGACGGTCTTGCCCGGTTCGACCCGATACTGCTTGCCTCCACTGCGAATTACGGCGTACATGCTGCCTCCAACCTGAATTGGGAAACCACCATTATACGGGCTGGCGCGGATGGGCGTCAAAGCAAATCCACGCGGCATTTTTACGTAAACCCGCTTCAAGCCAGTCGGCCGTTAAAATGTGTCGCCGACTTTCGCAATCGACCGCAAACGCTTACACTAGCCGCCGGAATTTTTTAGCGATGGAGGAATCGCATTGCCAATCGAGCGAGCGCTCATAAGCGTATACGACAAGACCGGGGTGATCGATTTTGCCCGCAGCCTGGCGGGTCTCGGAGTCGAAATCGTTTCCACAGGTGGAACCGCGAAGCTTCTGCGCGAATCAGGGATCACCGTGCGGGACGTATCGGATTTGACGGGTTGGCCGGAAATGCTTGGCGGCCGAGTGAAAACGTTGCATCCGAAAGTCCACGGCGGAATTCTTTTCCAGCGCGCGAAAGCGGAAGACCGCGAGACAACGGCCGCGCACGGTATCGCTCCCATCGATTTGGTGGTGGTGAATCTTTACCCCTTTTCTGCCACCGCCGCCAAGCCGGGAGTTACACTGGGGGAGCTCATCGAGAATATAGACATTGGAGGACCGGCGATGATCCGGTCCGCCGCGAAAAATTTCCAAAGTGTGGGCGTGGTCACCGATCCCGCGGATTACGCGGCAATCTCGGCGGAACTATGCGATTCGCGCGAGATCTCTCTGGCGACGCGCCTTGAGTTGGCGCGCAAAGCCTATGCTCGCACCGCGCGCTACGACGGCGAAATCGCCACCGAACTGGAACGCCTCGCCGCGAACGGGGAAGTTGCCATCGGCAAACTTGAGAAGTTGCCCAGACGCATTCACATCGACTTGGAACGACGTCAGTCGATGCGTTACGGTGAGAACCCGCATCAGGCTGCAGCGCTTTATATTCCGGCCGGACGACCGGCTACAGGCCTTGCGGGAGCCACGCAATTGCAGGGCAAGGAGCTTTCTTACAACAATCTCGTGGATCTCAATGCGGCGTGGGGACTAGCGAGCGAGTTCAAACGGGCGGGTGTGGCGATCATCAAGCACAACAACCCGTGCGGGGCCGCGGAGCAGGAAAGGTTGCGCGAAGCGTACGTGCGTGCGCTGGCGTGTGATCCGGTTTCGGCTTTCGGCGGTGTGATGGCGTTCAACAAGCCGCTCGACGGAGCAACAGCCGAGGAAGTGAGCAAGCTGTTCGTGGAATGCGTTGTCGCACCGGGATACGAACCTGCCGCGATGGAGAAATTTGCGTCGAAAAAGAATCTGCGTTTGCTGCGCATGCCAGCGGAAGCGCCGGTCGTCGAGCTGGAACTGAAGCGAATTTCGGGCGGCGTGCTGGTGCAAGAGGCCGATCGCTACGTTCTCAGCGAGAGCGAGCTGAAAGTTGTGTCGGAGCGTCAGCCTACAGAAGCCGAGATGCGGGCGTTGCTTTTTGGGTGGAAGGTTTGCAAGCACGTGAAATCGAATGCGATTGTGTTCACGCACGACGGATACACCGTGGGAATTGGCGCGGGGCAGATGAGCCGGGTCGACTCCGTGAAACTGGCGGTGATGAAGGCGGAAACGGCGGGGCTTGCGCTAGGCAAAACCGTAGTTGCATCCGACGCGTTTTTCCCTTTTCCAGACGGCGTGGAAGCTGCCGGCGAGGCTGGTGCTACCGCTGTGATTCAGCCGGGCGGGTCGGTTCGGGACGCGGATGTGATCGCCGCGGCTAACAAGCTGGGCATGGCCATGGTTTTCACGGGCATTCGGCATTTCCTCCACTAGCTGGAGCGCAACGGATCAGGACGCGAACAGGGCAGGGCCAGCGTGCGGTCGGCGCAGGTTCTCAGTGAGACTTTGTTTTTTTCTTTTGGGGCGGCGCCGTTTCTTCCACCGGCTCTTTCACTCGATGGAAACGGATCTCAGTGACTTGTTTGTTCCCGTTTTCAGAAGCGATCTCGGTGCGTGAGATATAGGTATCCGCATCGATTCGGATCAAAGTTTGCTTGCCAGGTTGTCCCGACGAGGGATTCTCAAAGACCGCGCCACCGCCAACAGTGGTGAGCCGTAAGATGGCTATCGCGGATTGTTCCCATGGCACCAACAAGGGCGTGAAATGTCTTATACGAAGCTCGATGCCAAGGGGAGTTTGCAGCAAGGAGTAAAGCTCCAACACTAGAGTTTTGTCATTCTCGACGACTCGAAAGAGGCCGGGCATTTCTCCAGCCTTGGAGCCAAGCCACACCTGCTCGGCGATGCGCGGTCCCCAATTGCCCTGCCATTTGCCTACTAACCAGGCAAACTCCGAGAGATCGGCTTTCGAGATATCGACTGGATCAGTTGCCGGTTTCGCGGCTGAAGCAGGAGCCTGCTGTGGTGGTTGCTTCGCGGAAACGTGCGTGGCGCCAATCGCAAGCGGAAAGCAGCCGAACAATACCCATTTCGCTAGCTTGATTAAAGGAAGTCGTTTCATGGGATTGCCACGCGCACTGCGACACGCACGAAATGCTATTAGACACGATCCCGCTAATATTGAATAGTGTGCATCCGAACTACCCGTCGACGCGTCCAAGTCACAAGTACACGTCGGATAACCCAGGCCCGGAAAACTTTGACGACCCCTGTGCGCTGTACCATAATGGTGAAAGCGTCTATCGCATGAAATTAGCCATCAACTCCGCGATATTGGCCACGGTATTTTGGGCCGGAGGAGTCTCGGCTGCAGCATTCCCGCAGACAAGCACCGCAAACCCGACTCAACCAGGCGATTCGAAATCCGCCGCAAGCAACCCCGGGGACGCCTATTATTATTTCACTACCGGCCATCTTGACGAGCAACAGTATGAGCTGAGCAACAATCCGGACATGGCCACCCAGGCCATCGATGCGTATAAGAAAGCACTGGATGCCGCGCCGGACACGCCCACGATCATGGAGCGGCTGGCTGAGATGTACGCGAAGTCTCAGCGCATTCGTGATGCAGTTGCCGAAGCTCAACAGGTCGTCAAGCTTGATCCCGATAACGTGCCCGCGCGCCGTCTGCTCGCTCGTATTTACGTTCGGACCTTGGGTGATACGAACGCGGGCGCCAACCAGCAGGAAAATTTGGCGCGTGCCATCGAGCAGTTTCAGGCGATCCTTAAAATTGAGCCGGACGACACTTTTTCTGCTTTGTGGCTTGCGCGTCTTTATCGCTTCGAGAACCGCCATGATGATGCGGAGAAAGTGCTTCGTGGCGTATTGCAACATGAGTCCGACAACGGGCCCGCTCTCGAGCAGCTCAGTCAACTTCTAGTCGACGAAGGCCGCTCGCAGGATGCCATCGACCTGCTCGAAAAAGCCGCGGATGATTCATCTTCGCCCGATATCTATGACCTGCTGGGTGACGCGTATTCGCAGCAGAAAAATTACCCCAAGGCGGAAGATGCCTACGAAAAGGCGGTCGATGGCGATCCCGACGATCCGGGACATCGCCACGGCCTGGCGCAGGCGTTGCTCTCACAAGACAAGTTCGCTCAGGCTCTTGAGCAATACACGAAACTTTCGCAGCTCGAGCCTGGCACTGCAGAAAACTATCTTCGCATCGCGCAACTCGACCGCAGACTCGGCAAGTTTGCTGACGCCGAAGCCAGCCTCCTGAAAGCGAAGCAGCTTTCTCCCGGCAGCCTCGAGGTTCTCTACAACGAAGCATTGCTTTATGAGGATCAGGAACGCTACGACGATGCTGTGAAAGTCCTCACGGACGCGATTTCCGGCATTAAGAGTCAAGCGACCAGCGATGACAATTCTAACGCACTGGCCATTCTGTACGAACAACTGGGGCATGCTTATCGCGAGCAGCGCAAATACAACGAGGCCGTGCAGACCTATCTCGACATGGAGAAGCTCGGGCCGGATTCTCAGAAACGCGCGCAGCTTCTGTTGATAGACACCTACCGGGATAGCCACCAAGTGGATGCTGCGATTTCCGAAGCGAAAAAGGCTCTAGATGCTTCGCCCAAGGATCCCGGAATCACCGTTTCTCTCGCGCTGCTTTACGGCGAAAAATCCGAACCGGCCCAAGGCGAAAAACTGCTCGAAGGTTTGCTTCAGGGAAACGACAGCGACCAGGAAATTTATATCGACATCGCCCAGGTTCAGGAGCGCGGAAAACAATTTACTGAAGCTGAACAATCTGCGCAGAAGGCCGAGCAGATAGCAAAACAGCCTGGCGAAAAGGAATCCGCCTGGTACATGCTAGGTGCGATTTACGAGCGCCAGAAAAAATATGAATTAGCCGAGCAACAGTTTAAAAAAGTGCTCGACGTGAACCCCAACAACGCTCCGGTCCTCAATTACTACGGCTACATGCTGGCGAACCGCGGTGTCCGTCTCGAAGAAGCTACGTCTTACATCCAGCATGCCGTGGATCAGGACCCCAATAACGGCGCCTATCTCGACAGCCTCGGCTGGGCTTTTTACAAGCAGAACAAACTGCCCGAGGCGCAGGAATATCTCGAAAAAGCTGTCAGCCGTGAAGGAACCGATCCCACCATTCTTAGCCATCTGGGCGACGTTTACCTGAAGATGGGACGCAACGATCGCGCCGCCGAGCTGTTCGAGCAATCCCTTAGCCAGTGGCAAAAGGCTCTTCCTGCCGATTACGAGCAGGACAAGGTCAACGAGATTGACGCGCAACTAAAGACGTTAAAGAAGCGCCTCGCGCAGAAATCCAATCCGGATGCGGTGAAGCCGCAGTAATCTCTCCTGCATGAAAAAATCGATACGCCTTCCGGCGTTTGCAAAGATAAATCTGCGTCTGCACGTTCTGGGGAAGCACCCGGACGGCTATCACGAACTCCGCACGATATTCCAAACGATCTCGCTGCACGACAAGCTAACCTTGTCACAGACATCTTCCAGGGACATTGTTCTGGAAACGAATGATGCCGCGCTTCCCACGGGGCCCGAGAATCTTGCGTATCGCGCGCTCGATTTCTTTCGAGCCGAAACCGGGATTCGCGGCGGAATACGAGTGCATCTTGAAAAGCGCATTCCCGTGGCTCGCGGTCTGGGCGGGGGATCGAGTGATGCGGCCGCTGCGCTGATCGGTGCGCTGCGACTGACAAAAAAGAAGTTGCCGCTAGCACGCCTGGTGGAAATTGCCGCAAGTCTTGGCGCCGATGTGCCCTTTTTTCTCTTCGGTGGGCGCGCCGTCGCGGTAAATCGTGGAGACGAAATCTATCCTCTGCCGGACGCTCCGAAGCGCGCCATTCTGGTGGTTTCGCCTAAAGGCATCGGTGTTAGCACAAAAGAGGGGTATGAGTGGGTCTCGCAGGAATTGACAAATCAGCCCAAACCCCCTAATATCTGGGGGTTCTGCGCTCTGTGCTGGAGCCGGTCAGGCGCGCTCTCGAATGACTTCGAGAAGCCCGTCTTCGATCGCCATCCGCGCCTCGGGGAAATCCGCGCCGCGTTGCTCAAGCGAGGAGCCGCAGATGCCGCGCTGGCGGGTAGCGGGTCGGCGGTGTTCGGAGTATTCCAAAACCCAGCGCAGGCGCGCCGAGCCGCTCGGGCGTTCCCGGAAGATTCGGTTTTCCTCGCGGAGACCCTTTCCAGGGAAAGGTATGGCCACGCTTTAGGCTGGCGTGTCACCACTTGAGGTAAATCTTTGGGCGACGGCAAATTCAAGGTTTTTTGCGGAACCGCGAATTCCTCTTTGGCGGACGCGATCTGCAGCTATCTAGGCGTGCCGCGTGGCAGGGCCGAGCACGGCAAATTTTCCGACGGCGAAACGCGCTATCAAATTCTCGAAAACGTGCGCGGGGCCGACGTCTTTGTCGTACAGCCCTGCTCGAATCCGGTAGATCACCACCTGATGCAGTTGCTGCTGATGATCGATGCGTTTAAGAGGGCGTCCGCATGGCGTATAACGCCGGTGATTCCGTACTACCCCTATGCGCGCCAGGACCGCAAGGATAGGCCGCGCGTGGCGATTTCCGCGAAGCTCGTTGCGGATTTGCTGGAAACCGCTGGATCGAGCCGTGTGCTTTCGCTCGATTTACACGCCCCGCAAATTCAGGGTTATTTCAACATTCCTGTGGATCACTTGTACGCTGCTCCGGTGCTGGTCGACTATTTTAAGAAGAAGAACCTGGGGCCCATCACCGTGGTTTCGCCCGATGCGGGCGGCGTGGAACGCGCGCGCCTTTTTGCCAAGCGCATCGATGCACCGCTGGCCATCGTGGACAAGCGCCGCATCGACGTGAACGTCAGCGAAGTGATGCACCTGATCGGAGACGTGGCGGGGCGTCCGGCGCTGGTGATCGACGATATTATCGATACGGCCGGCACGCTGGTGAAAACCGCTGAGGCTTTGAAGGAGCACGGCGCCACCAAGGTTTTCGCCGCCTGTACGCATCCGATTTTGTCCGGGCCGGCGGCCGAGCGCATCATGAACTCGGAGATCGAGGAAGTCGTGGTAACCGATTCGGTTCCACTGAACGTGGAAGCGAAGAAACTCCCGAAGATTACCGTGTTAAGCGTAGCGGAGCTACTGGCACGAGGCATTCAGTCGATTCACGAGGAGACCTCCATCAGCGAGCTCTTCATCTAACAACTTGTTGTAGCGGAGATTGGCAACACCGAAGGAGAAGGAAGGAAATGGAAACATTTACAGTCGAAGGGAAAATTCGCGAGGAGCGCGGCAAGAACGCCGCGCGTCGTACTCGCAAGACCGGCATGGTTCCCGCGGTCCTCTACGGCGGCAAGAAGGATTCGATGTCGCTGTCGGTAAACGCGAAGCAGGTGGCCAAGATCCTGCGCTCGGAAACCGGGCATAACACTATTTTCAACGTGCGCGTCGCCGAGGGCAGCGAAGAAAAAGCCATGATGAAGGATTGGCAAGTGGATCCTTTCACTGGGTCGCTGCTGCACGTAGATATGCTGCGCATCGCCATGGACGTGCGCATGCGCGTGCGCGTGCCGGTGCATACTTTTGGTGAGCCGCAAGGTGTGAAGTTGCAGGGTGGCATCTTCGAAATGGTAACGCGCGAAGTTGAGATTGAATGCCTGCCCTCCGACATTCCAGAGGAGTTCAAGGTGGACATTTCGGGATTGATGATCGGTCATCAGCTTCGAGCGGGTGACGTTCCACTCACTCCGGAAAAGATGAAACTGGTTACCGATCCGCTGCGCGTAATCGCACACGTCGTGACGCTCAAGAAGGAAGAAGAGCCCGCGGCGGAAGCTGCGGTGGCTGCCGAAACTGCTCCGGCCGAGCCCGAAGTGATCAAGAAGGGCAAGAAGGAAGAAGAAGGCGAGGGAGAAGCCGAAGCGGCTGCTCCCAAGGCTGCGGAGAAGAAGAAATAGTTTCTCTCGTTGCGGCTGTGGTTTTTATCGAGTACCGCCGCCTTACGCGAAACCGCCGAGTCCGCCGTCATGGGCCGTAACACATGCGATTGATCGTGGGGCTCGGCAATCCTGGCGCTGAATACGACTGGACGCCGCACAACATCGGTTTTCAGGCCATTGACGCCTTGGCGGAACGATCTTCGATCCGCGTAACACGGCCCGAATGCAAGGCCCACATCGGGCGCGGTACGATGGCTGGTGAGGAAGTGATTCTTGCCAAGCCGCAAACGTACATGAACCTGAGCGGCGTTGCGGTGCGGATGCTGCTTGAAAAGTACGACGCCGGTCCAGCGGAAATGATTGTGCTGGTCGACGACGTGGATTTGCCCTGGGGCACTCTGCGAATTCGCGAGCGCGGCTCGGCGGGAACGCACAACGGGCTGAAGTCGATTATCAGCTCGGTCGGCACGCAGGAATTTATTCGCGTTCGTTTGGGCGTGGGACCGGAAAAGGTATGGGGCGACCTTCGTGACTATGTCCTCCATGCCATGAACAAAGCGGAGCGCGAAACGGCGGCGCAAGTTGTTGCCGATGCGATAGAGGCAGTAGAAACGATTTTGGGCGAAGGCATCAGCAAAGCGATGAACCAGTTCAATCGTAAGGCGCCGCCTTCGGAGGAAGCTTCGAATTAGAACTTGCAGTGCCGGTAAAACGGCAAGAAACAGAGGAAAAATGGAAGAACGCCAGTACGATCTGATTTTTATCTGCCGGCCCGATACTCCCGAGCCGGACATCGACAAAATTATTTCCACGCTCGAGCACACCGCCACCGAAAAGGGCGGGCGCATCGAGAAAACCGACAAGTGGGGCCGCAAGCGCATGGCCTACCGCGTCAGCCGCCTGCGCGAAGGCTTTTACGTTTTCATGGACCTGCGATCGAGCCACGGCGAAGTGGTGAAGGAACTGGAACGCCGCCTCAAGGTTTCCGACGCGGTTATCAAGTACATGACCATCCGCGTCGACGAAGAGCTCAAGCGCCAGGAGAAACTAAAGAAGCATCGCGAACGCCGGGCCGCCCGCCGTCCGCGCAAAACCGCACCGGCCGCCGCGCCGGCAGCACCGGGTGGCGAACAAGCCGCCCAGGCATCCCAGTAAGGAGAGATTGAAATGGCAGACGAACAAGCACCACAGCAGCAACCAGCCGCACCAGCGGCGCCATCGGCACAATCGACACAGGGCCCGACTCCATCATCAGCGGCATCCGCACCTCCATCGGCTCCGGGACATTCTGGCCCACCTATGGGCTCTGGTGGTCCTCGTCCGCAGGGCATGCGTCCCGGCGGACCGGCCAAGCGGGGCAAGCGCAACTTTGTGCGCAAAAAGAAAGTGTGCCGCTTCTGCGTCGACAAGGTCGATTACATCGACTACAAGAAGTCCGACGTGCTCGGCTCTTTCATCCAGGAGCGCGGCAAGATTCTTCCGCGCCGCATGACTGGCACATGCGCCCGTCACCAGCGCTGGCTCACCGTGGCTATCAAGCGGGCGCAGAACATCGCACTACTGCCCTTCGCCGCCGAACTCTAACTAAAGATTTCGAATGAAACGTAGAGGACAGAAAAATGCAGATTATTCTTCAGGAAGATGTAGAAAAGCTCGGCACGCGCGGCCAGTTGGTCGACGTCGCCGAGGGCTATGCCCGCAATTATCTGCTTCCGCGCAAGCTCGGCCTGGAAGCCAACGCCGGTAATATGAAGCGCCTCGAAAAGATGCGTGCGGCGTTTGCCAAGAAAGAAGCCACCGAGAAGGAGGCTGCCTCTACGTTGGCAGGGCTGCTTGCCAACGTTTCCGTTGAGTTGTCTCGAAAAGCGGGTGAAAGCGAGCAGCTCTTCGGATCGGTCACTTCGGCTGATATCGCAGAAGTGCTTGCCGCCAAGGGCTTCATGATCGACAAAAGGAAAATTGTGCTGGCCGAACCCATCAAGACTGTCGGCGAATTCGACGTTCCGGTGAAGTTGCACCGGGAAGTCAGCGCGACCATAAAAGTGACCGTTCGCAAAGAAGCGTAAGAAATTTTTCCATGAGGTTCGAACGGCGCCCGAAACACGGGCGCCGTTTTTATTTGAATTCGCAGTTATTCACATAGCATGTGATTTTCACACCCAGATTTTAAAATTCATTTCTTGCTTCGCTCGCCACGGTTCCCCACAATGCACTTCGCGCAAACTTAAAAGCTGAAAATAATTCCGCCGGAGAGCCAATTCCCCCTGCCGATTGCCGCTCTTGCGTTCGTAAATGTAATGGGCGAAAATAAAGCGAATATCTAAATGGCCAGCACCGACGTCAGCATCGAACGTCCTCTTCCGCACAATATCGAGGCCGAACGCAGCATTCTGGGCGCAGTCTTGCTGGATAATCACGCGCTGAACACTGCCGTCGAGCGCCTGCGCTCCGAAGATTTCTTCCTTTCGCAGCACCGCCACATTTTCGAATGCATGGTCGCGCTTGGCGAAAAGCGCCATGGCATCGACACCATCACCTTGATGGAGGATCTGAGCCGCAGCGGACGCCTTGAAGCTGCCGGGGGCATCCCGTATCTTTCGCAACTTGCCGATGGCCTTCCGCGCGTCACCAACGTGGAGCACTACGCGCGCATCGTGAAAGAAAAGGCGGTTCTCCGCAGCCTGATCTATTCCGCGGCCGCCATTCAGGAGCAGGCCCTTGCCGCCGGGGAAGAGGCCGACGTGATTCTCGATCGCGCAGAATCGGCGATTTTCCAGATTGCCGAGGATCGAGTACGCGCTGGGCTGATTGGCATCAAAGACCTGGTCAAGGATGGCTTCGAGCGCCTCGAAAAGATTTTCAGCGAAGGCCGCCGCATTACCGGCCTGGCGACGGGCTATCCCGGGCTGGACAATGAGACGGCGGGCCTGCAGCCGTCAGAGCTAATCATTCTTGCCGCCCGCCCCTCCATGGGCAAAACTGCACTCGCTTTGAACATTGCCGGCAATGTCGCGTTGCGGCAGAAGCAGCCGGTGGCAATCTTCAGCCTGGAAATGTCGAAGGAGTCGCTGCTATTGCGCCTACTCGCATCGGAAGCGCGCGTGGACGCCCACAAGTTCCGCACCGGACACATGAATCGCGATGACTGGAGCAAAGTAACGTCAACGCTTGCCAGCCTGGGCGAAGCGCCCATCTGGATCGACGATTCCGCTTCTTCCACTGTGCTGGAGATGGGCGCAAAGGCGCGGCGACTGATCCGCGACCGCGGCTTGTCGCTGATTATTGTCGACTACCTGCAGCTCGCTGTTCCCACGAACACCGGCCGCCAAAGCAATCGCCAGGAAGAAGTTTCGGGGATGTCGCGCGCGCTGAAAGGTTTGGCAAAGGAACTGAAGGTTCCGATTATGGTTCTTAGCCAGCTCACGCGCGCCCCTGAACGCGAGGACCGCAAGCCGCAACTGGCCGACTTGCGCGAGTCGGGTGCTATCGAACAGGATGCCGACGTGGTGATGTTCATCAACCGGCCGAATTTTTATAAGACGGATCTTCCCGAGGAGGACCGTGCCAAATCCGAACTGATCATCGCCAAGCAGCGCAACGGCCCAACTGGTACGCTGAACTTTGTTTTTCTTGGCCGGCACACGCGCTTCGAAGAAGCCGCGCCGGATGCCTGGACAACGATGGGCGATGAATAATTCGAAGCCTGCTTGTGCGTCTAACGCACATAGCGCGAGACAAAATCCGCGGCTTTGCCGATCGCTTGGTAGTGCTTTCCCGCATTCTCCAGCTTTGTAAACACGTCCTCATATCCGAGTGCCGCGCCTTGCGGATCCACATACACGTATCCGCCCGTGACATGAAACAGCGTGATCATTTCCGGCACATCCTCGGGAATCACCAGCGTGTGAGTTTCGCCGGGCGGCTCGAACGCGTAGCTTCCTTCCGTGGCTATCCAATCATGCTCCAAGTAATGCCATCGCCCGCGAAGAGTGAAGGCATGGACTGGCCCGGAATGGCGGTGGCGCGATAGCACACCGGACGCCTTCACACGCAGCAAATTGACGTAGTAGCCTTCGCTGACATTCAGCATCAGCGGCTTAAACCAGACCCCCTCACCCTGTGGCACCCACAACTCTTCGTCTTCGGATAAGTCCAGCGCGTCGGCCATCAGCAGGTCCGGGCGCATCCCGAATGGCTGCGGCAACTGATAGGGAATTTTTCGGGTATCGCGCTGATTCGCAGTTATTTCGGTCCGCTGATCCATCATGCTTCTCCTTTGTATCTCTTCTTCACAGGCGTGGAGAGCCAGCCAATAAACGGAAGGCCTTTCCTGCCGAATCGTTCTGTCGTCAGCTTGATTTCAGGACTCTTACGATCCTGGCGAAGCGGCCAGTCACCTGCACCATGGGTCATGTTTACCTAAAGGGCGCGAAGCAACGCGATGATTCGATTTTTGGTCGCGCCGGAAAGGAATTGTCTGGCATTCTACGAGAACATGTCCAGAGCAATCCATGTCGGAGGCCGCCCGGTCTGGGCGGAAATTTCTGTTCAGGCGATCCTGAAAAATCTGAAAGTGATTCGCCGTCACATTGGGCCGAAGCCGAAAATTCTCGCCGTGGTGAAGTCGAACGCTTACGGTTTGGGCGCCGTTCCCATTTCAAAAGCGCTGCAGCAGGCCGGCGTCGACTGGTTTGGCGTCACCTGCGCCAACGAAGGCGTTGAGCTCCGCGAAGCGGGTATCAAGAAGCGCATCCTCGTTCTTACAGGTTTCTGGCCCGGCGAAGAAAAGCGTCTGATTCAGAACGGCCTCACGCCAACCGTCATGCGCCTTCAGGACGTGCGCGATCTTGAGCGCGCCGCCAAATCCGTGCCCGACAAGAAGGCTCCGTTTCCTTTCCACCTGAAGATCAATAGCGGCATGAACCGGCTTGGCATCTCGCCCTGTGAAATCGACTCCTTCGCCAAAGTTCTCGCCGACTGTCGCCATATCCGCCTGGAAGGAACGTTTACGCACTTCGCTTCCGCTGAGGATTTCAGCGCGCGCCAGACCGACGAACAGGAAGCGCTGTTCAATCAGTGCCTCAACCACATGCGCGAATTGGGCGTTTCGCCAGGAATCGTCCACCTGGCCAATAGCGGCGCTATTTGCGCTCGTCCCAGCACCTATGCGGACATGGTTCGCCCTGGCGCCATCCTCTACGGCTATTACCAATCTTTCGATCCGCCGCACAAAGGGCAAGAAGTGCGCGATCGCCTGCCGATCGAGCCGAGCTTGTCCATGCGCGCCCGAATCATCACACTTCGCGATCTTCCCGCAGGCCAGGGTGTCGGGTATTCCGCTCGTTTCATCACCGAGCGTCCATCGCGCATAGCGGTCATAAACGCGGGTTACGCGGACGGGATTTCCCGTCAGCGCACGAACCGTGGTTGCGCCTTGGTACGGGGCCGCCGTGTACCGCTGGTGGGCGCTATTTCCATGGATTTGACCACGCTCGATGTTACCGACGTGCCTGATGTGGCGCTCGGCGACATCGTAACCATTTACGGCAAAGACGGCTCTGATTCCATGGTCGTTTCCGATATTGCCCGCGAAATCGGCACGGTCACCTCAGACCTGCTATGTGCGCTCGGCCGGCGCGTACCGCGCTACTACCTCTGAATCAGACGCTCCGGCACCTGCAGGAGCGGCGCTCAGAAACCCACTTACAGGTGCTATACTACGCCGCATCTTTCCCTTATATTGCTGTATGTATCAGTTTATCCATACCGGCTACGATCTCCTCATAGTGCCGGAAAACACGAATTGGTTGGCGGCGGACGATCTCATAGTGATCATTCATTAGACTTTCGTTCGTTTCATAGTCATAGGTGCAACGATGCAACGGACTCCTAATGCTTCCGTTCGAATCCCAGGCACGAATACTTCCGATAGCGCTACCACCAAGCCATCGTCGTTTTCGCGTTCCGCGCAATACTCCCAGGCTGGATCTTTCTGGGACATGCTTGGTTTTCGCATCATTTTCACTGCATGTTGTGTTGTTGCCGGCTATCACTTCCGGCCTTTTAGTCTTTCTAAAGAGCTCGGCGCCACAGCCGGATTTCTTTTTGCTGTAGGTGTGATTCTTTTTGAGGTGCGTCTGCGCCGGGCCAGCCTTCGCCGCCTTATCGGAGCGGTCACCGGCTCTATTCTCGGAATTCTGGGCGCCTACCTCAGCTCTCTGATTCTTTCCCACACCATCATGCCGGAGAGCACGCGCTCATTTTTCAGCCTTCTCATTTATCTGGTCATGACCTACATCGGATTGGTACTCGGTGCAAACAAAGGCGACATGCTCAATCTGCAAGCCTTCGGCGGCGTTTTCGGAAGCGAGCGGAATGCCAAGCACTCGGTAAAGGTTCTCGACACCAGTGTCATTATTGATGGCCGCGTGGCCGATATCGCCGACGCTCTTTTTCTCGACGGCAGCGTGGTCATTCCTCAGTTCGTGCTTCACGAGTTGCAACTGGTCGCCGATTCCGCCGACCCCTTGAAACGTCAGCGCGGCCGTCGCGGGTTGGAAGTTCTGCAGCGCATTCAGAAAATGCCGCATCTGGATGTGCAGATCGCCGAGGACGATTTCGCGCATATCGCCGAAGTGGATCTGAAACTCATCGAGCTTGCCAAACGCTACGACGCCAAGATTGTGACCAACGATTTCAATTTGAACAAAGTGGCCACACTGCAGGGCATCGAAATCATGAACGTGAATCAACTTGCGAATGCGCTAAAGCCGGTCGTGTTGCCGGGCGAAGCCATGCGGGTTTTTATCTTGCGAGAAGGTAAGGAATACAACCAGGGTGTGGCTTACCTGGACGACGGAACCATGGTGGTTGTCGATGGCGCGCGCAAGATGATCAACAAAACCATCGATATCAATGTGACCTCCGTGCACCAGACCACCGCGGGCAAGATGATTTTCGGCCGCTATGACGAGCGAGGTGAACAAGTTCGTTCGCCCATCGCTGCTGAATCTGCTTCCGGCGGCAGGCCGACGGAAATTCCCGACCGTTCTCCGAGGTCGCTCTACCCGGAAACTGGCCGTTCTTGAAGTTCGGTCGCCCCGGTCCTTTGACTGCGATACACTGATTAACCCGCATGAGCCGAATTGCCGCCATCATTCCCGCCGCCGGTCTTGGAACGCGCATGGGTTCGGATTTGCCCAAGCAGTTTCTGGAACTCGACGGCGTGCCTTTGTTGATTTTTACTTTGCGCCGGCTGGCGCGCTGCGCTGAGATTACCGAATTTTTCATCGCCACCCGCGGCGACCTGACTGCCGTCCAGGACAAAGTTGCAAAAGCCCAACTGGGCCGCCCCGCCCGCGTGGTCCAGGGGGGAGACACGCGCCAACAGTCAGTTGCGAGCGCCCTGGCGCAGGTGGATCCGAACACGGACATCGTACTGGTCCACGATGCCGTGCGGCCTTTTGTAACTCCTGAACAAGTCAGCCGTGTCATTGCCGAGGCCCGCAATCGCGGCGCGGTCATTCTTGGCATCCCCGCGATCGATACGGTAAAAGAGGTGAAACGCACCAGCTTGCCGGAAGACGTGGCTTTGATCTCCGCCACCATCCCGCGCGAACGCATCGTTCTCGCTCAAACTCCGCAGGTCTTCTCCTACGCCCTCCTTCGTGATGCTTTTAGGAAGGCTCAGGAGGAGGATTTCATCGGTTCAGACGAAGCGGCGCTGGTGGAAAGGCTTGGGCGGGACGTCTTCGTTGTGCTCGGATCGGAACGCAATCTCAAAATCACTCGCCCCGCGGATATGGACGTCGCTCGTTTTTATCTTGAACAGGAGCGTCGCAATTCATGACACGCTGCGGCATCGCTTATGATTTACACCGCCTCGCCGAGGGTAGAAAGCTGATGATTGGAGGCATTGAAATTCCATCGCCGAAGGGCTCGGTGGGCCATTCCGACGGCGACGTGCTCAGCCACGCTTTGTGCGACGCTCTATTGGGCGCTGCCGGACTCGGAGACATCGGCACACACTTTCCCGATACCGATCCGAAGTGGAAAGGCGCTGCCAGCTTGACCTTCCTTGAGCACGCCCGCAAGCTTCTTGACGAGCGTAGCTTTCGGATCAATCATCTCGATGCCGTTGTAATTTGCGAACGCCCCAAACTTGTTCCGTACTTCCCGGCCATGCGTGAAGCCTTGGCCAAATCTCTCGGGCTCTCGGGGGAACAAATCAGCCTGAAAGCTAAAACGAACGAGGGCTGCGGCGAAATCGGCAGGGGCGAAGCCATTGCCGCGCACGCGATTGCTGCTATTGAAGGCTGAGAGCACAGCATCTGTTCGTGCGCCTGAATCGATGGAAGTCATGCGCTCCGATCAATCCGCTGACGCCGCGGCTGTAGTTCCAACCAATTCCTTTTCAGCAAATGACGTCGCCGAGATATTATGCGAGCGCGGCTGGCTCGCGCCTGAAGTGGAAAGCGCGCGGGAAGCCGACCTCGATATTTGGCTCAATCGTGCAGCCGAGCTGCTCGGACCTCACGCGGCAGATCGGCCCGCATTCTGTGCTTTGCTCGAGCCGATTTTTTTGTACGATGCTGCGGCCGCCCTGTGCGACCCGATAAACCAGGATGTCCTCGCCCGCACCGGAGCGCGCGAAGTCATTCGGGAACTCGCCAATCGCGTTCTTGACGGCGGCGATATCGACTCGGATCGTTTCAAGGAAATCATCGAAGGAATGAAGGAATCGGTGCCCTATCGCAGCCGCGCCATGTTCCATCCGCTTCGAATCGTTCTTACCGGCCGGGTTGGCGAAGGCGAACTGGACCGCGTCATTCTCCAACTCGATTCCGCCGCGAAGCTAAATTTTGCAACTCGCGTGAAATCGACTCGCCAGCGCATCCTCGAATTTTGCGGCGCGCTCGACTAGCGATTCTGCATGAAGAAAACATGACCTATCTAACCGGATTTCATGCCGTAGAAGAAGCGTTGGCGGCTTCCCGCCCCTTAGACCGGATTATCGTTGCGAAAGGGAGGCACGGCGAACGCGTGGAAGCAATCGTGCGTCTCGCGAAGTCGCGTGGAGTTTCAGTTCGCTTCGAGGAACGCCAACAGCTCGATCGTCTGGTTGGCACGGCAGAACATCAAGGAATAGTCGCGCTTGGAGCGGCCAAATCGGTTCTTGGGCTTGACGATTTGCTTCACGATAAGAGTGGGCACGGTCTCCTCGTGCTGCTCGACGGTGTGGAAGATCCGCACAATCTGGGCGCGATCGTCCGCACTTCGCTTGCCGCCGGCGCAGCCGGCGTGGTAATTCCAGAGCGCCGCGCGGCCGGTCTTAGCGACACAGTCGAACGGGCTTCCGCAGGCGCCCTGGCCCATCTTCCCGTGGCACGCGTAAAAAATCTCGTCCGGGCCATGGAAGAGATGAAGGAGGCCGGCTACTGGCTTGTTGGTCTCGACGAACGCGCGGAAAAGAGTTACACCGACGTCGATCTGAAGGGTCCTATCGGAATTGTATTAGGCAGTGAAGGCGAGGGGCTGCACGAGCTCACGCGCAAGCGTTGCGACTTTCTTGTCTCGATTCCCACCACCGGCCCGGTGCGCTCACTGAATGTGTCGGTTGCCGCGGGCGTAATGCTATTCGAAGCTGTCCGCCAGCGTCGCAGCGGATAGATCAAGATTCGCTAGGCGTCATATTTCAGCAGTGAAAAGACGTCCATTCCCGGAAGTTTCTTCCGCCCGTTCAAAAAGTTGAGCTCCACTGCAAATGCCGCGCCAACAACCTCTCCTCCCAATTGCCGGGCGAGCTGAATTGCCGCCGCCGCTGTGCCGCCGGTCGCCAGCAAATCATCACAAAGCAGGACGCTTTGCCCAGGCTGCACCGCATCTTCATGAATTTCGAGCTGATCGGTGCCGTATTCCAACTGATATGTGACTGCAGTGGTCTTATACGGCAGCTTTTTCGGTTTCCTCACTGGGACGAATCCCGCTCCCAGCCGGTATGCCAATGCCGGAGCGAAAATGAACCCGCGCGCTTCGATTCCGAGCACGACGTCCACTTTCTTTCCGTCATAGTGCGCGCACAGCCGATCCACCAATTCGTGAAATCCTTTCTTGTCCTTTAGCAGCGTGGTCAAGTCGTAAAACAAGATACCCGGCTTCGGATAGTCGGGGATCTCGCGAATCAGTTTTTTCAGGTCGTTCATGCGTGTCCTTTGGCTTTTTAATCGCTGTATTCGATTGAAAATTCTACAGAATATTGTGATTCAACCACTGTCTTTTCCACCTCTAACTGGGAAACGCTGGCTGCTGCCGGTCCTCGTCTCAACTCCGCTCGAAAAGTCTCAAGCACGCTGTCGGTTCCCACTGCATAGACTTCCACCCTCCCATCCCGCAGGTTCCTTGCGTATCCGGAAATCCCCAGCCGTCTGGCTGCCCGTTGCGCAAAGAAGCGGTATCCAACCCCTTGAACCGTGCCGCTCACGAAAAAGCGTCTGGCTGTTCGATCTTCAGGCACTCGATTTTCAGGTACTCTAGGCACGGATCCCGGCACGGCAAACAAGCGATGGTATCAAAGTGGTGTATGGCCTAGCATGCTGAAAAAGGCAGTCCTGCGCGCACAAGCCTTTCGCCTGGCTTTCGCAGCTGTCCGCTACAAGTATAAGCACCCGAATCAGGGTCGCGCGCATCTTATAATGTGAGTGAGGAGCTGGTTATGCGATCCATTCGTCTTAATCCGCTTGCAGCGATTATTGCCGCGATCGCGTTTTTCATTCCGACGTTTGCGCACGCGCAGCGAGGCGCTCGGTTTTCCGCGACCGCTCATTCAATGGCAACGTCTCGTCGGTTTGCCACCGCTCCAAGTTTGGGTTCAGCTCGAATAGGCCGTCGAGCGACCGGTTTGACGAATAACGGTTACTTTTCAAAGTCATTCGGCTTAGGTCAAGTCAGTTTTTTCCCCAACTTAAACTACGGCGCCGGAATTAACGGCATCAATTATGTGGCGACGCAGGACATTGGCACGGAAGCCGCAATCGACCCCGCCACGCAATGGCGTTTGGCTATTGCCGAGCGTGTTGCGCGCAGTACTGGCGGACTCGCCGGCGGCGGATATTATCTCCTCGATGGCGGCGGTGCGTACGCCTATCCATATTCAGCCGAACCGAGCGAGGCCGAATCGGCCTCTCCGCAACAACAGCAACAGCCGCAGGTAATTGTGGTACAGCAAGCGCCCGCGCAACCCACACAAGCCCAGACTGCGCAACAGCCTGCCGAGAGTACACCGGCGTTGCCTGATGCCGGACAATTCACGCTAGTGCTTCATAACGGCACGCAAATTGAGGCAGTCGCCTTCACTCAGATGAAGGATCACATCATTTACATCACCCGCGATGGAAGTCGTCGCTCTCTGGCTTTGAGCGATCTGGATGCGGACGCGACTGTGCGCCTCAATCAAGAACGTGGCACTCCGCTGCAACTCTCGCTGTAGCTGGATTTAATTCACCCGGTTCCAAATTTCATTTCGAGTTCTACTGAGTGGTCTGGCGCACCGGTTCGGGCATATACAGACCGGCGTGCGCGGGTAGCCCGGCGCGCTCAAACTGAATTGTAGTATGCGAAATGTTAAATTCGTAAGCGAGCACTTCCTTAATGTTCGCGAGAATTTTTTCGCTTTCTTCCATGTGCATATCCGGAATGCGCACGTGGCAGGAAAGCGCATTCAGGTCAGTCCCGAGTGTCCAAATATGGATATCGTGTGTTTCCTGCACACCCGCCACTCGGAGAATTGCGGCTGCCACTTGCTCCAATTGGATTTCCCGGGGCAGACCTTCCAGAAGGATATGGCCGCTTTCGTTCAATATTCCTACCGCTGACCATAACACCATCGCGCCGATTCCAATACCGATGAGCGGATCCAGCCACGCTGCTCCCGTCCAGCGAATGGCTAATGCTCCAGCAAAAATCGCCACGTTCGACAATGCATCGCCCAGGTTGTGAATCCATACCGCACGCATGTTCAGATCACGACGGCCTCGATGCACCGCCAGAGTGATGCCGCCATTGATGGCCAGCGCCAGCAGTGAAACCCACATCATCAGGCCTGTGCCCACAGCGACAGGATGGCGCAGCCGGCCCACTGATTCGTAAATCAGAAAAATAGCGGCGAACGACAGCAGAATCGCATTGACAAACGCCGCGAGGATACCCGCGCGGTGGTAACCGTAGGTCTTTTCGGCGGTGGGAGGCCTCAATGCCCACCTTGTGGCCAGCCAGGAAATCACCAGCGTGGGTACGTCAGTGAGGTTGTGGATGCCATCACTGACGAGCGAAATGGAATGGCCAGCGTAGCCAGCCGCGAATTCCGCTACAACCAACGTGCCGGTCGCCAGGACGGAAAGTCCCAGAATTCCGGTCGCATTGCCGGCCAATGAGGCGCCGTGGCTGTGCCTATGACCGTGAGCATGGCTGTGACCTGAATGCGAATGCAGGTGCATATTTGAATTTTACTCGCTCGAACGCCAGCAGGCACAGACGAATTGCCGAGTGGGGTGTGCCTCAGGAATCAGTCTGAAGCGCTTGCCATCTTCTCGTCTGGACTCAAGCGATCAATCGCCCACCGTGCGTGTTCTGAAATCAAATCGTCGTCGGAAACGGCAAGTTTCTTCAAAAGCGTGATGGCCCGTTGATACTCCACAGATGTTTTCTCCAGCGCCGAATTACCCAGCGCCACACACGCGTTTCGCACTATGCCACGCCATTTGGCGCGTTTTGCTGCGCTTTTTCGGAAGATCCTGCTGAAATCTTCTTGCGAAAGAGCGACAAGCCACCTTAGTGATGGCCTGAAAAGCGATTCCTGCTCATGTCGATCGGAAGCGGGAAATAGTCGCGGTTGAAACTCCTGCGCAGTCGTGATGGGAGCCTTCCGATTCCATGGGCAGACATCCTGGCAAATATCGCACCCAATCACTGCGTCGCCCATCGTGCCGCGCAATTCCTCGGGAATTGAGCCGCGCAGCTCAATGGTGAGATACGAGATGCATCGCCGGGCGTCCAGTACGTAGGGCTCGGGAAACGCCTGCGTTGGGCAAGCATCCAGACATCTTCTGCAGCTTCCGCACAAGTCAGGCGGCGGCATAGCGTCCGCACGCGGTGTCGGCTCGAGGTCAAGAGTGGTGATAATCACCCCCAGAAATAGCCACGAACCAAGATTCTGATTGATCAAACAGGTATTCTTCGCTAACCATCCGAGGCCCGCGTATTTCGCCGCCACCCGTTCGAGAATGGGTCCTGTGTCGACATACGCTCGGGCTTCAAACGATTCGGCGAACCTGCTCCGCGTTTCGATTATCAGAGCCTGCAATTTCTGAAGGATTAGGTCGTGGTAATCATCGCCCCAGGCGTATCGTGAAATCCATCCTCGCGCCGCGTGGTGACTATTGCCCGTTTGAGTCTGGCTGGAACCGCCCCAAGCGCTGTTATAGTTCACCGCGACGACAATCAGGCTGCGAGCTCCTTCCAACACCAGCCGCGGGTCGATGCGCCTGGGATCTTTCAAATAGCTCATTTCACCCGCGTATCCTCGGGCGATCCATTCTGGAAAGTTTTCAAGCTCGCCGTAGGGTTCTGCAGCCACCACTCCGCAAAGATCGAAACCGGCCGCAAGCGCCCGGTCGCATATCCAAAGTGTTCGCTCGTGGGGGTTCACTTTCTAAGGATGCCCCATATAGCTTGTGCAGGCGAGACAACGTTCAAGATCATTTTTAAGATTCCCACACGCACGTGATCGTTCACCACGCGCTACTGGTACTAGGATTGCTAGCTTTCCGGGCAGCGACTTGTCGCGCGAGCACCTTCATGGGTATGCCGATTTGAATCACATCTGACGCGTGACGCACATCACAGTCTCCAAAATCCCTTAGGGTGACACTTATCTTTCGAGACGGTTATGAACCTGCCGCATAACTCGCCGGCCGTGGTGAAAACATGAAACGGGAATTCGTAATTCTGGATGCAAATGAGGCTGTAGCCTCCGTCGCTTACCGCCTCAACGAGGTAATTGCCATCTACCCCATCACTCCTGCTTCCCCCATGGGCGAATGGGCAGATCAATGGCGTGCGGAAGGCTGCCAGAATATCTGGGGGGTTGTTCCGGCCGTTATCGAAATGCAGAGCGAAGCAGGAGCTGCCGGGACTCTCCACGGTGCGCTCCAAGGCGGATCGCTGGGCACAACTTTCACTGCCTCCCAAGGACTACTCCTGATGATCCCCAATATGTACAAGATCGCTGGAGAGCTCACGCCCGCCGTGATTCACGTTGCGGCGCGTACCATTGCCACACATGCTCTTTCGATTTTTGGCGATCACAGCGATGTTATGGCCGCCCGCTCCACCGGCTTTGCTCTTCTGTGTTCCAACTCCGTACAGGAAGCGTCGGATTTCGCTCTGATCGCCCAAGCCGCCAGCCTGGAATCCCGCATTCCTTTTCTGCACTTTTTTGATGGATTCCGCACTTCCCACGAGATCAGCAAAATCATCCCGCTCCAGGATGAGCATCTGCGCGCGCTCATTGATGAGTCGCTAATTCGAAAGCACCGCGAACGAGCGCTATCGCCCGATCATCCGGTTTTGCGCGGCACAGCTCAAAATCCCGATGTTTTCTTTCAAGCGCGTGAAGCAATCAACCCTTTCTACCGTGCTTGCCCCACCATCGTGCAGAGCGTGATGGATCGCTTTGCACAGCAGACCGGCCGAAATTATCACTTGTTTGATTACGAAGGCGCTGCCGATGCCGAACGGGTCTTGATCCTCATGGGCTCAGGGGTCGGAGCCGTACAAGAAGCGGTCGAACGTCTTCGTAACGATGGAGAAAAAGTCGGCGTTCTTTCTGTGCGTCTATTTCGGCCGTTTGATTCGCACGCGTTTCTTTCCGCCCTTCCGGCCACCGCGCGCGCCATCGCAGTCCTCGATCGCACCAAAGAACCTGGCGCCACCGGTGAACCTCTCTACGGCGAAGTCATCACTGCTCTCTGCGAGTCCAGAGCACATGCCAATGGGTCCTTCCCGATCGTGATTGGCGGCCGTTACGGGCTTTCCTCAAAAGAGTTTACGCCCGCCATGGTGAAGTCAGTTTTCGATGAGCTGAAGAAAAGCTCGCCTAAGAACCACTTCACAATCGGTATCTACGACGATGTAACCCAAACCAGTCTCGAATTCGACCCTGCCTTCTCAACCGAAGATCCCGCCACGGTTAGGGCGCTCTTCTATGGGCTGGGTTCAGACGGGACGGTCGGAGCCAACAAGAACTCGATCAAGATCATCGGCGAGAGCACCGGCAACTACGCTCAAGGTTATTTCGTCTACGATTCGAAGAAATCGGGCTCCGTGACCGTATCCCACCTGCGCTTTGGATCGCGCCCGATTCGATCTTCCTATCTCATCAGCAAGGCAAATTTTGTTGCTTGCCACCAATTCCACTTTCTCGAGCGCATGGATGTATTGGCCAGTGCCGAGCCGGACGGCACATTTCTGTTGAATGCGCCCTTCGGTCCGGACGAGATTTGGAATCATCTTCCTCGCTCGGCTCAAGAAGCGATTCTTCGGAAAAAACTGAAATTTTATGTGATTGATGCCTTCAAGGTCGCTCGCGAAACGGGCATGGGCAACCGCATCAATACCATCATGCAGACCTGCTTCTTCGCCATCAGTGGCGTCCTGCCTCGGGAACAGGCCATTGAAGCCATTCGGCATGCAATCCGCAAAACCTATGGCAAGCGCGGCGAAGCGATCATCGAGAAGAACTTCGCGGCCGTGGATCATTCACTGGCAAATCTTCATCTCGTCGCGGTCCCAACACAAGTCAGCAGCGTATTTGACATTCTTCCGGCTGTACCAGCGCAGGCATCCGAATTCGTCCGCAATACCCTCGGGGCCGTCATCGGCGAGCATGGTGATTTGCTACCGGTGAGCGCCTTGCCGATCGATGGAACCTTCCCCACCGGAACGGCCAAATGGGAAAAGCGAAATATCGCCCAGGAAATTCCCGTTTGGGATGAGCAGCTCTGCATCCAGTGCGGAAAATGCGTTTTGGTCTGCCCGCATTCGGTGATTCGTGCCAAAGTTTACGACTCTCAGCTTCTTGCTGACGCGCCCTCCACCTTCAAAACATCGAAGCCTCGCTGGCGCGAGTTTGAGAACTTGCGCTATACGCTTCAAGTTTCTCCAGAGGACTGCACCGGATGCCACCTTTGTGTCGAGGTCTGTCCGGCCAAAAGCAAGAGCGAAGTAAAACACAAAGCCATCAACATGGAACCACAGGTGCCGCTGCGCCAGTCCGAAAGCTCCAATTGGAACTTCTTTTTGAATTTGCCCGATTTTGAACGCGACCGCCTGGTGCATAGCCAGGTAAAGGACGCTCAACTCCTCGAGCCGCTCTTCGAATTCTCGGGCGCCTGTGCGGGATGCGGAGAAACCCCTTACATCAAGCTGCTCACCCAGCTTTTTGGTGATCGCCTGCTCATTGCGAATGCCACCGGCTGCTCGTCGATTTACGGCGGAAATTTGCCGACCACACCCTACACCACGAATGCGGCAGGGCGTGGTCCAGCTTGGTCGAATTCTCTCTTTGAGGACAATGCCGAATTTGGACTCGGCATGCGTCTTGCCGTCGACAAGACGGCTGAATACGCCCGATATCTTGTCCGCCGGCTCGCACCGCTTATCGGCGAAAGCGTCGTTACCACCCTGCTTGGAGCCGACCAATCCACGGAAGCCGGGATTGCTGTGCAAAGAGAGCGAGTCGTTCAATTAAAGCGAACCATCTCCTCGGCCCCGGTTCAGTCTCTTGAAACACGCGACTTGCTGGCGGTCGCCGACGCCCTAGTTCGTAAGAGCGTCTGGCTCGTCGGGGGAGACGGCTGGGCCTATGACATCGGAGCGGGCGGGCTTGATCACGTCCTTGGTTCAGGTGTGAACGTGAACGTCCTCGTGCTTGATACGGAAGTCTATTCAAACACCGGCGGACAAATGTCTAAGGCCACGCCGCGTGGCGCCGTCGCAAAATTTGCTGCCGGCGGCAAGCAGAACAGCAAGAAAGATCTGGCGATGGAAGCCATCAGTTACGGTTCGGTTTACGTCGCTCGCGTGGCCATGGGCGGTGGCGACACGCACACGGTGAAAGCGTTCATGGAAGCAGAGGCTTACTGTGGCCCTTCGCTGATCATCGCTTACAGCCACTGCATCGCCCATGGATATGACATGGCTTACGGCATGGAGCAGCAAAAGGCGGCGGTGCAATCGGGCTATTGGCCCCTGATCCGCTATAACCCGGCTCTTCGGTTGGAAGGGAAGAACCCGTTTCAACTCGATTCCAAGGCGCCCAGCATTCCGCTGAAGCGGTATATGTATCAGGAAGCGCGTTATACCATGCTCGCTCGAACCAATCCGGAGGTCGCCCGCGAATTGCTTCAGGCCGCCCAGGATGACGTCGAGCGTCAGTGGCGCGTTTACTCGAATCGCGCTTCCATGGCTGGACGCTCGGAAACTCCTGACATATCACCGAGGGACGAAGAAGCACCCGCAACTCAACCTGTGAGAGTTGGAGACGAAGAATGACCGACATTACCACTCGATATCTAGGTCTCGTTTTGAAATCTCCGCTGGTGGCTTCTTCCTCGCCGTTGTGCGAGTCAATCGATACCATCCGCGCGCTCGAAGATGCGGGCATTGGTGCGGTGGTTCTACCATCGCTTTTCGAAGAACAGCTCGCTCTTGAGAGTCAAACCGTCGACTTCGATCTTTGGCGAGGTGCCGAAAGCTTCCCTGAAGCCCTCAGCTACTTTCCTGAAATGAGCAGCTACAACTTGGGGACCGAAGGCTATCTGGAACTGATTCATACGGCGAAAGAGAAAGTCGCGATTCCAATCATTGCCAGCCTCAACGGTATCTCTTCCGGCGGATGGACGCGCTATGCCCGGCTCATGGCCCAGGCGGGCGCCGATGCGATCGAGTTGAATGTCTACTCCATCGTTACCGATCCCAATTTATCCAGCAGCGTCATGGAGAGCGCCTATTGCAAACTGGTAAAGGAAGTGAAAAGCACCGTGAATATCCCTGTGGCCGTTAAGCTCTCGCCCTTCTTCACCGCTATGGTTCATATGGGCAAACAGCTCGACGACGCTGGCGCCAATGCTTTGGTTCTTTTCAATCGCTTCTATCAGCCGGAATTCAATATTGAGGCGCTGGAGGTGGTTCCGAGCCTGTCATTAAGCCTTCCGGCGGAATTGCTCCTGCGCCTTCATTGGGTTGCCATTCTTTTCGGCAATACCCGTGCCGATTTAGCCATAACCGGCGGAGTTCACTCCGCACAGGACATTCTCAGGTCGATTATGGCCGGTGCCGACGTCGCTATGATGGCATCCGCGCTCCTGCGAAACGGACCCCAGCATGCCGCAATGGTTCTGCGCGAGATGACTCGCTGGATGGAAGAGCATGAGTATGATTCGATCCAGCAAATGCGCGGGAGCATGAGTCACAAATCGGTTTCCAACCCCGCGGCTTTGGAGCGCAGTAACTACATGCGCGTGCTGAGCTCGTATAACCTGCGGCCACAGATTGTCCGCGGTTAATGCGGATTGTTACAGCGGATTCGCCTCTACTGGCGCCATTTCTCGCCTCACGTAGCGCTTTCGCGCTTCCTGCGTGCGCGAAGGCAGCGCGTTCGAAGTCGCCAGGAACACCTGAGCGAGAAATAGAATCGCGTTGGAAGGAATGTGCAGATTGAAGTCGAGGAAGCTGTGTAACAGCATCCCACTCACTGCGGCGATCGCTCCGGCGTGAAGCGCGCGCGCGAAATGTCCCTGGGACGCCATCAACGACCGTCGCGACTCGAGGTAAAGCAGCCACAAAAACATCAATCCGCAGATTCCCCCTGCGATTCCCGTTTCTGCAAGTCCCTCCAGATAATCGTTGTGTACGTGTTCCACTACGTCGCCGTCATAAGCCGTTTCGTAACGAGGATAGACGGCCACGAGCGCACCCAGCCCGGCGCCTTTGATCGGATAATCTAAGAATATTCCCGCCGCGCCTCGAGCCATCGATGTGCGCCGCCCGACGGTAAGGTCGAATTTCCGCACGTCGGAAAATCGTTCAATGGCTTTATCGGCCCCGAGCCAGGCAACCAGCGCCAGCGCCGCAAGAGCAACAACTCCGATTGCCGCAATTCGGGAGAATTTTTCATGGCTGCCAACTTTGGTAAGAATAGCAAGAATGCATAACTCAAATCCGAATCCGATGATTCCCCCCCGCGACCCCGACAGGATCAACGCGCTGATCGGCACGATCGTCAGCAGAATGAGCAAAGGGAAAAGGTCTTTTCGCATCCCTCGAAAAATCACCATCGCCAAGCCGACCGGCAGCGTGAGCTCGACGAAGCCCGCAAAATCGTTTCGATTGACGAATGGCCCGAAAGAATCATTTTGCACGTTCAAGCTGGACATCCAATAGATCTGGTGCTCCGCTGTGAAATGCTGGATGATTCCCAGGAGCGACACTGCGAAACAAAACAACACCAGGAACCACGCGAGCCCCTCGCGTTCCTGGCGCTTGCAAAAAGCCTGAGTGAGAAGGAAAAAAATAATGCAGTAGGCGGAAATCCGAAGAAGTTCCAATCGCGTCAAGAACGCATACGCCGTGCCACGGAACAGCAGTTGCAGCCCGCCGATCGCGAGCAAGGCGGCGAGCGGCCCTATCACCGGATTCCATTGGATTTTCGCATCCTTGACGCGGAGCGAAAGCAGGGCCCACCACACCAAAAGCATGGCTGCGCCGATTTCTAGAATCGATTGCGACCAAACCTGCACCGCGCCGAATGCCAGCACGGCGAACGCCATCAGCAGACATAAGCCAACCTGCACCACAATCATCGTGCTGTTTGCTCGTTCCCGGCAGCCGGGACCAGAGAAATATTACTGATCCAAGCCGATCCGCTCACCTTATTTTCAAATAGGTGGCTCGGTGCTCGTATCAGGCGCACCCACAAGAAGTGGGTCTCGAGTCCTGTCGTCACCTCGCCGTTGACCGCCATCCAAGGATGCGTGCCCGTTAAATTGTCCGACGTGAAGTTCACTGCGTTTATGTGATTTGGATCGGTAATCAAAAAACGAACGCCGCTCTCAGTGGTAATTTGTTCCGTACGGATCCATCCGCGAAAATGATAGCTGCGCCCCGATTCCACCGGCACATACTGTGCTGGTTGTTCGAGCGCAATGTTAGAGCCACCGCCGAAGTCGATGCGAATGGACCGACCCGCACCCGCGCCGGCAGGAGAATCGAAACTTGCCGACAAGCCGGAAACCGGTGCCCATCGCCAGTCGAGGCCGCCATTCACGAGATCAGTCGCGAAATTGCCGTTCCATATGAGCGAATGTCCTTCGGGTTCCGAAATCGAGGTGGCAGCCATGCCGAGCGCTTCGCGCCATACGCGACGCTCATCCTTACCGCGGTCATTTCCGATCAAAATATCCTGAAAGGGGATGGTATCTGCAATGGCTACGCGCTGTCGCAACGACACCAGTCGCTGCCACACTTGCAGCGCTGCGTCCACTTGTCGGATTTGCGTGAAAAAGGTCAGCGCTTGCAAATACGCTTCACGAGTGGGAGGCAAGGCCTCATTCAGCAGATCGTCAACGCTTTCGCCAGACCGCCAGGTTCGCGAAATTGCCAGCGGTAGCAGCTTCGGATCGCTGCTGACTGCGGTGCGAACCTTGCTGTAACCCGCCTGATTGTTTCCGGTGCGTACCAGAAAGTTCCCGTAATTCCATGCGACGAGCGCCGAGATTGGATAGACGGCTTCAGCTCTGTCATACGCCGCCCGGGCCTTCGCCATATTGCCCAAATCTTCATAACCGCTCGCAAGATCGAGCCAATAAAATGAAGAGTGAGGGTCGTCGCCTACAGCCTTCAGATAGTCTTGAACTGCCTGGTCTGGATCAGGATTGGCAAAGTCCAGTTGCTTATAACGCCCGACCCTGTCCCATGCCTCTGCATTGCCTGGTAAAAGCTCGGCTGCGCTCTGCATCAGATCGATGCGTCCAGACTGCATCCTGCGGTTTGCGATCCAGATTTCCACTGCCTGAAAGATCAGGAGCGCGGAGATCCCGCAACATCCCAGCAGCAGGATCGTTCGCTTGATTCCGCCTCGAATCGGAATTTCCATCCTGCGCGTAATCTGCTACGACCTCGCCGCGAGCGCAAGCGCAATTTCATCGGAATTTCTGGAAGTTTACCGGAGAAGAGCGAATCAAACGCCGGAAACTATTTTTGTCCGAAACGGTAAACAATACCGATAGAAAGCCGGTAGTTCGCTTGCGACAAATTTCCGAGGAACTTGGTTTGTGCGTAATCGATGTCGAAAACTCGAATTGCCAACCGCGGACTGTGCGTCAGGTCGAGCCCTCCGCCCCCTTCCCAGCTGAACGAGCTATCGGTTCTCACAGCTGCCGGAAAGCCGCCGTAGGCCGGATAGCTGTTGCGGTAAAAGCCCTCGCCAAGCAAGACGTGTACAAACGGCGTGAATTTCCGCCGGTGCTTGAAGGGATAAATTTGTGGTCCCACCAGGAAGCTGTAGATGCTCAAATCTCCATTAATCCCCTGGCCCCGAAATGCCGCGGAAAATTCCGCATCCGCGCTGATACGGCTGAGGATCTTGTAATCAAACGATCCATACCCCCCGTTCATCCCGATGCGAGCGCTGGTGGGCTGGGTAAATATCCGAAAGCTGTAGCCTGCCGAGAGTTCATAGGGCGCCACGACGGGAGGGGGCGGCGCTTCCTGTGGGGCTTCCACCTGTTGTGTTTGCTGCGAAGACGATGAAGAAGAAGACGTCGATTGCGCCGCGGCAGGAATCGCCATCAGCCACAATAAACTCACCAGCGCAAAAAAACGCATCATCGATCGCATTCTGCTATTGGTCCCCTTTTCTGTATGCCTTGCTGCAATAATTCGCCAATAAAACGGGAGCTTTGCATTCTCGCACGAGTGCTGCGGCTGCGTCATCGCTTTAAAGTCTGGCTTGCCGGCTCGAACACGAAGAAGCATGGATGCGTCTACAAGCAAAAAGGCCGTACGCTCATTGCCGAGCGTACGGCCTTTTTTGTGAAACGAGCTGATTGGCTCTGTTTTTAGTCCACAGTGACGCTGGCCGTCGCGGAATGGCTCACGCTTCCCGACGTCCCGGTTACAACCACGTTGTAAGCGCCCTTTGGTGTTGGCAGCGCGCTCGAGCAGCCTGCGACGATTACGAGTAACGCTGCGGCGCCAGCCAAGCCCATCCTGGTCCGGAACCGCCCCGCTACGGGCAATGTCAGTAGCATCAACAGCGCGAGCAGGAACAAGCCCAACTGCTGCGTCGAAACGGGCGGTGCCTTTCTTGACGCAGGCGGCAGCACCAGGCTGTGCGTCGTTACCGTCACAGTTCCGGTGGCACCCGTTGCGCTGGCGTTCACTGGCGTTCCCGGCGCACTGCATCCTCCCTGCGGAATTGCTGAAGTGCAAGAGAGTGTTACCGCTCCGGTAAACCCGCCAACTCCTGTCACGGTCACAGTAATCGTTCCGCTGCTGCCAGCGCTAACTGTGGGCGATGATGCGCTGATCGTGAAGTCCCAGGCCGTGCCGCTTAGCGCAAGGGTCTGCGGGCTTCCCGTGGCGTTATCCGCGATGGAAAGCGTCGCCGAGCGGGCGCCACTGGCCCCTGCGGGCGGAGTGAACGTGATGTTGATCACGCAGGTTGCATTGGCGGCAACGGCCGCTCCGCTGGTGCACGTGGTGCCGGTGGCCACGGCGAAGTCCGAGGCATTCGTCCCTGTGATCGCGGGTGTTGCGGTGATGTTCAGATTGGAGCTGCCCGTATTCTTCACGGTCACCGTTTGCGCTGCGCTCGTGGTCGTAACAAGCAGCCCGCTGAAGCTGATCGGTGTCGACGGAGTCAGCGTTACCACCGGCGCCGAAGCAACGCCTGTGCCCGTCAAAGACAGCGTCTGTGGGCTGCCAGTTCCATTGTCGGCAAGGGTCAACGTTGCAGAACGTGCCCCAGCCGCACTCGGCGTGAAGGTGATGTTGATCGTGCAGGTTCCATTCGGTGCGACCGGCGTGGTCGTCGTGCAAGTTGTCCCGCTGGCCACCACGAATTCCGTGCTGCCCGTGGCAGGGTTAGCCGAGAATGTCAGGTTGATGTTCCCAGTGTTCGTCACGGTCACCGGCAGCGCGCTGCTCATCGTGCCCACCGGTTGAGGTGTCGCGAAGTTCAACGTCGTCAGCGGATTGAGGACGACAATCGCATGGGCCGCCACTCCACCGCCAGTTAGCTCTACCGTCTGCGATGCGCTTGTGGTCCCCGCTCCGTAGGCGAAACTATACGGCACAGTAAGAATCGCCGATTCACCGCCCGTCGTTGTTGGCGTGAACGTAACTCCGAAGCCGCAGGACGCAGTTGCTGCCAGCGTTGTCCCGCAGGCGGGCGTAGCCCCGACTGCCGTCCCGGTGCCGGTGAAATCCGTCGAGTTAGTTCCGGATGTTGATAGCGCCGTGAACGTGATATTTGAACCGGTATTGTTCGTAACCACAAACGTCTGCGGTGCGCTGGTCACGCCTTCCGGTTGCGTGCTGCTAAAAGTCAAAATGCACGAAGCCGGAGACGTAGCCGTGAAATCGGTCGCGCATGGCGATCCGAACGCCAACACTGGAAGCAGCGTCAGCTTCGAAACGAAAGCTGCCGATAGTGCGCCGCCCGGTAGAGCGTTTTCGAACGCGCCCGCTGAAACTGGAAAATCCGTCGAATATGTTTGACCGGCGACAAAGGCATTGCCTGCTGTGTCTAGTGCCACTCCATTGATCGCGTCGGGCAAGCTCGGCATACCGCCGCCGCCGAAGTAGCTTCCATATAGCAGCCCGGCACTACCGGTAATGGTGGGATTGAGTTTCGCAATGAATCCGGCCCCATTCATCGCACCCGTCAGCGCTGGCTTGATAGCTCCGGGAGTCACCGGGAAGTCAGTCGATTGCGAGAGTCCCGCAACAATCACATTTCCCAGAGTGTCTACCTGAATTCCATTCCCCGTATCTCCGTTGCTTCCTCCGATCAAGACCGAATAGGCAGGCGCACCGCCTGCGGTTGTGTTCAGTTGTGTGACGAAGGGAACGCCCAAAACATTCGTGGGCGACGGGAATTTCCCCGCCGTCCCTCCGGTTTCCGTCAGGACGAAGTCAGCGGATTTTGTCTGACCGGTCGCGTAAACAATCCCGCCTGTCCCCAGCGCGATTCCATACCCCAACTCCGCCGTCGATCCGCCGACGTAGGTCGAATAGATCAGCGAATTTACTCCGGTCAGGGTTGTGTTGATTGCCGCAACGAAAGCTTCTCCTGCGGTATTCGTGCCATTTGCTGCTTGCCAACCCTTGATATTTGGAAAGGTTCCGGTGGAATTCAGGTTGGGGAAATTCGAGGAAGGTGTTACTCCTACGATGTAGGCGATTTTGCTCGCATCAACCGTAACCGCGGTACCGACATCGCCTACGCCCAATGTGCTGGTCCCCGCGTTGACATCGTCACCGCCCAAGTAAGTCGAATAAAGCAGGGCGCCCGACGAAGCGGTGGTGTTCAACACGCTGAGAAACGCATTCCCTGATGCTCCGGGCAAAGTCGTCTGCGCGCCATTCAAAATCGGAAACGCGGGCGGCGCGCCTGGTGTCGCCAAAGCGATACCCGTGATATAGGCATCTTGGGTCGAATCGACGGCGATGCCGTGGCCAAGGTCTCCTCCGTTCGTGCTTGCGAGATAGCTCGAGTAGACCAGGGAGCTGGCGCCACTCACGTAGGGATCGAGCTTGGTGATAAACGCATTGCCCGAGGTGGGCGCTCCGCCTGTAGGGGCCATCGCGTTGTACGGCGTGACAACGGAAGCCACCGGGAAGTTGTCGGAAAATGTCTGGCCGGTAACGTAGACGCAAACCGCGGGTGTCGCCCCGTTCATGCAAGTGGTGTTCACTACCGGATCAACCGCAATCGAATACGCAGTGTCGCCACCATCACCGCTCAGGTAGCTGAAGTAAAGTTCGCTCGTTCCAGTGGGGTTAATTTCCGAAACGAATACGCCTCCGCTGGTAGCTAGAGCCGCGTCGGGCGTTCCCAGCCCTACAGTCGTGGCCGGGCTCGTTGAGAGCGGGAACGTCGCGTTGTACGTCGCTCCCGTGACGAACGCGTTTCCAAGCGCATCCACCGCAACTCCAAAAGCGAGGTCGCCGCTCGCGGTTCCTCCGAGATACGTCGAATAGTCCAACACCGGGTCAATGACCAGTGACTGCGTGTGGTCATACTCGGAAAGGGCGAACTGAACTTGGCCGTCTTTGCCAAGCACATATCCGCCGTCAACATCTCTCCGTTCGCCATTCTTCATCTGATAGACCAACGGCTTTTCCAACGTGACGTCGCCAGACGGAATCGTCACCACCAGGTTTCCACGGGCATCCATCCGGATCTTGTCGCTTCCCTTCAGCCGGAAAGCGATCTTTTGCGGATCGGCCCCGGGCGAAACCACGTAGTCATATTCCAGGCGGTGCTGATTTCCGTAGAACGCCAAATCAATTCCGGTATAAATGCTTCGATACTCCACGCGCTCATACGACGGCACGTTCGTCAGCCAATTCTTCGGATCGTTTCCGCGGAAGTAGTTGGTTTTTCTCTCAAGTTGTTCGAGCCCCTGCATGGCTACTGTAGGATTTGCGCCTTCCAGTTCCAGGCGCAGCGCCGAAGCCTTGCGAGACAATTGCGCCGCCGAGATAAACTTCGATTGGGCCACGGCCGAGTTCTCCGGCTGCCACAGCGCCAGCACCGCTTCTTGCGGCGTCAGGAACAATTCATACCCGCTTCCGTGCGTCAGGTATTGCACTTGCGAATCGGTCTGGCCGAGGTTTTTTTCGAAAGCCAGCGGAAGGTGTTTGTAGGCGTTCACGGCCCTCGCCTTGCTATCGTTTTCGAGCGCTTTGCCCGAAGAAACCTTGCTATCGTGACCCCCGGCAGCCTTTTCCTGCGCGGCGCTCTGCAAGTGCGGGAAAAACAAGAAGGCTCCAAGAACCACGGCGAAGAAAGCATGTACGAACACACCTACACTCGACGACGAAACCCTCATTTTCATCGCAAGACTCCTCGTAAAATCCTCGTGATCTTCTAACTTCGGTTGGTCTGGAAAAACTAGGACATCACCCAAAGACTTCTATACGTGCCGCTTCATGCTCGAACTGCGCCTGGCGAGACATTACCAGGCGGGATTTCTCACAAGTCTGACCGCTCGCGAATGGTAGCACGATTTGAAATCGGCAATGTAGACGAGTCAGATTAGGTGCTCAGAAATACATCGGTCGGGAGAAAATCCCGGTCATCTACGGGATTTGCCTTAGTACCGTTTCATCCAGGAACTGATCGCAACGCTCTTGTAGTTTCTCGAAGTCACGTGTGGAAACTAAACGGCGAATGGATACCTGCGAGGCAAGCTTTGTCAGAGTGATGAATTCCTGCTTTCTCATTTCGGGTGTCAACACGTTGGTCGCATATGTATTGGCGACCAACGCTAGGAAATTCTCCTGAACGGAATCCGGGCCTGCGGAATCGCCACAATCCAGAATATATATTCGAGCAAGCGGCAGTGGGCGAAATTCGAATGCTAAGCCGTTCCTCTCCGAAAGCCGTGTCTTGTCGTTCACGGCGGCTACGGGTTTATCCAGCGAGCTTCCATACAAGCCATTCACAGAATCTGGCCAGAGCCACAGCGCTGGATAAGCCGGGTATGCGTGCAACTTCCCGTCGACTTCACCGATGGCGGTTATGTCATCCGCGAGCACTCTGTAACCCCGCTTGCCAAGTGCCGCTACAGTCGTAGATTTTCCGGCGCCCGGAGGACCCACAAACGTCACCGCCAGTTCATTGATTGCTACGGAACTTCCGTGCAGGCAAACGACGCCTTTGTAGCGAAGCAGGATTCCCAAAACTGGGCCGAGCAGAAAAGAAGTGGCCTCTTCCAGGCACGAATTCTCCGGCCACATTCCCCACACGTGTTTGTAGTGGCGATCAAACCAGAATTGATGGCCATCGGTATAAGTCAGGTGACGCAGTTGCTCGTCCCCGACGCTCCAAATTCGCAAGGCGGGGTTTCCCAAGGGGTCCTTGATAAGGCTTGTGTAGATGAGTTCCCGGGATTGATTTGCAAATGTTGCGGGAGGCGCTGATCCCAGATGTATTTCGCATGCCTCTGGAACTGGCGTTCCGTTTGGGGCGAGCCCTGGAAGTTCAACATCGCTTGTGAAGCTAAAACCGAAGAGCGAGTAGTGAAAACTCACGTGGTCAAGAACTCACTGATTGCATGAGAAGTCTGATCTTTGCCAGCCAACTAACCGTGAGTCTTGGTATGCCCCAGGCGGGTTCCATGATCTGTATTTCCAGAGGTGCCGACCGCCTTGGTTAGCTCCTGAACGGTTCCGTACACCGTTACTTCAGGTGTGGTGTAAGATTTTTTCGGTCCTTTTTCAGCCAGCTTAGGCATTATGGACCTCCATTTTCAAGTTATAGCGGACTCTCTTGTAAGACTGCAACCAAAAGTTCAGGCAAAGAGGCCGGATCATTACGTCCGTTTCACTGGCATTAGCTGTGTGCGAGAGCGGAAAGACTTGGGAGAGCTTCACATATGCCTCAATCGGCTCGCAGAATTCCACGCTCTTAGGCCATCCGGTTTGGCTTCTCAACGCGTCTGCCACGGGATCCATGAACAGTGGAGCTTTTGCCCGCCGCAGCGTCGCCTTTGGAAGCAGTTGCTCCATCGCTCTGCGTAAAAGTTGTTTTCTGTAGAACCAGGGAAAGGGCGGCAGCGAGAGAAGGTAATTTACCACTCTCAAGTCGAGAAAAGGATAGCGAATCTCGAGCGGCGATCCAGTAAACCCTGCATCGGCGTTTTCAAACAGCTCATTCCATAGGAGCACTGCCAAAGAAGCGTGCGCGCGGGGCAGTACCGGATGAACTTGCGGATCTGTGAATCGAAACGTCCTCCACCTATCCACCAGTCCCAGCCGAGCGCACAAATCGCCGTTAATCCATTTCGGAAATGCCGGTTTCGAATCGTCGACTCCGAATAACTTCTTCCCACGGTACGCGAGCCCTCGCCACGGAAACGGCCGCAACCACAGAAAATGGGCCGTATGTGCGGCTAACGCCCGCCACTCCCCTCTGCGTATTAAATCCTTCGCAAAGGGCCACATTTGAAAATCCATCAGATTGTCTGGGCCTTCCCCCGAGAATGCCACACGGCAATCTGGCCCGATTAGCCGAAATGTTTTCAGCGCATCGGATAGGAACGGATTTTCAACCGGTTCGGGAGACGTTACCCGGGTATCATCAGGCTGGCGGCGGAACAGTTCACTCGTATCCGCTGGCAAGAATCGAATCGGAATTCGCAGATGATCAGCGGTAATCTTCGCGTAAACCCGTTCTTCCTCACGAAGCCGTGATTGGAAAAAAATTGTGTACGCTTGAAGTTCTTTTGCCCCAGCAGTGCTGGGCGAAAGTTCCCGTGCCATCGCAGCAATCGATCCCGAATCCAGCCCACCGCTAAGGAAAATTCCCACGCGATCAGTCCGTAGCCGGTCCGCAACCGCCGCCTTCAGAATTTCGCGAAAATGTTCGACGTACTCTTCTGGGCGCGCGTAGCGAATGCGCCCATCAATTGGCGGTGACCAATACCGTTGCGTCCGCAGCCCGTCTGCCGTCACGACCAGAAAATGTGACGGCGGCAATCGTTGGATCTCACTAAAAGTTGTCGTGGCGATCTCGCAATTCAGGCCAAATAGAAGAAAATCGCCAATCGCCGCTTCATTCAACTCGTCGGACACATCCGGGTGCGCGCGCAAGCAGTTCAGCGTGTTGCTAAAAAGAAACTGCTTCTCGCTCGCGGAGTAAAAGAACGGCTTGATTCCAAAGTGATCGCGCGCGCAAAACAGCTTATGCTCCCGCGCATCCCAAAGTGCAAACGCGAAGTCCCCGCGCAAATGGTCGATACACTTTTCCCGCCATGTTGCGTATGCATGAAGAATTAGTTCGGGATCGGTAACGCGTTGCGCGTCGAATTTGCAGTCCGCGCGAATCAGCGCGTCGATCAGCTCAGCGCGGCAATCGAGCCGCACATCCGCGGTGATCCAAAAGTCGCCCCTGAGGCTTGTAGGCTGTCGCTCATGCTCTGCCTCGCGTGTCGTGCGCAGCATGGTGTGACCAAAACCGGTCGCCCCATCCAGCCACATTTCTTGTGCATCGGGTCCGCGAAAGGAAAGAAGATTGGTGAGAGCTGCTAACAGAGGGCGTTCAACTGGTGCGCCATCTCGCCGGAAGATTCCGACAATACCGCTCAAGGAATTTCCGTCTCAAGCGAAGAGTATGCTTCCTCAAACGGCAAAAATTCCGTGCCGCCAGCGCCGCCATTATCCAGCGGTGTGCCGTTTACTTCTACCCAGGCATGCGCTTCAAACCGTCCGCCCTGCTTTCGTGCGCCGATTTTCATGACTGCTGCGATGTTTTCTCGCCTCAGCATCCACTGCAAAGCCAGCGAGTGTTCCAGGCAACTCGGACGGAAAAATAAATGCCGCTCCGCTGAGGACTGCATTTTCGCGATTGCCAGCACTCGGCCAAAGCTCGCCTCGCAAACACGCTCCGTCACCAACCGCTCTCCGAACGAGCCAAGAAATTTCCGCCATGCGCGGAATCCAAAAAGTCGCAGTCCAACCCGCGTCGCCACCAGAATCATCGCGGCAACAAGCACGCTTCTTTTCTGTTTTTGGTCGAGTCTCAAAAAGCTGCGTAGAGTTTGCGGCGACATCTCTGAACTCGCCCTAATCCACTATTTGCTCGCGGTCTTCTCTACCACCTGGATGAGCCCTTCACTGCGCATTTTCTCGAGCAGTTCCAGTACCTCTCGCTCACACCGCTCCGCCTCAACTTCATACTCGTCCATCACCGCGGCACGCAACTCCGCCACACTCCGCTCCTGTTGCACCAGCTTCCACACGCAAGCTCCCACCGGATTCACGCCGTAATATACGCTGTTTTTCAGGTTGAGAATTACCGACTCATCTCCGAGTGCACAGGAGACCTGCTCGGGAGTAGCAACCACGATTGACTGCGCAGAAAGAGGTAAAGACATCCGGAATGACCCCAGGAAATGACCGCTGCCTCAGCTCATTCTACAGGGGCAATCCGAGCGCAGCAATCCAGGACATTTGCCAGCAAACGTATGAATGACTCTCGGTTTTCTGTATGGCAGCGGCGAACCGTTATGAGGCTCCACGCCCGATCCTGTTCAACTTGTATTCGCCGATTTTGCGGCTGAGGGTATTGCGGTGTATTCCAAGAATTTTGGCGGCCCGACACTGATTGCCTTTGGAGCTTTCCAGAACGCGCCTGATGAATTTCTTCTCGAATTCCGTGACCGCTTCTTCCAGCAAAATGCCGCGGTCAACCATCATCCCTACCAGCGATTCAAGTTGATCTTTCAAGTTCGCACGCTCCGAGGGTCCACCTGAGGTTTGCGGGCGCCCTCAGCCCGCCGCTTCCGCCTTGCGCTCCGCGTTTTTATTGCCGAAACAATCGAAATATCCATGCTTCGCGTCGGGCAAATAACATCCGTCCGCTCCGTTTCATGCAGAGTATTGAAGCGGGGAACTTTCTGCTTACGTCAGTGCGTGGCCGGTTATGAGTTGATATGCTTCGCGATACTTTTCCGTAGTCGCGCTTACGATGTCTGGAGGCAACTCCGGAGCCGGTGGCTGCTTATTCCAGCCAATCCGTTCCAGATAATCGCGGACATACTGTTTGTCAAACGAAGCCTGGGACTTGCCGGGCGCATATTCAGCGGATGGCCAGAAACGTGATGAATCCGGCGTCAAGGCTTCGTCGATCCAGATCATTTGGCCGTTCAACAGCCCAAATTCGAATTTTGTATCAGCAAGAATGATGCCGTTTTCCGCCGCGTGTTCTGCCCCGCGTTTGTACAGCGTCAGGCTGGTGTCTCGCACGCGTTCCGCAAGCGATCGGCCAATACGCGACGCAGCTTCCTCAAACGAAATATTTTCGTCGTGTCCGGTCGTCGCTTTTGTCGACGGCGTGAAAATTGGTTCCGGCAATTTTTGCGATTCCTTGAGGCCCGCAGGCAGCGGCACTCCGCAGATGGCCCCGGTCTTTTGATAGTCTTTCCATCCAGAACCGGAAATGTAACCTCGCACCACGCACTCTATGGGAATTGGCTCGGTGCGCTTTACCAGCATGGCCCGGCCTTCGAGCGATGCCGCGTAGGGTACTAACTCGCCCGTAAAATTGGCCGCCGTAATTACATGATGCGGAACTACATCCGCCAATTTCTCAAACCAGAACAGGGAGAGTTGCGTCAGCACTTTTCCCTTGTCCGGTATCGGCGTCGGAAGTACCACGTCGAAAGCGGATAGCCGGTCCGTTGCGACAATCAGGAGACGGTCGCCGAGATCGTAAATATCACGGACTTTTCCTCGTCCCCGAAGTGTGAGCCCTGGAAAATTTGTTTCTGCGATGATTACTTTCATTTTTGGAGAAGCCACGGAGTTTTTGTCCTTAAGATCAGAAGGCGGTAATTCTAGCGCAGGGTGCCGCGATGTCAACGACCAAGCGTCCGACCAGAAGAAAATCTAAGCGGAAAAATACCTGCGCAACATCAAGACGCAAGTCTTACATGACATGCTGTGGAAAATCTTCTGCACTTCCGACGGAAGAGAAGATCGTCTGGCAGAAATATTTTCGTCGTTATGCGGCGTTACTCGCGGCCTCTGTTTTGGGCAACGTGGCGGCGTCGCCATCTTCCCATTTCACCGATACCAATTTTGAAACGCCAGGTTCCTGCATGGTTACGCCGTACAATACCGATCCCATCTCCATGGTGCGGCGATTGTGAGTCACCACAATAAATTGTGTCTGCCCGCACATTTCGCGCAGCATCTTATTGAAGCGCCCCACGTTCGCTTCATCGAGAGGCGCATCCACTTCGTCCAGTATGCAAAACGGGCTCGGTCGGAAACGGAACACTGCGATCAGCAAAGCGAGTGCCGTCAATGCCTTCTCTCCGCCCGAAAGCAGTAACACGTTTTGCAGGCGCTTGCCTGGCGGTTGCGCCACAATGTCGATGCCTGCTTCTCCAGAACTGTCTGGCTCGCCCAGCCGCATTTCTCCCGTTCCGCCTCCGAATAGCGACTGGAACGCGATCGCAAAGTGCGCATTAATAAACGCGAACGCCTCGTCGAACTTTTGATGCGAAACTTGATCCAACTCGTTGATGGTCATTTGCGTATTTTCGATCGACTGCACCAGATCGTTCCGCTCACGCCTCAAGAATTCTTCGCGCTGCTCGCATTCGCGGAATTCTTCGAGGGCCATCATATTCACCGGTCCCATCGCTTCAGCCCGTGCCTTCATCTCGTTGTAATTGGTCTCAGCTGCCACCAGATTTTCGCCAACCAGCAGCTGAGTTTCCACCGCGATTAATTCCTCAGGTTGTGCGTTCAACTCCGCAACGCACGTCTGCCGCAAATAATCCCGGTCTGCATCGTTTCTCGCTTTTTCAATTTGCCGCTGGTTTCGCTCGCTGCGAATCTCCTCGAGCGATTGGCGCTGTCCACGCAACGCTTCATCGATTTCGTTCGCGCGGGCGCGTGAAGACTCCCATTCCGCTTCCAACGCCACTTTTTCCTCTCTTAGTCGCGTTTTATCGTTCCGCAGGTTCTCACCCCGCGTCGCAAGTTCCTCGCAGGATGCTTGCAGTGTCGCTTTTTCCTGAACCAACGTGTCACGCTGGTGCCGTAACGTCCCCGTTCGTTCCACGGCTTGTGCCAGGTCGCTCGCGAGACGGCTCTCAAGATCTTCCGCGCTCGTTAGTCGCTCTGCCATTGTCGCCAGTTCTTCTCGCCGGGCCACGAGGTGGTCCTGGAGTACCTGGAAATCGTGTCGCAGCTTTGCCAGTGTCTCGGTTGCTTCCAAGGCTTCGTTTTCTGCTGCGACGCGCGCCCGCACCGCCTCTTCATGTTGGCTTCGCGCGCGCTCCGCTCGGGTCCGCGCCGTTTCCGCTTCGCCAAGCAGTCGCGCGATTTCCTCGCGCACCTCATTTAGCCGGGCGTCCGCACGGCGGAAATCTGTCCGCGCCTGCTCCCGCTGATGCGTTGCCGCTACGAGAGATTTCTGCGCCTCTACATGCTCCGCCATCGCGGATGCCAGCGTCTGCTCGCGTTCTGCGATTGCCGCTTCCAGCCGTGCTGCTTCCGCCTGTTGTTCCTGCAGAATTTTCTCGAGCCGGCTTGCTTCTGAGTCGTGCTGTCGCAGTTCGCGCTTCAGCGCCAGCGGGCCGGCCTCGCCCTGCCTCCCCCCCGAAACCATCCGCCCGTGGTAGCACGTGCCGTCCGTTGTTAGAAAATAGCCCTGCGCATCCGCATGCGCCATACGCTCGGCTGTCTCCGCGTTTTCCACGATGTAAGCGGTCCGCAACTTGGAAAGGAAATACTTTGCGGCTGCGCCAAGGGGCTCCCGAAATTCCACGAGTTTATCCAGTCGCGCGACCACACCCCCTTCCAGTGGTTCCTCGCTGATCAAGGCGCTCAAGTCCAGGTTCAGCTTGTTGAGCGAATCCACAAAAAATGTCGCGCGCCCTCCCATTTCATCGCGTAACAGCGCCACGCCTGTGCGTGCGTGCTCGAACGACTCGACCACCACATACTCGAGTTCCTCGCGTAGAAACTGCTCAATGGCCGTTTCGTATTTTTCTTCCACCTCGGCATAATCCGCTAGCAATCCAACGGCGCTGAAACCTCGTGCGTTCCCTTCGCCGTTCGCGTTGAAAAGCTTCTGCACCGCGTCTGCCGTATATGCTCGCTCGCTCAGAATCTGGTCAATTGACGATCGCCGCGCCCGCTCTGCGGAGAGCGTTTCGCGCGTACCATCCAGTTCTTGGCCGGTCTCGGCATTAGCGCGTCGCAGCTCTACTAGACGTGCTTGCGCTCCGCGTACCGTCTCACCCAATTGCTGGGCCCGCGTTTCGGCATGCTCGAAGGCTGCATCCGCGTTCTGCACCATCTCCGACCGTGCCGAACTTTCCGCTTCCATCTCGCGCAGCGTCGCCACACGCTGTTCTTCAGCGGAGCTGTGCCGTGCTGCTGCCTCCGCCGCCTGCACGGATTCAGCCTGATCGCGCGCGGATTGCTCAATCAGATGTGCTGTTAACCGGCGCAATTCCTCCACTCGCGTTTCCAGACTTTCCCGCTCCGCCACGCTTCCAGACGCGCGCTCGGTCACCTCCAGCAGACCCACTTCGAGCGTCGCCGTCTGCTCGCGCAGTGTTGACACTGCTAAGCGCTGCCCTTCCTCACGATTTTCCAGTTCCGCTGCCGCAAGTTCCGCCTGCCCGATTTCCACTTCTAGTTTCGTGGCACGTGACTCCAACTGCGCAACCTGTTCGCGGTTGAATGTAATGCGGTTTTCGCAGCTCTGCAGGCTGAGTTCGGTCTGGTTCAGCACATTTTGATTCTGCCGAAGTTCTCCATCGAGCGTGTAGCTCCGCGCATGCAGCCGCTCTTGTTCTGTTTCGAGGTCGCGCAGTGAACTCGCCGCTTTTTCCTCCGCCGCGTCCATGTCGCGCAGCAGTGATTGAAGCCGCGCCGCCTCAATGTCCAAATGCTCGGCCTTGCTCGCCAGCATGATCCGGAGCAGACCGCGCATCTGCTCGCGCAGCTCGGCGTAACGCCGCGCTTTCGAAGCCTGACGCTTCAGCGATGCCAGTTGCTTCTCCACCTCCACTAGAATGTCGTTCACGCGTGAGAGATTCAGTTTCGAAGCTTCCAGTTTCGCTTCCGAAAGCCGCCGCTTCGTTTTGTAAACGGTGATCCCCGCGGCCTCTTCAATGATCGCCCGCCGGTCCATCGGCTTTGAGTTCAATATTTGCCCGATGCGTCCTTGCTCGATGATGGCGTAGCTATCCGGTCCCAGCCCTACACCCATGAAGATTTCCTGTATGTCTCGTAACCGTGCTACGCGCCCGTTGATCAGATATTCGCTCTGTCCCGAGCGGTAAAGCCGGCGCGACACCACCACTTCTCCTGGTTTTAGCGTGAGCCCCGGCTTGTGCCCTCGCCGCTTCTTTGTTTTCTTCGCGGTTTCTTCTGGATTGGCCGCATCACCTTCGGAAGCCGGATGCATCATCGTTTCCACAGAGGGATCGGTAGCGAACTGGGCGTCCTCTTCCGCGCTCGCATCGGGCTCTGCTGCGGCAGCCCCTTCTTCCGATGTGTCGATCACTTTTGCCACTGCCTCGGACAATTCCTGATCGACCAGCGTCAGCGTAACTTCCGCCATTCCCAGCGGCGGCCGCTTCGCTGTTCCGTTGAAAATGCAGTCGGACATGCGCTCGGCGCGCAACATCTTGTGGCTCTGCTCGCCCAGCACCCAGGAGACGGCGTCCACCACGTTCGACTTCCCGCACCCGTTCGGCCCAACAATGCAGGTAATCCCGCTGCCGCTGAACGTTATGGGCGTCTTCTCGAAAAAGGATTTGAATCCAAACAGCTCGACTTTGCGGAGTTTTAGCACCCAGCCCTCACAAGGATCGCCTCTTTCCACCTCATCGGTGGAGGAAGCTTCGGTTCAATTTTTTGTAGGAGGTCCTTCGGGACAAAAACGTGCGCGGAGATATTTTCGATGGCCCTTCCGCCTGGCGCTACGATGGCGGCTACGGGATGACAACGTAACACGCCCGGCTATCCGTGTAAAGCCGCCTTTTGCTTGCTTGTCGCCTTTTGCTTGCTGCTTCGCTTGGATCCTTAGCCAAGCCCAGCAAGGATCCGAAGTTTCAGCGTCCTCTCTAGATCTCTGGTCTTATTTGACTTGCCGTCGCGCGCAGCCTAGCATGGCGCCTCTGGAGGCAAGGTGCCCGGTGTCGATTTGGGTGTCCGGAGGGCTGCACTGGCGGTTGCGCTTCTTGCCCCGGCCTTTCTCTTCTCGTTGGAAGGCTTGAAACCACCCGCTCCAAGTCCGGCGAGCGCCCCCGCAACTCAATTTTCCGGGAGCCGTGCGTTCGAGGTCCTCAAGAGGCTGGTGGGAGATGACATTCCCCATCCCCTCGGCAGCTCTGCCAATCAAACGGTCCGAAACCGTGCCATTTCGGAACTCAAAAACCTCGGTTACGCCCCCGAAGTGCAGACCGCCTTTGCCTGCAGTCAATACGGCTCCTGTGGCACCGTTAATAATGTAGTAGCAATCTTGCAGTCTTCATCTCACACTAACCAAAGAACTTCTGGACCTCCGCCGGGTAGCTCCGCCGTTCTCTTATCCGCTCACTACGATTCTGTCCCCGCCGGACCAGGCGTTTCCGACGATGGTGTCGGGGTAGCTGCGATCATCGAAACTGCCCGAGCGCTGAAGGCGCTGCCTAAGCCCAAAAATTCCATCATTATCCTCATCGACGATGGCGAAGAAGGCGGCTTGCTGGGCGCCCGCGCTTTCGTCCAGTTTCATCCATGGGCCCACAGCGTCCGAGCCGCCGTTAACCTCGATGCTCGCGGCACCTCCGGTGCCAGCATTATGTTCGAGACCGGAACCGCCAATGAATGGGCCGTCCACCTCTTTGAGCGCCATGCTTCCCATCCATCCTTGAACTCGATCGCTTACACCGTCTACAACCGCCTCCCGAACGACACTGATTTCACCGTATTCAAGGCCGCCGGTGCCCAGGGACTTAATTTTGCTTTCATCGGGGATGTAGTTCATTACCACACGCCCCTCGACAACATCGGCAACGCCAGCCCTGCCAGTCTGCAGCACCAGGGTGAAAACGCCCTCGCCTCGGTTACAGCTCTTGCCAGCGCCGACCTTTCGAATATTCCAATTCGCGATGCTGTGTACTTCGACCTATTTCAGTCCCAGGTTATCCGTTTCCGCGCGAGCTGGGCCCTGCCGGTCGCGCTGTTTTGTATCTTTCTTCTCGCATTCCAAATCTTGCGTCTATTTCGCACAAATCGGCTTTCGATGCCGCAAGCGTTTTGGGCCATCACAATCTGGCTGGCCATCGTTGTTATTACCGCCATTGTCGCCGTCATCCTGCGAACGCTGCTGCATCTTGGCAGCGCCATACTCGTTGACTGGGTCGCACACCCGCGTCCGGTGCAGCTTGCTTTCTGGTCACTCGGAGCGGGGGTTGCCTTTACGATTGCCATCCTCTTTGGGCGCCGCGCCGGTTTTTGGGGACTCTGGTCTGCGACTTGGTTTTGGTGGTGTGCGCTTTCCCTGGTAGTTGCATCGGTCGCTCCCGGCCTTTGTTACCTGTTCCTGATTCCTTCCCTTGTGTCCGTCATATCCGCTGTGCCGGCAATATTCATGCCGCGCAATCGTGAGCTCGGGCCTGCAGTCGAACCGTTCGCCATAGCTTCCGTATTTCTGTCGCTCTTGGCTGCGGGTGCAATAGGCTTTGCCGCGATACTCTTGCTTTACGAAGGCCTCGGAAACTCCGTCCTTCCTCTTATCGCTATCCTGGTGGCCATTGAACTCACGCCTGCGCTGCCATTGTTCTCGGACATTTCCAGCGCCCCCGGAACGGCTGGCGCGCTTTTTGCCTGGGCGCCGATTTCCTTGTGTCTTACCGCCGCTTTCTTCAGTGTTATCCTTCCGCAGTTTTCCGCCAAGTCCCCACAGCGCGTGAACATTGAATATTGGAAAGACGCCGACACGAATGTCGCGCAGTGGATCATCGAACCCGCTTCCGGACGCATGCCCGGACCAATTGCCATCGCCGCCAATTTCACTCGCGCCAACAAAGGCCCTTTTCCGTGGGATCGCGGTCCCGCGTACTTCAGCCCAGCTCCTCGCCTCACCGACTCGGCCCCGAGTTTCACCATCCTTGAATCTTCTACGGTCGGCAACCAGAGGCACTATCGCGCGCTATTGAAATCGGAACGCGCCGCGCCCGAAGTCCTCGTTCTCTTTCCGCCCAAGTCAGGCGTGAAAGACGTGACCATGGGTGGCCAGGCATTTGACAGCGCCGGCGCGAAACAGCTTTTATTCTTCGGAGATTGGAACGTCTATCGCTGCCTCGCTGTATCATCTGAGGGCGTAGAAATGGGGTTCACACTTCCTGCGGGCAAACCTCTCCAAATTTACGTGGTCGATGTGAGCTATAACCTGCCTGCCTCAGGCAAATTTCTGCTCGATTCGCGCCCGCTCACCGCCGTTCCATCGCAGGATGGCGACGTAACCATCATCAGCCGCAGTGTCCAGTTCCTGCCCTGATCGCCGCGCTTCGCGCACGCGGTTTCGTCCTTCTCATGGACACCCTTCGCAGTATTCGGAGGCACATGCAGTCGCGTTTTTCGCGGGCAAAATCGGGTACTACCGGCGCGCAGTGTTTCGAGGTCCTTTTCGGCTAGTACTTCTGCCTCTTCGGCGTCCTACCGATTCGGTACCTCTGCGCGATAGTTAGGTGCGTGCGCCCCCCGCTATTTTTGTTCTGTGAAAAGCGCAGCCCACGAAAAGAAAATTCTCGAAAACATTCAGCAGGTCTCGTATTGCACCGAATGCCTGGAAGACTACCTTTCTTACTCGCTGATCCCGTTCGGTAACACCTGGAAACATCTCTGCTGGAGATGCTATCGCAATGCTCTCCGCCAGCTTCGCCAGGATGTGATCGCCAAGCGGGACCGCGATAAGAATCCGTCGCAGTCTGCCAGCGAGTAGATTAGCTTCCACCACGCGCACCGGCGGCGTGTGCCGTATACCGCGACTGCTCGGTTGCGATGAGTGCATGCCTCGCATCGAAATGAGTGGATTGAGCCCGAGCTAGTCACGAGCCACTGTCTTTCCCATCGCTCTGTCCATCGCTTCCTTCTCACTTCTCGCCAATTCTCGGCACTGGCCTTTCCCCAATCTCCCCAGCTCCAACGGCCCCATTGCGACACGCACCAATCGCAGGACCTCAATATGCAGCGCCTGCAGCATCCTTCGAATCTGCCGGTTTTTCCCTTCATCCAGCACGATCTTCAGCCAGGTGTTTTTCTCGCCACCCCTCAGAATCTCAGCCCGCTTGGAGCACAAAAGTTCACCATCTGCCAAAATGCCTTTGGTCATCGCTTCCAGCGCCGGCTCCTCCACCTCGCAGGCGACCTGCACGTGATACGTCTTGTCGAGATGCGTTTGCGGCGCCGTGACTCGGGCCGCCCACTCGGAGTCATTCGTAAGCAGCAGCAATCCTTCACTCGCTTTATCGAGTCGCCCCACCGCGCCCATCCAGGGTGCTCCCTCCGGTACGTATGCATACACCGTCTCGCGTCCCTTCTCGTCTGACGCCGTCGTTACCACCCCACGTGGCTTGTTCAACATGAAATAAATGAGGCACTTGCCTCGGACCAAAACGTTATCCACTTCGACGCGGTCATTCCCCATCCTCACCGGTGCCTCTGCATTCCGTGCCACGTTCCCATTCAACTGCACGCGCCCCGCGCGAATCAGCTCCGCTGCCCGAGAACGCGAGCAGAATCCCATCTTTGATAGCGCTCTCGCCAATCCCACTCGCCGTTCTTTTTGTTTTAAGGACCTCATGCGATATCTCTTGGCCGCCGTCTATCATGCTCCGCGTCGCGCTAAGAACTGAAGTAAAGTAGCCTGTTCAGGCGTAGTACGGAACAGGGCGCGTGTCCGCCGGAGTCTCATCGCGCCGGGGTTTTTTAGAGGTGTCTGCAACCACAACTCGCCAGCCGCCCGGCCCTCGGGGCCTTCCCGTCCTCGGCCTCACCCTTGCGATCCGTCGCGATGCTCTCGGCACTTTACGCCGCGTCGCCCGCGAATACGGCGACATCGTCCGTCTTCCTGTCGCTTTTCAGGATCGCATCTTCCTTAATCATCCGGACTTGATCGAGCAGGTCCTCGTTATCCAGCAAGCTAAATTTCACAAGAGTGAATTGACGAAGCGTATTGTCGAGGGTCTTCTCGGCCAGGGTCTGCTCATCAGTGAGGGCGACTTCTGGCGACGTCAGCGCCGCCTCGCGCAGCCTGCCTTTCACCGCTCGCGAGTTAGCGAGTACGCCTCCACTATGATGGAAAGCGCGCAACGCCACATCCAGGGCTGGCGTGATGGCGAGCAGCGCGACCTCGCTCGCGAAATGATGGCCCTCACACTCGACGTCGCCGTGCGCACACTCTTCGGCACCACCCTTCCTGATGAAGCGCACCAAGTCGGCCATTCCATGACATTTCTCATGCGCTACTCACTGAGCCGCCAGCGCTCACCAGTTCGCATTCCTGAATCCTGGCCCACGCCGCGCAACAAGCGCGCAACCCGCGAGCGTGCCTATCTTGATTCGCTTGTCTACCGCATCATCGAGCAGCGCCAGTCACTCGCGCAAACCGCCGCCGGCAATGGCCATCACGTCGATCTTCTCTCTCTGCTCATGTCCGCCATGGACGAAGATGGCACGCAGATGACTCCCAAGCAGCTACGCGACGAAACGATGACGCTCTTCCTCGCTGGCCACGAAACAACCGCGCAGATGCTCGCCTGGACCTGGTATCTGCTCTCCCAAAATCCCGCCGCCGAAGCGCGCCTCTACGAAGAATTGCACGGCATTCTCAATGGCCGGCCGCCCGAATCAGCCGATTTCCCCAAGCTCCCCTATCTTTACGCGCTGATGCACGAAGTGCTGCGCCTCTATCCACCCGCCTACATTATCGCCCGCACCTCCATGGAGCCGTCCCAAATCGGCGGCTACAATTTCCCGCCCAGCGTCACCATACTCATGTCGCAATGGGTCATGCATCGTGATCCCCGTTTTTACGACGATCCCGACGCTTTTCGTCCCGAGCGCTGGCTCAATGGTCTTGCCGACCAGCTTCCCGCAGGAGCCTATTTCCCCTTTGGAGACGGACCGCGCCGCTGCATCGGCCAGGGATTCGCCATGCTCGAAGCTGCTATCGTCATTGCCACTCTCGCGCAGCGCTTCCAGTTTCGTCTCGTTCCCGGACACCGTGTGGAACCCGAACCGCTGATTACGCTACGACCTCGCCACGGCATCCGTATGACGCTCCACTCCCGCCGCTAAAACCCGTGTCTCGCAGGCAGTCTGCGTTACCCGTAGCTTCATCGACTCTGTGGCGTCTCGGCCTACCATGGCGTGTATCCTGTCCTTATGCTCAATCTGGATTGCGCCCGCGAGTTCGTGTCCGGCCTTGACGCGGAATTTTTTGAGTCGCTGCCGACGCGCCCTGGCATTTTGCTGATCGAGATGCGTGAGCCGGGTGCCGAACCTTATCTGGTGCGAACCGCGGATGTGCGCCGCGCAGCAGAAAGATTATTGTCCGTGCCGGAGCAACCAAGTAAGCGGCTCAATTTGCGAGGCGTGGCCGCCCGAATTCGCTATCGGCTCACCGGCTCCAAATTCGAGCAGGCGCTTACGCATTATCAGCAGGGGCGGACCCATTTCCCCGCCCGATATCGCGAGATGGCTCGGATTCGCCCGCCGGCCGTGCTGAAGGTGAATTTGCGAAGCGAATATCCGCGGTGCTACGTCACGCGAAAAATTCGCGGAGATTACGGCCTTTATTTCGGCCCGTTCGCATCCCGCAAAGCTGCGGATGCTTTCGGCGAAGCGTTTCTGGATCTTTTCAAGATTCGCCGGTGCCAGATCAAAATCCGCCGTGATCCGGCATATCCCGGGTGTATCTATTCGGAAATGAAAATGTGCCTCGCGCCATGCTTCGCGGGCTGCACCAGGCAGGAATACGATGCGGAACTTGAGCGCGTCCTGAAAACGTTGGCTACTGGTGGAGAGGCTCTCTTGCAGGAGATCGAGCGGGAACGCGAGGCTGCCAGCGAAGCCCTCGATTTCGAACATGCCGCCGCGCTGCACAAGCGCTTGGACAAAGCCTCCGGCGTGTTGCGTACTTTGCCGGAAATTACCCGGAAGATCGATGATCTCAACCTGGTCATTCTGCAGCGTGGCTCTCAAGAGAAGACCGTCGTGGCCTTCCCGGTTCTCGGCGCCATCCTGCAGGAGCCGATATTCCTGAGATTCGCCGAGCTTTCGAGCGAGCCGAAATCTGTCGAATCGATCTTGCGCGCGGGATTGGAGAGAACAGGCTTCTCCGACGAACCTCCAGCGTCGCAACCCATCGACACCTCAAATGCTCCGCCGGAAGAGGTCCACGCCACTCAAACGCCTGACGAGCGTAGGCGGCGGTTTGGGTTGAAGGAAGCTCCGCCAGACCTGAGCGAACATCTTTGCTTGATTGTGCGTTGGTTCTACTCCAATCCCCGCGACGGAGAGATTTTCTTTCGCGAAGCGGACTGGCCGTACCGTCGCATCCTGCGCGCATGCGGTCGCCTCCTTGCGCAAGCATCCGCGACAAACGGAATGGCACCGCAGCTTACGCCCGAACAAAAAGCTGCTTTTACTCGCGAACGCATCAAGCGGCTCAAAGCTTTTTCAAAACCGCGACGCAAGCCTGCGAAATAAGGGAATTTCCCTCCACAATCGGGGAAAGCAACGCCAACTTACATCGTACAATTGAACGATGGCTCAGTCGGCCACAACCAGATCACAAGCCAGCCCCGGGCTTCAGGATCGTTCGCGATTTCGCGACATGGTCCGCTCGCTGAAGCACCGCAATTTCAAGCTGTTTTTCAGCGGCCAGATGATCTCGCTGGTGGGCACCTGGATGGACAACATTGCGGAAGCCTGGCTCGTCTACCGGCTGACCGGGTCCTCTTTGCTTCTTGGCACGGTGGCCTTTGCCGGCCAGATTCCCATATTTTTGCTGGGGCCTCTCGGTGGCTTCGTCGCGGACCGGGTGAACCGGCGCAGCATCATCGTGGTCACCCAAGCCAGTTCGATGGTCCTGGCAGGTATCCTCGCATTTCTGACGTTGACCAAACGGGTTACCGTGCATGAGGTGATTATTCTCGCCTCTCTGATGGGTGTGGTGAACGCCTTTGACGTGCCAGCCCGGCAATCCTTTCTTGTAGAGATGGTCGGCCGCGAAGATTTGATGAATGCCATCGCCCTGAATTCCTCCATGTTCAATAGCGCGCGAGTAATCGGACCTTCCGTCGCTGGAATTCTGGTTGCCAGCATCGGCGAAGGCTGGTGCTTTTTCGCCAATTCAGTGAGCTATATCGCGGTCATCGCCGGTCTGTTGATGATGCGTGTCCCTCGGTCAAAGATCGAAAAACATTCCGCTTCTGCCTTGGAACATATCGCCGAAGGGTTTCGCTATGTGAAAGAGACCGCGCCCATCCGTGCTTTGTTGTTGCTCACCGGGCTCAACAGTATCGTGGCGCTTCCCTATTCCGTGTTGATGCCCATTTTTGCTGCCCGCATTTTGCATGGGAATGCGCGCACCCTCGGCGTGCTCATGGGCGCAACCGGTATCGGGGCGCTGCTGGGCGCCTTGGCCCTCGCCTCTCGTACCAAGCTGCAGGGCCTGGCGAAAATCGTGGCTATCTCCTGTGCCAGCTTCGGTGCTTCCCTGATTCTTTTTTCATTCTCGCGGTACTATCCGCTCTCCGTGCTACTTTTGGTCCCGGTTGGCTTCTTTGTAATGGTGCAAATGGGCGCCACCAATACCTTAATTCAGTCGATGGTTCCGGATCGCTTGCGTGGCCGCACTATGGCTGTTTATTCCATGATGTTCCTTGGAATGGCTCCGATCGGCGCTCTGCTGGCCGGAACAGCTGCTGCTCGAATCGGCGCGCCGTGGACGGTTGCCATTGGAGGAATGGTGGCGATCGTCGGTGCGGCAACTTTCGCGCGCCATTTACCTAAGATACGCGTGCAGGCTCGCGAGTTGATCATCGCGCAAGGTTTGGCGGGCGGAGATCCCGTTCAAGAGCTAAACACGCAGGAAGTGGACGCGCCGACTGTCTCCTGATCCCGAATCCAACATCCGCTTTCATCCGTCTGATATACTTCGCTTTCTTCGCAACAGTCACGATTGATCACGAGGCGCGTATGTCCTCTCGGGCCACACCTCAAGGCAAGCTCATCGCAGGGTCCGCCACCGCCGCAGGTACGTTGCGCTACGCCGCTAAATTCCGCGGTAAGTCGGCCGCCGGCCATTTCCGCCAGACTCCCTCCGAACTGATCTTTTCTTCTATCGGAATCGGTACCTATCTGGGAGAGTCGGATGAAACCACCGATCGCGGTTACAGCGATGCCATTGTTGCCGCGGCCGAAGGCGGCATCAATGTTGTCGACACCGCCATCAATTACCGCTTTCAACGCAGCGAGCGGTCCGTCCGTGAGGCGCTGAGGCAACTGCTGGCGCGCGGATTTTTCCGCGATGAGATCGTGCTGTGCACCAAAGCCGGATTCCTCACTCCAGACAATGAAATGCCGGCGGATGCGAACGATTATTTCTCCCGCGAATTTTTGAACCCCGGTGTGTTTACACCTGAAGACGTTGCCGCGGGCTGCCACTGCATGACGCCGCGCTACCTGGCCGACCAACTTGAGCGCAGCCGCCGTAACCTGGGCGTTGAATGCATCGACGTTTTCTACGTGCACAACCCCGAAACGCAGCTCGATGAAATTCCGCGAGAGGAATTTCGCAAGCGCCTGCGTGACGCGTTTTCATTTCTGGAATCCGCCGCGGCTGCCGGCAAGATCACCGCCTATGGACTCGCTACCTGGAATGCTTTTCGCGAAGATCCGAAGGCGCAGGGTTATCTTTCTTTGGAAGATGTGGTTTCGCTCGCAACGGAAGCCGGCGGAAGCAACCATCGCTTCAGGTTCGTGCAATTGCCCTTGAACTTGGCTATGCCCGAAGCTCTGATGCGTCCCAATCAAGTTGTCGCCGGAAAGACCATGGCCATGGTGCAAGCGGGACGGGCGCTGGGTGTCACGTTGGTGGCCAGTGCGGCGTTGCTTCAGGGGCAACTGACGCGCAATCTGCCCGCACAGATGCACAGCGCCTGGAACATGCAAAAAGATTCAGCGCTGGCCCTGCAATTCGCGCGATCGGCCCCGGGGATCACAACGGCGCTCGTCGGAATGAGTCAGATCGGGCACGTCCAGGAAAATCTGACGCTCGTGAGCCTGGAACCTGCGGCGCGCGACGAGTTTCTCAAGGTTTTTCAACCGCGCACTTAGTCTCGAGCCGCCGGGATCAGCGCTTGCTTTCTTCCACCCACGCATCGATCGCCGCAGCCACTTCGTTCAGTTTCCCCTGAAAAAAATGGTCCGCGCCTTCTACGATCACCAAGCGTTTCGGCTCAGTTAAGGTGCCGAAGAGCGCCTCGATGTTTAACCTCGATCCGAATTGATCATTTCCGCCCTGGATGATCAGTTTCGGCTTGGCGCAATCGCGCAGATACGACAAATCGGATGTATCTACCGGCATCCCCAGTCCTATGAGTGTTGTTACCCGCTTATCCTCGCAGCCCACACGTAATCCAACCCAGGAGCCAAAGCTGAACCCCGCGAGCAATATCGGGTGTTCCGGGAATTCGCTGGCCAGAAAATCGATAGCCGTGCGCACGTCGTCCTGCTCGCCTAGGCCGCGGTCATGCTCTCCTTCACTCAGCGCCGCGCCGCGAAAATTGAATCGCAGCACCGGGATGTCCAGCCGGTGCAGCGCTTTCGCCGCCTGGTAAACCACCTTGTTGTGCATAGTGCCGCCGAATAGCGGATGCGGGTGGCAAACCACAGCAACCAAGCGCTGCTTTGAGGGCGGCGCCGTCCACAACATGGCTTCCAGGCGCCCGGCTTTGCCCTCGAGAAAAAAATTGCGATGAAATACTTCGGTCATGGATTCCCTCTGAAAGAAAGTCGAAGAATTACTGTAATACGCTTCGTCCCGGGCCCGCCGGAATGCCGAAATTCGATTGCGCCGTGCGGACAGCGATGATAGCTTGTGCATCTGTTTCACAGAAGTGAGGACTCATGGAAAACGATGTGGAGCGTCGTGCTGCGCGGCGGTTTTCGATGAATCTTCCCGTCAAAGTGCGCTTTTCGGCAGGAGACAGCGTTAGCGAAAAGCAGGGCGAAACGCGCGACGTCAGCTTCCGTGGCCTCTATTTCATGATCGAGGCCAGCCTGGAAACCGGAAGCTCCATTGAGTTTGTCCTCACGCTTCCGCAGCAGATCACTCTAGCGGGCGATGTGAACATCCGTTGTTACGCCCGCGTGCTTCGTGTCGAGCCCATCGACGGGCGCCGCGGCGTGGCCGCGCGCATCGAGCGCTACGAATTCCTTCCAGCCTCTGCCTAAGTTCCGTCTTCCGCACCCGTCATTCATTAATTTTCGCCCGTTCACGCTACTCACAACTCTCGTGAAAACTCCTTCTCTTATCTTCTTTCCTACCGCAAGATTTGAGCTCGGGGTCATTCATTGGCGCGAAACACCATCATCATCGATGCGGACGATACTCTCTGGGAAAACAACGTTGTCTTTGAGAAGTCCATCGCCCATTTCATCGCCGAACTCGAATATCTCGGCTATACGCCCGACTATGTGCGGCATATTCTGAATGAAACTGAGCGCCGAAATATTCGCCAGCACGGCTACGGCGTGCGCAGCTTCCGCCGGTCGCTCGAGGAAACCTACGTGAAGCTGGCCGGCAGCATGGCGCGTCGCGAAGTGGTGAAAGAAATTGAGAAAATGGCCGGGGAACTTGAAAACACGCCGCCACAAATTCTAGAAGGTGTGCCGGAAACTCTGGCCTATCTTTCCAAGCGCCACCGCTTGATCCTTCTGGCCAAAGGCGAAGCGGCGGAACAAGCCGGCAAAGTGGAACGCTCCGGCTTACAGCCCTATTTCGACGCCATCGAAATCGTTATGGACAAGGACATTGCCGTCTTCAAGCGCCTCGTCGACGAATTCAAGATCGTAAAATCGCAGGGCTGGATGGTGGGGAATAGCCCGGCGACCGACATCAATCCGGCCTTGCAGGCTGGCCTGAACGCTGTGTTCATCCCGCATGCTTCCACTTGGGCCGTGGACAAAGATGAAATCGAATGTGGTATCGGCAAGCTCGTGATCCTTGCTGCTTTCCGGGACTTGCGCGCCCATTTCTAACCTGGCTCTGCTATTGCGCTGCGCGATAGCGAAACGGGATATAAACCACCGCTTCCAGGTCGACCGGTTCGCCTTCTCGTGCTCCCGGACGGAACTTCCAGTGCGCGAACGCTTCTTTCGCGTCTTTGTCCAACTGCGGATCGACGCTATGCACCACCTGAATGCTGTCCACCGACCCGTCTTTGTGGATGATCGCGTAGAGCACCACTTCGCCTTCCACGTGATCCTTGATCAGCTCGGGCGGATACTTCGGATCCACTTTTTCCACCGGCACCGGTCCCGAGAGTTCGCCTCGATGATATGCAGGTCCGCTGCCTTCATCGAGCTGCGCAAAACTCACGATCCAGCTTCCCGCCACACTCGTGAAATTCGGCAGGTTAATGTTCAGCGTGTGCACTTCTTTGCCGGCCAGAATCGATTCCGGCTCGGTGCCGGGCGGAATGGTTCCAACCACAGAGGGGCCTTTTCGCGTGGAAGCGGTCAGGTCTGGTGCCGCAAGCTTCAAATTCAATCTTCCCGCATTCAGGGCCGGCGCGATGCCCCCGTTCCGAGGATTTCCTCCGCTTACGCTGATTGCCGCCGGCAGCGAGTTTGCATTGCCGATCCCGCCCGCGCCATTTCCGGGCTGACCGCCTCCAGTCGCCCCGGCGGAGTCCTTCGCGCTTCCGGCCGCGCCGGGAGTTCCCCGCCGTTTTCCTTCAGGAGAGATTGAAACCCGCGCCGCCAGATTTTCTTGGGCCACTTTTATTTCCGGTGCAGGTGGCCCCGGCGTTGCGGACAAGGTGATAATTCTGTGTAGATTTTCATCGCTGGCCGTCCCGCCTACTTCAGGCGCCGCAGTCGTATCATTGCGTGCTTTTCTCTGCACGGCCACCGCCGCGGAGCTCGCCGCCATGGCCAGCTTCGGTTGCGAATTCATCGCTACGGCTGCCGCGATGTTAATGTCTGCCGGATTTCTCTCGGAATTGGGAATTTCCGGTATCGCCACGTCTCGCACGGTGCGCTGTTTCAAGCTGGGGGCTGCGGCGGTCGCAGACAGCTGCAATTGCGGTTTCGGCACCGCCGGAGTGTCCCACTGCACCATATTAGGAAGCTGTGCGTCGATTTTGGGAGCGGTCTTCGGCGCGTCAGGCTGAACAAGCGTTTGCCGCGGATGCGTTATTTGCACCGGCACGGAAAGAATCGTCTGGCGCGGATGGTACGCGTCTGCGCCAGATTCGCTCTCCGTCTTCGCTTCCTCCGTTGCTTCTTTTTTCGCGGGAGCTTGGGGTTTTGGTTTCGGCGCTGGTAGTGAAATATGCGGCAGGTCCTGCGCTGGCACATACGTCACTTCAATTTGCACGGGCGGAAGCGTGTGTTCTGGCTGCGGAAGAAATCCCCAAATGGGCAGAATCAGAATCAGCACCGCTGCAGCGTGCCACAGTGATGATGCTGTGAACGCCCGTCCGGGCAAACGCCCCCGTACCCAATAGACATGAAAATCTCCCGGTACTGGCGGGCCGGATTCCTTCGCCGGGCGCGGCCCGCTGAAGAAGTCGACCACACTCGTTTCAAACTCGCGCCATGGCGATTTCCACGGCACCGCAAAATTACAGGTGGTCTGATCCGCCGAGTGGCCCAGCGAAGACTCGCCCGGCCGGGCGGAATAAGGCGTCGTTAAACGGAGGTCTGTGCTCAGGCGCAAATCCATGGATACAGCATTATACGTCGCCGGTCAGATGCCTTGGATCAGATGCTCCAGGTTACGCTGCGGCTGCCAGGGTGTAAAAGCTCAGCGCCGTGTCACCCTGCTCGATCACGCGGGTGCGCTCGAGCCGATCCAGTCGGCCGGGAATCTCGATCTTTTTTCTGTGCTCGACGATCACCACTCCGTAAGGCGCCACCAGGTGCCCGGAGTCGAGGTACTCCAATATTTTCAAATGCTCTTCGGAATCTTTGTAAGGCGGATCGAGAAAAATGAAATCCGCCAGCAGCCGCTGCGCCGCCAGCTTTTCCAGGCCGCGCAATGCATCGTCTTCGATCATACGAACGCTCTTCCCGATGCCCAGAGTTTCGATGTTTTCGCGCGCCAAGCTTGCCGTGTGTTTGTGCGATTCCACCAGATAGACTTCGCGCGCGCCACGGCTGGCCGCCTCAATTCCAATCGCACCGGTTCCGGAATATAAATCCACAAATAAGGAATCCTTCACCGCGGGGCCAAGCACGTTGAACAAGGTTTCACGCAGCCGGTCGCTTGTCGGCCGAAGGCGCAGAGTGCCGGGCCCTTTCAGCTTGCGGCTCTTGTACGTTCCCGCTATGACTCGCATGCCCTATCCCACCAGCGCCAGATGATACCGTTTCTGCCACGTCGGACTGAATGTTTCAAGTTCCTGAAGCAACTGTTTGGATCTTTCCGTGTTTTCCGCGAGGGCAAAAGCCTCGTACCGTGCGAGCTCCAACAGTTCGTGGTCGCGGAGGGGTTGCGCGAATGAAAACGCTGCGTCTCCATGCTGCCGCGTGCCGAAAAATTCACCGGGCCCACGTTGCTGCAAATCACGCTCCGCGATCTCAAATCCGTTCGAAGTAGCCACCATCGCTTCGATGCGTTCCCGTCCTTCGCCGGTAATTGATTTTGGCGCCACCAGCATACAGTGCGATTTCTCATGCCCGCGGCCGATGCGCCCGCGCAACTGGTGTAGCTGCGACAAGCCAAAGCGGTCCGCATGTTCGATTACCATCACCGTCGCATTCGGCACATCGACCCCTACCTCAATCACTGTTGTCGCCACCAGCACCTGAATTTCGTTGCGCCGGAATTGTTCCATCACCGCGTCTTTTTCAGCGTTTTTTAGCCTTCCGTGGAGCAGCCCAACCCGTAATTTCGGAAACACCGACTTTGCCAGCCGCTCGTATTCTTCCGTCGCGGCCTTCAATTCAAGCTTCGATTCTTCAATCACCGGATACAGCACGTAGATTTGCCGGCCGTTCGCAATTTCGCGCCGCGCGAATTCCCATACTCCGCCAAGCTGCCCTTCCGATACCCAGCGTGTCTCAATCGGTGTGCGTCCGGGCGGCAATTCATCGATGACCGATAAATCGAGGTCTCCATAAATTGTTAGCGCCAGCGTGCGGGGAATCGGCGTTGCCGTCATCACCAGCACGTGCGGAGCAACGCCTTTGTCGGCCAGTCGCTTGCGCTGCAACACGCCAAAACGGTGTTGCTCGTCGATAATCACCAGGCCCAACCGCGCGAACTTCACCGCGTCCTCGATCAGCGCATGCGTTCCCACCACTAGCTGCACTTTGCCGCTGCGAACCTGCTCAATGGCATTTTCCTTTTCAGGCTTGGCGCGGCCGCCCACCACGAGTTCCACCTTGTACCCTGCCGGCTCGAAGATCCTTCGCGCGGAAAGATAATGCTGCGCCGCCAGAATTTCGGTCGGCGCCATCAGCGCCACTTGGTAGCCATTCTCGATTACCACCGTGGCCGCTTCCAGCGCCACGATCGTTTTTCCGCTACCCACGTCTCCTTCCAGCAGCCGGTGCATCGGAAAGGGCCGTTCCAGATCGGCGGCGATCTCGCCCAGCACTCGCTTTTGCGCCGACGTCGGTTTGAACGGCAGAATGCGCTTCAACGCCTCGCGAATTCGCGGTTCGCGTATGCGCATCGCGACTCCTTGTCTCCGGTTTCCCTTTTGTTGTCGCATGGCCATTCCGAACTGGTAGAAAAAAAATTCCTCGAAGATCAGCCGCATGTGCGCCGGACTGCGGAAGCTGTTTAGCAACTCGAGATTGGTGTCCTTGGGAGGAAAATGGGAATAGAGCAGCGCCTCGCGGCGCGCAGGTAGGCGCAGCCGTTCGCGGATGTGCGCGGGAAGCGGGTCCGGTATATCTCCACTGAAATTGCTCAACGTCTGATAAATAATGCGCCGCAACATTCTCGAGCTGATGCCACCCATGGCTTCGTAAATCGGTACGATACGTCCCACCTCGCTCGAGTCCGCCGCCGCTCCATCGGAAGCGGTAACTACCTCCACCTGCGGATTCACCATTTCAATCCAGCCCGGGCGATATGGATCGCGATCCGCCTTTCCGTGCAGCACGAGCTTCTGCCCTTCCTTCAGTCTTCCCGCCATATAGCCGCCGTGGAAGAACCGCGCATGCAGCACGCCCGAACCGTCGCGCACGCTTACGTGAAAAACCGAGCTGCGCCCACGCATAAAGCGCACCGTGCCTCCTCCCCCTGGCGCAACTTCCCCAAGAATCGTGTGCACCTGCCCGGGAATAATTTCAGCGATTTTCGTGAATCTGATGCGGTCTTCGTAGCGAAAAGGAAGGTAATTCAGCAGGTCTGAAACCGTGCTGATTCCATGTTCTTCCAGTATGGCAGCGCGCTGCGGGCCCACTCCCCGCAGAAATTTCACAGAATCAGTCAGCTTCGTCGGCATGAATTTTTGACATGAATTTGGATTGCAACTCCCGATATGATGACACACGTTCCATCAGGGACGATCTTGCCGCTGCGCGGTGATTGCAAACTTCCTCCCACCGTGTGCCTTGACCCATGCCATACCCGCCAGTAAGCTGTTTGTTCTACACCACAGAAAGATTCGGTATGGACACCATCCAAATTACTTTGCCTGACGGCGCGACTCGCGAAGTCGCACGCGGCACTACTCCGGCGGAGATCGCTACCCAAATCTCGCCGCGCCTGGCCAAAGAAGCCTTGGTTGCGCGGACCAATGGGGAACTCATCGACCTGGCGCGGCCTCTCGACCACGACACGAAGCTCTCGATCCTCACCGCAAAAGATCCCGATGCGCTGCAGGTCTTTCGTCACTCCGCGGCGCATTTGCTCGCAGCAGCGGTGCTCGAACTCTATCCAAACGTGAAGCTGGGCATCGGCCCGCCGATCGAGAATGGGTTTTTCTACGAATTCGTTCGCGACGAGCCGTTCACTCCCGAAGATCTCGAGAAAATCGAAGCGAAGATGCACGAGCTCGCCGAGAAGAACATCCCGAACGAGCGCAAGCTGATTCCCAAGCCCGAGGCGATCGAGCTCTATCGCAACACCAATCAGCAGTTCAAATGCGAACTCGTCGAGGAAAAGGCCATCGAGCCGATGGTTTCCTTTTACACCACCGGCAAGTTCATCGACTTTTGCCGCGGCCCGCACATTCCTTCCACTGGGCGCATCAAGGCTTTCAAGCTGATGAACGTCGCCGGCGCTTACTGGAAGGGTGACGAAAACAACACCCAGATGCAGCGCATCTACGGTGCCTGTTTCATCGAGCAGAAGGATCTCGACGAATACCTCCATAAGCTTGAGGAAGCCAAGCGTCGCGATCATCGCAAGCTTGGTACCGAGCTTGATCTTTTCAGCATTCAGGACGAGGCCGGACCGGGACTGATCTTCTGGCATCCAAAGGGTGGCTTGGTTCGTAAGCTCATGGAAGACTGGCTGCGCGACGAACTCCTCCGCCGCGGTTACGATCTCGTCTTCACCCCGCACATCATGCGCCTGGATCTCTGGAAAACCAGCGGCCACGCCAATTTTTATCGCGACAACATGTTCGGCCCCATCGAAGTGGAGAAGGCCGATTACCAGCTCAAGCCCATGAACTGCCCGGGGCACATTTTGATTTTCAAGTCGCACCTGCGCAGCTATCGCGAATTGCCGGTGCGTCTGGCTGAGCTTGGCACTGTGTACCGCTACGAACGCTCCGGCGTTCTGCACGGATTGCTGCGTGTCCGCGGTTTCACTCAGGACGACGCGCATATTTTCTGCATGCCCAGCCAGATCGAAAAAGAAATTCAGGATTGCGTCGAGTTCGCCTGGGAAGTGCTGCGCGTTTTCGGCTTCAGCGATTACCAGGTAGAACTTTCCGGCGGCGATATGTCCCGCCCGCAGGACTACACCGGCACTCCGGAGGAATGGAAATCCGCTGAAGACGCGCTGAAATCCACGCTCGATCGCATGAAAGTCGCCTTCAAATACATCCCGGGCGAAGCCGCATTCTACGGCCCCAAGATCGACGTAAAACTCGTCGACGCCATTGGCCGGCACTGGCAACTCACCACCGTGCAGTTCGATTTCAATCTGCCGCGTCGCTTCAATCTCGCATATGTCGGCGAAGATGGCAGCCGCCACATGCCGCTCATGGTGCATCGTGCGCTGTGGGGCTCGGTCGAGCGTTTCTTTGGCGTGTTGATCGAACACTATGCCGGGGCGTTTCCGGAGTGGCTCGCTCCGATCCAGGCCACCGTGCTACCCGTCAGCGGAAAATTCAGCGAATACGCGCAAAGTGTCGTCGATAAGCTGAAGGCGGCTGGCCTTCGCGCACATTTCGATGACCGCAACGAAAAGCTGCAGGCAAAAATTCGCGACGCACAGCTCCAAAAAATTCCTTACATGCTGATCATTGGCGGCAAGGAAGCGGAAGCCGGAACCGTTTCCGTGCGCCATCGCTCCAAGGGCGACCTCGGTCCACGCCCGCTCGAACAATTCATTGTCGATCTCCGCTCCGAAGTTGAATCGAAAACGATCAGCTAGCCCGCGTCAACCCCTACTGCGACGCTAATGCATCGCAGCTGGCCCGCTCTTCTTCGCAGGGCGTTTCATTAGTATTAGGAACGGGATCATTCCTAAAAACAGAATTCCCAACAAGCGAAAAGTTGTGTCGTAGGAAATGATGCTCGCCTGCCGCTCCACCATCTGGAATAACGTGGCATAGGCCATTTTCATGCTCTCCTTGGGGCCAATACCTTGGGAGCTGAAAAGCCCGTGAAACAGGTTGAGCAAGTGCCTCGTGCTCAAATTTCCTGCCGTGACCTTTGAGCCAAGGATGTCAATATCTGCCTGCTGGCGGCGGGTTTGAATGGTGGTCACCGCCGCAATTCCTATGCTCCCGCCCACGTTCCGCACGAGATTGAACAGGCTGGTGGCGTTACCCATGGACTCGTTCGGAATGGGGTCCATGGTGATGGTCGTCAGCGGAACGAAAAGCATTCCGAGCGCAAGGCCCATATAGAACTGTGGCCAAAAGAAGTTCCAGAATCCTGCGTTCAAATTTAGAAACGACAGCTGAATAAGTGTTCCTGCGGAAATTATGATTCCGAGCCCGAGCAATTTCCGCGCGTCCACTTTGGCCAGTATCAATCCCACCACAGGCATGGCCAGAAACGAGCCGAGACCCCGCGGTGCCATGGCAATGCCCGCTTGCAAAGGTGGATATCCCAACAGCGTTTGAAGCACCAGAGGGATTACCACCAGGCTCCCATACAGACCAACTCCCAGCACGGCCATCAGAAATACGCCGGTGGAGTATGTAACGTTCTTGAACACGCGCAGGTCAACCACTGGATCGTCCGTGCGCAGTTCGTAGACGATGAACGCAATTAGGGCGATCGCGGAAACGACCGCCAGAATGGTGATGAATCGCGAGCTGAACCAGTCTTTTTCCTGCCCCTTGTCCAACACTACCTGCAGGCAGGCGATCCCTATCGCTAGCATGCCGATGCCCCAGTAGTCCACGCGAGCGGATCGCCTGCGGATATATTGCGGATCAAATACGAAAATCTTCGTCATGATCACGGCAAGAATTCCGATGGGAACATTGATGTAAAACACCCATCGCCAGCTGAACGTGTCGGTTAGATATCCTCCAAGCACCGGGCCCAGCATCGGAGCCACAACGATGCCCAGCCCCCAGAAGCCCATGGCTTTCCCGCGTTCTTCCGGCGGAAATGTCTCAAGCAATATCGCCTGCGAAATCGGCTGTAGGCCTCCGCCGCAGGCTCCCTGAATCACACGAAAGACAATCAGGAAAGGCAAAGTTGGCGCCAGGCCGCAGAAGAAAGAGCCTAACGTGAAACCAACCACGGAGATGATCAGCATTCGTTTCCTGCCGAAGAAGTTGGAAAGCCAGCCCGTCAGAGGAAGAATGATGGCATTCGAAACAAGGTAGGAAGTCAGTGTCCAGGTGGCTTCATCGACTGTCGCGGAGAGACTGCCGGCAATGTGCGGCAGTGAAACGTTCACGACGGTTGTGTCGAGCACCTCCATGAAGGTGCTTAGCATTACCGCGATTGCGATCAGCCATCGGCCGAACCCAGCGGGGTAGCTATTGTTTTCTTCCGGCATCGCTCATATCCGGCCCTGGAAATGGTTCTTCGAAGCGGCCAGCAATCGGGAACAGGGGGTTCAGTGCCAGGGAATAAACCTCGATGCCACGCATCGCCCAGTAACGTCCGCCGCCAGCACAATGGAAACGTTACTTGGAACAGTAACCGGGTAAACGCGCTGGGCGGAAATACAGGGAATCGCGCAAGTTTCAATCCCAGGTAACCTTACCCAACTTGATTTGAGGGCATATCAAACGGGTCTTGGGTTCGCTCTGTCGCGACGTAATCTTCCGTCCAAGGTAAGCGGCTATTTCATTTTTTTTCAATATTTTTACGAGTTATCTTTCGCGAAAAAGCAGGTATTAGCGCTCTCACTCTTACCGCTTTTACCCGATTCCGGCTGGCTATCTGCTGTTGCAAGCTGGGTAGCGTAGGCTCCTCAGTTTCCCCCCTGCCTGAGAGTTCACCATCCCGTCCATCCACTCGCCGAGGGGCCCTCAAAACCTGAAGGAGGTTCACGCATGAAATTCCTACAATCGGCCGTACTCCTGTTCTCCGCGCTCTTACTCATGGTAGCTTTCGCGCCTCGCTCGCAGGCGGACGAATGGAACAAATTGACCTACTTTACATTTAGCGCCCCTTTTGAAATCCCGTCGTATCAACGTCCGATGGTTCTTCCCGCCGGCACTTACGAATTTAAATTGCTGGATTCGGAATCGGACCGCGACATCGTACAAATCTTCAACAAAAACGGAACGCATCTCTACGATACCATTCTGGCTATTCCCGACTACCGCATGACCCCAACCAGCAGGTCCGTGATTCAGTTCCGGGAGCGCGCTTCTGGAAGCCCCGAAGCAATCAAAGCGTGGTTCTATCCCGGCGATAATTTCGGGCAGGAATTCGTCTATCCGAAGTCGAGAGCGATGGAGTTAGCCAAGGCCAACAACGAGCCCGTCGTCTCCATGCCGGATGAAACTGCGGCGAATATGAGCAAGCCTGCTACTTCAGCGAATGAATCCTCCGTTACGGCCATGAAGAACGTCCCGGTAAAGGCCGAAGAACCGAACGGCAGTGAAGTGGAATCTTCGCAGGTGGTGGGGACAAAGTCGGCCAACACGAATGCTTCCAACAAAAATGAGAACAACAATAAGAATGAGAACAACAATTTAGTTGCACAAAATACTAAGAATGATTCAAAGACGCTGCCTAAGACCGCCAGCGACATGCCCCTGGCGATTCTGTGCGACACGTTGCTGCTTGGTCTCGGCGCTGGCGTGCGCTTCCTAAGCCCCGCTCCCGCCAGACGTCGATAAGGAGTGCTCGGATGAAAACCGGAACAGGGCGGAGGAACATTGGAATCGGGCGCTGTTTGTTGATGACAGCGCCTATTCTCCTGGTTTGTTGTTTGGCCGACTCGTCTGTCCTGTCCGGATTTCAAACCGCGCAGCCTCCTGCCCGGTCTGCTGACGAACACATCATTCGTTCCGAAGCTGACTTGGTAGTGCTGCCGGTAACTGTTAAAGATCACCAGGGCCGCTTCGTATCCGGCCTGCAGCAGCAGGACTTTCAAGTATACGAAAACGGCCAGCCACAAACGATTTCCGACTTCAGCCATAGCGACGTGCCCGTCACTGCCGGTCTCGTCGTCGATAGCAGTGGAAGCATGCACCTCAATCGCCCAGAAGTTGCCGCTGCCGCCAAAGATTTTCTAAGCTCCAGCAATCCGCGCGATCAGGTCTTTGTGGTGAATTTCAACGAACAGGCTTCACTCGGTTTGCCTTCGGGAGTTGCCTTTACCAGCAATGTGGGGGAACTTGAAGCGGCTGTTTTTCGGGGCCCTTCCACCGGTATGACCGCCCTTTACGATGCTATAGGGCTCGGCTTGAAGCACCTGAATGACTCGCTCGACAACAACAAGAAGGCGCTCATCATCATCAGCGACGGCGGTGATAACGCCAGCCATGAGGATTTTCACAAGGTTCTCAATACTGCCCTGCACGAAAACGCGATCATCTACGCCATTGGGATTCTCGATGAACAGGAAGCAGACGTCAGTCCTCGCATCTTGCGCAAATTGGCCAAAGACACTGGCGGCCGCGCTTTCTTCCCAACGTCCGCGTCTGTTCTGCCCGACATCTGCCACGAGATAGCCACGGACCTTCGTGAGCAATACACCATCGCTTATATCCCTTCCGACAGGCGTGAGAACGGCGCCTACCGCACGATTCGCGTCACCGTGCATGCGCCTGGGAAGGGCTCTTTAGTCGTGCGTACCAGAAAAGGATATTTTGCGCCCTCAAGTGCGGCGGAGCTTCGTGAGTCCTCGCCTGCTCAATGAGCAGAGGAATGTGAGAATTGAATGACGTGTCGATCGATTACCGGGAAGTTTTCTTACCTTCTCTTTTTTGCGGGAGTTGCCATCCTTGTCGGGTGTGGGGTCGTGCTCCTGCAGGCGCATCTGCGCCAGCAACAAGCACGGCAACAGTTTAATGTCGCGCTCCTCACCGCTCCGGCAGTTGCACGATTGTCCAAGCCAACGAAGGCGGACTTCACCGAACCGGTCGCAAAGACTGCTGCAAAGAACGGATCCGTTTTGGGCGAACTGGAAATCCCCCGGCTTGGCGTCGATACGCTCATTTTCCAGGGAGACGACGCGCAAATTCTTCGTTGGGGTACCGGCCACATCCCGGGAACTCCGATGCCGGATTCTCTCCGCGGAAATATCGGCCTCGCGGCCCATCGTGACAGCTATTTCCGCCCGCTCAGAAATGTCCGTCGCAATGACTTGATCATCGTGAAGACGCTTCGTGGCGCTCAGCAGTACGCGGTGCAATCCACCAAAATTGTTACGCCTGACGATGTGGGCGTGTTGGACAACACCAGCCAGCCTACCCTGACCTTGGTCACATGCTATCCCTTCTATTATGTCGGCTCTGCCCCTAAGCGTTTCATCGTCCAGGCGCGCGCGATCAACTCTGCGGCATCCGGTTCCAACTGATGCCAGCAAGGTCCCCGCGGCTGCAATTATAAGCAGCAGTTGCCAGCGCGGAAGAAGACATCCGTTTGAGTATGGAAAACGAACTATCGGTCAGAATCGACTGCGGGCTTGAGGCTGGCTGGAGAATCGTTCTCGCTAGGACATCCAAATTGCGGGAGTTCGGCAAGCTTTTGCTGCGCTGTCGCGCTCTTGCGGCTTTGTGCCGCTTTCAACAGCACCACCGCCTGACTGCAGCTTTTTGAAACTCCGGTGCCGCTCAGATATAGTCCCGCGAGTTCCACTTCCGCGGCAGGATTCCCTTTCGCCACCGCCTGCCACAGCATCCGAACACCTTTCGTCTGATTGGTCGGATCGTCCTGTTTCGTTAGCAGCTTTCGTGCAGCCGCCACTTGCTCGTCCGGCTCTTCGACTGCCGCAGCCTGTGTGGTCACCGGGGCGGCTTCTTGGCTCTTCGCTGCTTCTTCATTCTTCACGAGAGCTTTTGCCGGATAATTATCCGCTTTCACTGGTATTTCGGCCGCGCGCGGATGTTGCGCTACAGGCGCTGCAGCTTCCACAGCGGGAGTCACAATTTGCGGTGTTGGCGCTGTCGCGGTCGTAGAGTAAGCCGTCACTTGCGTGGAATCGCTTGTGGGTTGAGCGCTCAGAGACGCGTCAGGTGGCGCAGCAGGAACGGTGCTCGGGGGTTCCGATTTTGCGTCCATCGCAGGCGTCACATTCGTCACCGGAGCGGCATTTGTCCCTGCAGCCATAGTTTTTTCTTTTAGCGCCGGATGCAGATCCAGTTTTGCCGCCCAGCCAAATGGAACACGATTGATCTTCGTAAAAACATACTTCACTACATAGCTCTTGACGGTATCCAGTGAAGGAACTTTGCGCTGCCCGTCGATGTTGTACCAGATTGTGGCCGCAACGAGCGTAGCTGCCACAACGGTGGTGGCGTTTGCCACGAAGTTCCACTTGCGTGGACGTTTCTTTTCTACGTCGGGAATCCCGATGCCTGCGTGTATCTGCGAGGGGAAGCTGTCCGGAATATCGAATCCGGGCGGCAACGGCTCGTCGGCGCCAGCGGCTCCAGAATCCTCTTGTCCAAGGTAGGATTGAATCAGTTCCCTCAGCTCCCCGGAAACATGCGTGAATCGCAGGCCGCCGCGCTTTCCCGCAGCGTCTTTCCACATCAACTGTCCTGTCGCTTCGGATCGCCGGTTCGAGCGGTCCGCCAGCACGAAGCGAATCGAGCGGCCTTCGTCGATGGGAGAGGCCGCAAGAAAACCCAGTCCTTCTTCCGAAAGATCCAGCACGATGCCCTGATTGCCCTCAGGCAAGCGGATGGTCAAAAGCGGATCGGGAGTTATGCGAGGACCGCGACGCGGCGTTTCCGGATCGCCGGATTGAAAAAAGTTCGGAATCATCTTGAGTGCCATTGTTTTTCCACCGAAACTAGCAATGTAAACTAGCCTTGCCATCGATTCGGCGGCAATATGGGTACAATGATTCCAGTTAGTTATCTTTAGGTACTAGGCGAAAACCGCGGCAAATCGAATAGGCCCTTTGCAGGCTGTGGGGTTAGTTACTGGAGCAGCGCCCGCGGATTCTCTACCGTCATCCGCCGAAGTTCATCGACACGGAAACCTGCATCCAGCATCCGCTGCGCGAACATGGCAAATCCTTCCGCGACCGGTGGATTAATGGTCTGGCCCAAGTCGGTTGAGAGCACACAGCGCTCCGGCCCAGCTTTTCGAATCGATTCGATCACCGTCTCCCACGGCGCCTTGCCCGTGTACATCGTGGTGAAGCAGTGCTCGACGAATGCGCCCAGTTTCGCCAACTCTAGCTGCTCGTCTGCCGAAAGGTTCTGCGACGGGAATTCCGCGTGCGTCACCAACACTTTTTGCGCGCCCATTTCCCTCGCCGCTTTCACCAGCGCGAAAATCTCCGTTCGTCCCAGGTGCCCAGTGGCCAGAATCATGTCGTGCCTCGCGATAAGCTCGATGCACCGGCGCGTCACATCTGAAACCGCGCCGGTTGCATCCAGCACCGAAAGGGGTGGCGGCGCAATTCCCATCGCTGCCAGTTCGCGCTGAATCTTGGCCCAGAAGGGCAGCTTCGTTGTCGGCCCGTCAACCCGCCCGGCCGTTTCATTCGCGGCGTCCACGGTCGGCATCCACACGATTTTGCAGCCCGACCTTCCGGCAAGTTCCACTGCCACTGGATTGAGCCCACCTACCGAATGGTTCAACGTCACCGCTCCATACGCTTCAATCCCTGGCACTGCTCGACATACCACTTTCGCTCTCTCGGCGGTGGGGAAATAGTGCGACTTCAACACAAACCCGCTCAGCCCACTCGCTAGAAACTCTTTCGCCAGGTCCACATCGTCGATGCGCCGTTCGATCACGTCCGGCGCCACGTGTACCTGCAAATCGTAGGCTCCGCGCAGGCATTCCCATGCCACTTCGCTTACCCCTGCCGTCGCCGCTTTCGCGCTCTCAGTCATCGGGTCACCGGCCTCTCCCATGCTTCATGACCATAATTCCTCGTCTCGGCCAAACCCGCCGATTAGACTTCACTCTCTGCCCCGGGTCAATCAATCGCGATACCATCAGCTCCGTATTGCCCGCCCGCGCATCTTGTCGTATTTCGGAAGGAGGGCGAAGACAAATGAAAAAGAAAACCAAATCCAAAAGTAAGAAGCGCTGGGTCGCCAAAGTAAAAACCGATTCAACTCATCCTCCTCCGGGCCTTTTCACCAAAAGCGCGACCACCATCGCCCGCGTGCTCGCCTCAAAGAAGGTCTCTCCCAAGGGACCCCAATCCGGAATGCGCATGCTGACGTATTTTATGAATAGAGGCGGTCGGGGACTGAGCGCTTCTCGCCGTGCCGTGCTCGAGCGCGCCAAGTCTCTGTTGTCCAAGCGCATTCACGGCTCTAAGCCCGAGCACAAGAAGTCTCGCGCGGGGTCTTGAGCCCCTGAGCCCTCGCGCGAACCCCAGACCGCTCGACCAGCATCTTCTTATATGGCAACATCTCATGCGGTTCGCGGGTAACGAATTGGAGGATCATCGTGGCAAAAGCGACTTTTGCAGCGGGATGCTTTTGGGGCGTCGAGGATGCGTTCCGGCAGTTAAAGGGAGTCATTTCAACTACGGTCGGTTATACCGGCGGAACGAAGCTCAATCCTACGTATAAAGAGGTCTGCTCCGGCGCTACCGGCCACGCCGAAGCCGTCGACGTCGAATTCGACCCGAGCCAAGTCTCCTATCTGGAACTGTTGGCCACATTTTGGAAGAGCCATGATCCCACCACCTTGAACCGCCAGGGACCGGACATCGGTACTCAATACCGCTCCGCGATCTTCTTTCACGACCCGGAGCAGGAGAAGGAGGCCCGCGATTCGAAGGCAGTCTTGGAACAGCAGGGCGTCTTCCGGCGGCCGATCGTCACCCAGATTCTGCCCGTCGGGCCTTTTTACCCGGCCGAGGCCTACCATCAGCAGTATTTTGAGAAGCAGGGCATTCGCTCCTGCCACATTTAACCCCTCGGCGGTGCCTTTCACGTCTAAGGGAATTGACGGGAAGTGTAACCGCGCCAGCCCTTTCCGTTGACGCCTGATTATTTTGTCATGTATTATCTGTAAGTTTTGGTGAAACTGGCACTCCGCCTCGCGCATCATATAAACGTGTTGGCGGGCTGTGGGCAGGCAGGGCGCGGGCGGCGACAGGCTGGAAGAAGCTCTAAAGCAGGTTCGAAGGTCATTCGTGTTATTCCGTCTAAACGCAACTGATCCAGGCACATGCCGTGGTGTCATATCACCGCGGCCATTTGTATTTTAGTTCTTAATTTCGTTCAAGTCTTTGGGGGAAAGCGTGACGGTTGCACTCGAGGAAAAATACGATCAAGTAAGGCAGCTCATCGCTATGGGCAAGGAGCGCGGCTACCTGCTCTACGATGAGGTTAATGACATTTTGCCTCCCGAAGTGCACTCCTCGGAGGAAATCGACGATTTGCTGTCGACCTTCGAGCGCTACGGCATCGACGTGTACGAGGATTTGTCGAGCGCCAAGGCTGCTCTGGCGGCTTCGGACGGCGAAACCGGTCTCGAGATAAAAGATACCGAGGTCGTCGTCGAGAGCGGCGACGGTGATCTCGATCTGACTCCGGGCACTCTTGAAAAGACCAACGATCCCGTGCGCATGTACCTGCGCGAAATGGGCACGGTTCCGCTGCTCACACGCGAGGGCGAAGTGGCTATCGCCAAGCGCATCGAGCGCGGCCAGCTTCTCGTTCTCAAGACCATTACTCGCGCTCCGCTCATCCTCAAGGAACTCCTCCAGGTCGGCGAAGACCTGAAAAACGGCTCGCGCTCCATCAAGGAAATCGTCCAGTTCGACGACGAAGAGCTCACCGAAGAAAAAGTTGAAGCGAAGACCCGCGACACCCTGAAGCAAATCGACAAGGTCGCCAAGCACTATCTAAACGCCATGAAGCAGGCGGCCAAGCTCGAAAAGATCCCACGCGCAAAGAAGAAACCCTATCTCCACGCCCGCTACGAGCTTTCTCGCACGCGCGTGGAAATGTCCCGGCTTGTTCGCGAGCTCGATTTCAATCCGCTTGAAAAGAAGCGCCTCATCGACAAGATTCACCAGACCGTCGAGCGCGTTTATTTCCTCGAGCGCGAAATCGTCAAGCTCGAGCGGCGCGTCGAAGCTTCCAAGGCGGAAGTCCAGGCCGAAGCACGCAAGGATCTCAAAGCTCGCCGCACGGAGATGGAAGAAATTGAGCGCGCCACCGAAGTCAGTCCCGGCGAGCTCAAGCGCAACATCCAGGTGATTCTTCGAGGCGAAGCCGAAGCCGAGCAGGCGAAAAAAGAGCTGATCGAAGCTAACCTCCGCTTGGTTGTCTCCATCGCCAAGAAATATACCAACCGCGGATTGCAGTTCCTTGATCTGATTCAGGAAGGCAACATCGGCCTGATGAAGGCCGTCGATAAGTTTGAATGGCGCCGCGGCTACAAATTCTCTACCTATGCCACCTGGTGGATCCGCCAGGCCATTACTCGCGCCATCGCCGACCAGGCCCGCACCATCCGCATCCCGGTGCACATGATCGAGACCATCAACAAGCTGGTCCGCACCCAGCGCCAACTCGTTCAAGAACTTGGCCGCGAGCCTACCTCCGAAGAAATCGCCAAGCGCATGGACATTCCTGTCGCCAAGGTGCGCAAGATTTTGAAAATCGCGCAGGAGCCCATCTCTCTCGAAACGCCCATCGGCGAGGAAGAAGATTCGCATCTCGGCGATTTCATCGAGGACAAGGCTGTCGTTTCGCCCTCCGATGCGGTCATCAACCTGAGCCTCAAGGAGCAGACCTCCTCGGTGCTCAAGACGCTCACGCCGCGCGAAGAAAAAGTCATCAAGATGCGCTTTGGTCTCGACGATGGCAGCGAGCACACTCTTGAAGAAGTCGGCCAATCTTTCGCCGTCACTCGGGAGCGTATTCGCCAGATCGAAGCCAAGGCCCTGCGCAAGCTGCGTCACCCGTCGCGCTCGCGCAAACTCCGCGCCTTCCTCGAAGGCTCCGCCAACGATTACTGACGACCCGTCAAGGGTCGTCATCCTGAGGAGCATCGCGAGCGAAGGATCCCTCTTCGCGTTTCGCTTTCGCGGTCGTAGCGGCGCAGTGAAGCATCCCTCTTCGGTTTAGGTATTTTTTTGCGCTTGTCATCCCGAGCGAGCGAAATAGGTTTTTCGCGACGAGGGATCTCTTTTCAATTTCTCGGCTGGTTTCTCGAAGTCAGGGAAAGCTCCGGCCTCGATCGTGTTCCGCGTCTTGCGACTCTCGCCGGGGACGACACAAAGTAGCCGAAAGCTTGAGCTCTGGAACAATGTGGCGCGAAGCCCCTTCCGCTCGCGTCGCATCCCTCCGTGGCCCGTGTCAGGGAATCGGAGTGGAACAAATCGCCCGTGCGGCTCTCGCCGCCTATGGCATGAATCGTTGCTTCGTTGTTCTGGTTGCGTGCCAGGCAGCGCACCACGTGCCCGCGCTCCTGTTTCACCAACCTTCTTCCCAGCACTCCGGTTGCTCCAGCAATGAATATCTCAAGCGGCACCTCCCGCAAAAGAACCTTTCTCCTAGATTTGGATGGCGCTCCACAGTAGCCAGCCGTATGGTTTGTCAGAATTTTGTTTTTCCGCTTGGGCTACTACGCGCGTGCAAGTTGCTCAAGAGCTATCCGATCCGTTCTGATGGCGGTTCTTGCACCACAACTTCGTGAAATGTTCCACTGGCCGGCACTTGCCGGTCCGGGTTTTCGCGATCGTAAAATACCGGCACGATCATGCCCGGCTCGAGCTTTTGCGTGTAATCAGTGCCCACCTTCACATGCTTACGCCCTGAAAAATCCTCGAATTCGTATTTGATGGCCGCAGCGTTCCGGCTCCCGAATTTCTCGGTTACTTTCGCTGCCACCACCTCGCCATTTGCTAACAGGTCCCTTTGCCGGTCCAACACACGCCATTGCCACACCAGCATTAACAGCAGCAGCAATCCGAATCCCGTCATGCCCCATTCGCGAAATCCAAAGTTGGCGAACGAGCGTGCCGCCATCCAGGCGCGAAAAAGCTGCACCGCCATAATGCCGGCGAAAATCAGCAGCACCATCAGCGTCAGCGACAAATTGAATTTTCCTCGCCGTGACATGCGCAACCGTCGCGGCGCCGCCGTCCTCAGCAGCGCCTGACATTGTGGGTTCATCTCCTGGGCTACAGATTCCGTGCTCGCCGCTCGCGCTTGCACCGCCTTCGCCGTCGGCGGAGGCAGCGCCAGCAACTTCTTCAGGTTCCGCTTGGTCACCGCGTAGCTCACCACCAGCGCGATCAGCGGAAACGTCAAAAACACCGCGATCAACCAGCCTTCCCCATGCGTGCGCGCCTTGCTCCGCGCAAACAGCACCACCAGGATCAGCATCATCGCGCTAAATGCGATGGGGACCATTCGGAGGTTCAGCCGCAGTTGCCGCTCGGTCTGGTCCTTCTGCCATCCGCAACTCGCGCAATAGCGCAACTTTCCCGCGCTCGCCAGCGGCGCCTTGCACATCGGGCATTCGGGCTTGCTCATACGCAATCTATACCGCAAAACTTCTCCACTCGTCACCCGCCCGGCTATGATAGTTGTGTGATCCTGAGGCTTTCGGTCATTAATCTCGTCGTCGAGCTTCCCACTCGCCGCGGATGGGTGCGCCCGGTCAACGAGGTTTCGTTCACGCTTGCTCCCGGCGAAGCCCTCGGCATTGTCGGCGAATCCGGCTCCGGCAAAACAATTCTGTCTCTCGCGTTGATGCGCCTCACGCCTCCCGGCGCTCGCGTCAAAGGTGAAGCTCTGCTTCAGTTGCACGGCCAACCGCAAGCCCCCGCGCAAAATCTTGTTGACGCTTCGCCCGCGCAAATTCGCGCTCTCCGCGGACGCGAAATCGCCATGATCTTTCAGGAGCCCATGACCGCGCTCGATCCGGTCATGCGCATCGGCGCACAAATCGCCGAAGCGATTCGCGTGCACGAGCCGCGCCTCAGCGATTCCGACCTCCACGCGCGGGTTTTGCGCTCGCTCGAACTCGCAGCTGTTCCCGATCCGCCGCGCCGCGCTGACCAATTCCCCCATCAGCTTTCCGGCGGCCTGCGCCAGCGCGTCATGATCGCCATGGCTCTCTCCGCGAATCCTGGTGTGCTCATTGCCGACGAGCCTACCACCGCGCTCGATGTCACCGTGCAGAAGCAGATCCTCGAGCTGCTGCAAAAACTGCGCCGTGAACTGCAGCTTTCGTTGCTCTTCATCACCCACGACCTCGGCGTCGTCG
>DASZMG010000090.1:0-17027 GCA_035551975.1 Candidatus Acidiferrales bacterium | reverse complement strand
TCGTGGAAGTTGCGGAAATTCATCGGGAAAATAATCTACGCGTGGACGAAGGCGGAGCCATCACGCAACTGCAGAAAACAGGTCTATACGATTTCGATGCTGATAACGGCCAGGTGCGTGTTTTCAAGGGACAGGCGGAAGTCCAGGATGGCGACCGGCGGGTGAAGGTGAAGGGCGACCATGAACTCGCGCTGAACGACCCGAAGCTCAAGGCCGAGTCGTTCAAAAAGAAACAATACGAGTCAGACGATCTGTATCGCTGGAGCAGCCTGCGATCTTCGTATCTGGCGGAGGCGAACATTGACGCGGCACCGCGTTACGAGGCAGGGGGGATGGGCTGGTACGGGACGGGATGGGTTGGCTCGGGCTGGTATTGGGATCCGTGGTTCGACACCTACACGTTCATTCCAGGAGATGGAATCTTCTACAGCCCGTTCGGCTGGGGATTCTATTCACCGTTCATGGCATATGACGCGCCCATCTGGTTTGGTGGAGGCTATTACCACCATTTCGGACCCGACATTCACGCCTGGGGACCAGGGCCGCACTACTACCCTGGCGTAGCTGGAGGCGGATTTCATAACGGGTTCCGACCTGGCTATGGCGGAGGGGGCGGCGGTTTCCATGGTGGATTCCACGGAGGAGCAGTTGGTGGATTCCATGGCGGCTTTCATGGCGGGGGTTTCGGTGGCGGTGGCTTCCACGGCGGAGGCGGGCACCGTTAATGCCGGTAATGGAAGAGGCGAGCGACTGAGGGACGGTGAAACGCAGAAGTTCATTTGAGTAGGCGCGGGCCGCGAAAGCGCCTCGTCTTTTTTTGCTACTGCCAATGGCGACGAGTTCTCCCGCGCGGTTGAAATTACATGGTTTACCAGTCTTGCCAGTTTCCGCGCCGCTATGCTAGTGTCGAAGCTCTGGGGGTGCCTACATGAGCGACGGAGCAGGTTCGAAAGTCAGTTCATTCCTGATCGGACTCGGAATTGGCGCGCTAGTGGGAGTTTTATTCGCGCCGAAATCAGGCGAAGAGACGCGCGACTACCTTTCCTCGAAAGCAGACGAGGGGCGCGACTACGCGCAGAAAAAGGCGCGCGAGCTTCGTGAACGCGCCGAGGATTTGCTCGAGCGCAGCAGAGAAATCATGGACCGCCAGAAAGACGCGCTGAGTTCGGCGGTGGAAGCGGGCAAAGAGACCTACAAGAGAGAAGCGAAAATCTCCTAGTTGTCTGGAGTTCACATGCCGGTCTGGGTCGAAGTGTTCATCGTGGTCGCGGCCATCTCGATTGTCATCCAGACGTTGGTGATGGTTTCCACGTTGTTGCTGTTACGGCCCGTCATTCTGCGGTTCGCGCAGATCGCCTCGGATTTTCAGGTGAAGTTGCAACCGATTTTGGCCACCACGACGCGCGTTCTGGCCGACTCCGAGGAGCGCATTAAGAGCATCATGGCGGATACGGCGGAAATCACGCAGACGGCACGGCAAGAAGCGCAAAAGGTGGATCGCGTGATGAGCGAGGCGCTGGACAAGTTGCGGCTGCAGATCATTCGCACCGACCAGTTGATTACCGGGGCGCTGGAAGCGACGCAGGAAACGGGCACCAGGGTGCGGCGCACCGTCCTTGGTCCGGTGAACCAAATTTCGGCGTTGCTGAAGGGATTAAAGGTTGGCCTCGATGTAATTCGCGGCAACCGGCATTCGCATCCGGACGGCGGTGTTCCTCAGGACGAAGAGTTGTTCATCTGAATTAGGTGGCAGTTAAAACCTCGCAACGAATCCTTCCTCGCAGCAAAAAGCAAATGCAGATCCCTCGACTCCGCTCGGGATGTCAGACGTAAGACAAAATCAAACCAAGAGCAAAGCCGTTCGATGCGGCGATTATTCGATGGAGGCGATCCAGCCACCGCCGAGAACTCGGTCGGCAGAGTAGAACACGGCGGCTTGGCCTGGGGTAATGGCACGCTGCGGCTCGACGAATGAAACACGAGCGGTGGTGTTATCGAGCGGAATGATGGTGGCGAGCGCAGGCTCGTGGCGATTGCGAATGCGTACCGCCGCTTCGACCGGGTGCGCGGGTGGCGCGAACGGAATCCAATTAACGTTGCGCACGGTGCAGAAGCTGCGACGCAAATCGCGATCTTCCCCGACCACAAGCTGGTTCTTGGCGCGGTCGAGAGCCACGACGTAAACCGGATAGCCGACCGCAAGGCCAAGCCCCTTGCGCTGTCCGACAGTGTAACGATGCAGGCCGTTGTGGCGGCCGAGCACTTCGCCCGCAGTGGTGACAATCTCGCCTGATTCGCTTGCGAGCGCGGTTCCTTGCTCCTGCAGATAACCTTCGATGAAACGCACGTAATTTCCCGAAGGCACAAAACAAATTTCCTGGCTCTCCGGCTTTTCCGCGACGGGTACTGCGAGCCGCCGGGCAATTTCGCGCACTTCCTGCTTGGTAAGTTCGCCCAGGGGAAATTCGGCGCGGGCGAGCTGGTCCTGGGTAAGGCCGAACAGAAAATAAGACTGGTCCTTCGATTCGTCGATGGCGCGCAGGAGTTCGTACCGATGCGTAGCGCCGTTGTAACGGAGGCGCGCGTAGTGTCCAGTGGCGACGCGCTCGGCGCCGATCTGGCGCGCGGTGGCGAGCAGGCGATCGAACTTAACGTCATTGTTGCAATGGGTACAGGGAATCGGCGTGCGGCCTTCAAGATAGTCGGTGACGAAAGGGCGAATGACCGTTTGCTCGAATTCGCGCTCGAAATTGATGACGTAGTAGGGAATCGACAGATGCTCGGCAACACGGCGGGCATCATAGACATCGTCGATGGAGCAGCAGCGATGCCCGAATGAAGCGCCGGGCGTCTGCAACTGAGGCAGACGGCGCTGGTTCCAGAGTTGCATGGTGAGGCCGACGATGGCTTGTCCGCGCGCGTGAAGCATGGCGGCAACGGTGGAGCTGTCGACGCCTCCGCTCATGGCGACGGCGATCGTGTTTGTTGTGGTTGGAGCGGCGGTCTTGCGCAGGTCGACTTCACGCAATTCGGCGTGACGCAATCCGGCTTCGATAAGTGAGCTCATGCGGAGTTTCCATTCTAACCTAGAACACCAATCGGGCTGAATATCCGAGCCGACGATCAAGGAGCCGAAGATCACCGTGCGGGAGCTTCGGCTGCGGCGCGAGGGGAAATGGCGCGCAGGCGGGCGACAACATCGGGAATGACGCGAATGGCTTCCTCGATTTCGGCGGCGGTGGTGGGCCGGCCGAGGCTGATGCGCAGGGTGGAGCGCGCATCGTCATCGGAAAGGCCGATGGCGGTGAGCACGTGCGAAGGCTCGACGGCTCCGGAAGAGCAGGCGGCACCGGTGGAGCACTCGACTCCTTGCAGGTCGAGAGCGATTAGGAGCGCTTCGCCGCCAGCACCGGGAAAGGTGAGATTCGTGGTGTTCGGGACGCGACGCATGGGATCCCCATTCACGCGCACGGTAGGAATTTTTTCGAGCAGCGCGCGCTCGATGCGATCGCGCAGCGAGCTTATGCGTGGGGCGTCCGTTTCAAGTTGGCTGCGCGCGAGCTCGGCGGCCTTGCCCATGCCGACAATTCCGGGAACATTTTCGGTGCCGGGCCGCCGATCTCGTTCGGCATGGCCTCCGTGAAACAGTGGCTCTACGGAGATGCCGGAGCGCACGTAAAGAACGCCGGTGCCCTTAGGACCGTAGATCTTATGCGCGGAGATGGAGAGCAAATCGACGCCAAGTCGGTTCACGTCAATGGGCACTTTGCCGGCTGACTGCACAGCGTCGCAATGAAACGCCACACCCGCTTCCTTGGCGACTTTGGCGATTTCTGCGATGGGCTGAACCGTGCCGAGTTCATTGTTGGCGTGCATAACGGTAATGAGGACGGTTTCGTGCCGTAGAGCGTGGCGTATGTCTTCAGGATCGATCACACCGCTCGGACCGACGCGCACGAACGTGACGTCCACACCGGACTTCTGCAGATCTTCGCAGGTGTTAAGCACGGCGTGATGTTCGATGGCGCTGGTGATCACGTGGCGGCGCGCCCCGTCGGACGGGGACGGTACCATGCGAGCGAGGGTACCTAAAATCGCAAGATTGTCAGCTTCGGTGCCGCCACTGGTAAAGACAATTTCGCTAGGCTTTGCGCCGAGTAGGGCGGCCACGGACTCACGTGCGGCGTCGACAGCGGCGCGGGCACGCTGGCCGGCAGTATGGATGGAACCGGCATTGCCGAAATTCGAGGTGAAAAAGGGCGCCATGGTGTCGAACACGGCCGCGTCGACGGGGGTGGTAGCGTTGTAATCGAGGTAAACGGCCATTTTCAGCATCCGAACTGCAAGAATAGCACTCGGTGGGCACGAAGCAAGCTTGGCAGAAAGCGCCTCAGCCCCGTGAGAGGATGACAGTTCCGTCTGCTAATCGGTCCGCAAGATGGCCTGACCCTGCGGGCACCAGCATTCCTTCAGCGTCGCGGCCGAAGGAACGCTGGATTAGTAGAATGCAGTCATTGCAGGATGGTGGTTACAGCGGCGCAATTGCCTGCGGCGGTGCCGATAGCTGCGCCGGTCGTTTTGTAGCGAATCACACCGGATTGGTCTGAACAGAACGAACGCGTTCCGGTGGTGCCCACTGAGGTTGGAGTTCCGTTTACCTCGTACCCCTGATCCGCTCCGGCGACTGGTGTATTGCCGGCTGCGGCAAAGGTGTAGCCACTCTTAGCTCCCGCTCCCAGAACAGGATCGAGCAAGCAGGCGCTATTTGAAGAGGCAGTGCAAGGAGTAGTACCGCCAAGATTTGTGAGCGCTGCGGCAAATCCGAGCCCCCAGGTGGTTGAATAAGTAATTTCAGCGGTGTTGATGGTGCGGATGGAACCGACGGCGGAAGCTTCGTTGGCGGCCATGCGCGACCGGAGCAAATTGGGAATTGCGATGGCAGCGATGATCAAAATAATTGCCACCACGATCAACAGTTCGATGAGTGAAAAGCCCTTCTGAAGCAGTTTCATTGTAGGTCCTCTAAGCGTTCGTCATTGTAACTACAAGAGATACAGTTTGGCAGGGATTCGCCAAAACAGGGAAAAGGAGTGTGGGCTCCTCCTGATACCTAAAGAAATTATAAACGGTCGTCAAAGACCAGGATGGTTTTCAGAAAGGGTCATTCCGAACGGCTATTAAAACAAAACATGCTTATTCCAAATATATCGAAGGCCCTATCGGCGGCGATGCCCACCGCGTATCGCGGGAAAAGCGAAGTTGTGCGCGGCTATCAGGCTCGAACTTCCCAGGTATCTCCGGCGCGCAGAAGCTTTTCCAGGTCGCCTTTGCCTCGCTTTTCCTGTACTTCGCGGATCTGGCTGTTGATCAGATCCTCGTACGGCGTGAAATTTTCCCAGGAGCGAATCACGCCGATGGGAGTCGGGAATCCAGGGCGCTCTTCCATGTGAGCTAGCAGGAAGGCATAGGCCGGGCGCGGATGCGCTTCATCGTGGACCAGCAGATCCTTTTCGGTGATACCGTTGCCGAGCTGGACGACTTCAAGATCAAGCCCATTCATGCGGATGCCTTTGTCTTTGTTCTTGCCAAAGATGAGGGGCCTGCCGTGCTCGAGTTGGATGATGTGCTCGCTGCGAGCGTCCTTTTCGGTGAGATCTTCCCAAGCGCCATCATTGAAGATGTTGCAGTTCTGCAGGATTTCGATATAGGCGGAGCCCTTGTGAGCCGAGGCCTTCTTCAGGGTCTCCTTCAAGTGCTGCTGGAAGACGTCAACGGAGCGAGCGACAAACGTCGCCTCGGCGCCGATGGCCAAAGAAATGGGATTGAAAGGGCGATCGGTGGTGCCAAACGGGGTGGACTTGGTCTTCTTGCCGATTTCGGACGTGGGGGAGTACTGGCCCTTGGTCAGTCCATAAATGCGGTTGTTGAAGAGTAGAACCTTCAGCCCGACATTGCGGCGCAGCATGTGAATGGTGTGATTGCCGCCGATAGAAAGGGAATCGCCGTCGCCGGTGACGACCCACACATCGAGCTCGGGGCGGCTGACTTTCAGGCCGGTGGCGATGGCTGGGGCGCGTCCGTGAATCGTATGGAAGCCAAATGTGTTCATGTAATAGGGAAAGCGGCTGGAGCAGCCGATGCCGGAAATGAACACGAAATTCTCCCGGCGCACGCCGAGCTCGGCGAAAACGGACTGCACCGCGGAGAGAATGGCGTAGTCGCCGCAGCCAGGGCACCAGCGGATTTCCTGGTCGGTTTGGAAGTCTTTTTTGGTGTAGACCGGCAACGTTTCTGTAGCCATGATGGCGCTCCTATCTAGCCTGCTACTAATTCGACGCCGAAGAGAGACCCCTCGCTCGCGTCGCTCGCTTCGGTACGCCGATCCTCATCGGATCGGCGATTACTCTTGGGCGAGCACCTGTTCGATTTTGCGCTCGAGCTCCGACGTCTTGAACGGCTTGCCCTGAATCTTGTTGTAGCCCTGCGCGTCGACCAGATACTTTGCGCGCAGAACCATGACGAGCTGGCCCATGTTCATTTCAGGAACGAGCACCTTGTCGTACCGCATCAGCACGTCGCCGAGATTTTTCGGCAGCGGATTCAGGTAGCGCAGATGCACGTGACCGATTTTGTGGTCTTTGAACTTCTCTGAGCGCAGCGCCGCGGTAATCGGGCCGCTGGTCGAACCCCATGAAACGATCAGGAGGTCACCGGAATCGGCGCCGACGGGAACCGCGTCCGGAATATCCTGCGCGATGGCTTCGACCTTTTGTGCGCGCAAGCGAACCATGCGCTCATGGTTCAGAGGCTCGTAGTTCACGTTGCCGGTAACGTCCTGCTTTTCGAGGCCGCCGATGCGGTGCTCGAGTCCCGGAGTACCGGGAACGGCCCAGGGGCGCGCGAGCGTTTGCGGATCGCGGCGATAGGGCTTGAAGTCGACGGGATTCTTCTCGAACTTCACAGGAATTTCGGGCAGCTGCGAGATGTCTGGAATTTTCCAGGGCTCGGCGCCGTTGGCGAGGTAACCGTCGGAAAGAATGATTACCGGCACCATGTACTTGATAGCGATGCGTGTGGCTTCCATGGCAATCCAGAAGCAGTCTCCGGGAGTGGCCGGCGCGAGCACCGGAATGGGGGCCTCGGAGTTGCGTCCGTACAGCGCTTGGAGCAAATCGGCCTGTTCGGTTTTTGTGGGCAAGCCGGTGGACGGACCTCCGCGCTGGATGTCGCAAATCACCAGAGGTAGTTCGACGGCAACAGCCAGGCCCATGGCCTCGGTCTTGAGCGCCATGCCGGGGCCGGAAGTGGTGGTAAGCCCGATAGCTCCGCCGTAAGCGGCGCCAATGGCGGACGTGACTGCTGCGATTTCGTCTTCGGCCTGGAAGGTGATCACGCCAAAATCTTTGTACGCGGCAAGCTCGTGCAAAATGTCGGACGCAGGCGTGATCGGATAGGAACCGAGGAACAGCGGCAGGCCTGCCTTCTGCGAAGCGGCCACAAAACCCATGGCCAGAGCAGTGTTGCCGCTGATGTTGCGATACACACCCGGCGAGAGCTTCGCCGGTGGAATTTCGTAGCTGATCTGAAACGCTTCGGTGGCTTCGCAATAACTGTAGCCCGCCTGCATGGCCATGCGATTGGCCTGAACAAGTTGAGGTTTCTTGCTGAATTTTGCGTCGATCCAGCGAAAGGTGTTTTCCATCGAACGGTTGTAGAGCCAGTAGCACATGCCCAGCGCGAAGAAATTCTTGCACCGGTCGACGCTCTTGTTGTCAAGGCCGAGATCCCTAAGGGCGGCGCGGGTGAGCTTGGTGAGCTCCACCGAAAACAGGCGGTAGCCATCCAGCGAATGATCCTCGATCGGGTTTGAAGTCATCTGCGCCTTGCGCAGATCGAGGTCACCGAAATCATTCAAGTTGACGATTAGGATGCCGTTGGGCTTCAGGTCCGCGATGTTCATTTTCAGCGCGGCCGGGTTCATGGCGATGAGTGCGTCGACCGTATCACCGGGGGTAAAGACATCCTGAGATGAAAAATGGACCTGGAAGCCGCTGACGCCGGGCAGCGTGCCCGCGGGGGCGCGGATTTCCGCCGGGAAGTCGGGCAAGGTGGCCAGGTCGTTTCCGTAAAGGGCGACCGTATTGGTGAACTGGCTGCCGGTGATCTGCATGCCGTCGCCCGAGTCTCCGCAGAAACGAATAACGGCGGTATCGAGGACTTCGCGTTTGCGTCCCGCAGCGTTAATTGTAGTTGTTGCCATGGCTTATCGGACTCCCTGCCTTGCCCAGGCGAGCGAAGAGACGTACTGGGGCTGGTGTTATTAGTTCGTCAGTTATAAAACGGGATTATTCCCGCTCCACGTTGTTTAAGGTTAGCACAGCGGGACGCCGCCGAAAATGGAAATCCGGGAGGGCGCTTGGAACCGACTTGTTCCGGAGGAAAACATTTTGGAAGGTGCCCCGATTTGCTCTTGAAGTGATATAAGAGAGCGCCGGGATTTAGAACGAAAACAGTGGCAGAGAGAGTGAGCACGATTATGTCGACGATGAGAAAACTTAGCTTGATGGCAGCGCTTGTGGCGATGGCGCTAGCGACGGTGGGAGTTTCACGAGCGCAACTGTCGCCGCCGAATGAAATGGGCGTGTCCATGGGACACGTGCACCTGGTGGTGAAAGACGTGGCAGCCAGCGAGAAATTTTTCGTCGATATCGGCGGCACCCCGGTGAAGCTTGGCCCGAATGACATGGTGAAGTTTCCGGGCGGCATAATCGGAATCAGAAAAGGCGATCCGGCCAATGGTACCGGCGGCGTGGATCACATCGGGTTTCAGGTGAAGAGCGGCGCGGGCCTAATGGACAAATTCGCGGCGATGGGATTGAAGACCGAGCCGGTGAAGGGATGCAACGCTACAGCGACGCATAGCTGTGGCTTCGTCTACACTGGCGACGGCGTAAAGATCGAGTTTATCGAGAATTCCTCGAACAGCGTGCCAATCAAGTTCGACCACATTCACTTCAACGCGGTGGGCGCGCCGCCGGACGGAGCTAATTCCGCGACAGCCATGCGGGAGTGGTACCAGAAAGTGTTTGGCGCGGCCGACGGAACGTCCGGCGCAGGTCCCACGGCGGCGAAGGCATTGGAATTGCCCGGAACGAGCTTGCGGTTCCGAGCTGCTACGACCGTCTCTATCGGCACGAAGGGAACCACGCTCGACCACATCGGCTTCGAGATCAAGAATCTTGAAGAGTTTGTGCAGAAGGCTCAGGCGAATGGCGTCAAGTTTGATGTGCCTTTCACCAAGCGCCCTGAGTTGGGAATCACGCAGGCATTTGTGACCGATCCGTGGGGCAACTACATCGAACTGACGGAAGGGCTGAATAAGCTCTGACATTCGGCGCAGGACTTGCCCTTTTTTGAACTCTTTTGTAGTTTGGCGCAAAATTTCTGTTCAGCTTCATCGCGCCAATCACCAGAACCGTCATTTCCGATTCGTACAGCCAGCCCAGATGGACGATGCAACACTGCCTGAAGTTTAGTCGCCGTTTTTCTCGGGCGTTGGCTCGAGCGCAGCGAAATCTGACCGAACTGCGCTTCCCAGATGGGCGACAATTTACTACGTGCAGCAGATCCTTGAATTAGATTTTCGGCGTGTCGGCGGGTTCCGAATCGACTGGCAACATCCACAAGCCTCCGATTTTTCCGGATGGATCGAAGGCGACGCGAACGATAATCTCGCCGTTTTCGAAAACGCAGGTTACATCGACGAAATCGAGTTCGTCATCTTTCGCAGCAAGCTTTATGTTTTTAAATGGCCCCAGGTGAGAGAGCACGTGGGACCAGGACATTTCCAGCCGGTCAGCCGGCATGCGCACTTGAAGCTCGTTGCTGAAGCGGATCGTTAGCTGCTCGAATTGCTTTTGCCGCAGCGAGTTGACCACCTCTTTTGCCGTGGATTCCATTTCTTGCTGAGTCAGGTCAGCGACAGGAGCGATCCAGATGTGACTGATCTGATTCTGATCGTTGAAGACCAGGCCCAGTTCCACTTTGGAATCCTCGAACTGGCTTTTCGCCACGTAGGCGCTCATGCCGCGAATGGTGCGGGTGGACTGCGAAAGCTGCTTTTGGAAGCCACCGGCAACGCCGGTAAGCCGGTTCCACACAAACTGCATCTTGTCTTCTGTAAGGTTGTCCTTCAGGTCCGGCGTAAAGCGATTGCAAACCGCGGCGATCTGGCCGCCCGCCATTTCGTTCATCACATCTTTGGTTAGGGTAAGCCGCGTTTCGTCAGCCGCGGAGGGCTGAGCCGGTTGTGATTGCGGAGAAGGTTTGTCTGCTGTGGGTGACGAAGATTGCGGAAACGCTGGCGATATGCACAGGAGTACGGATGCGAAAGGCAGGACCAGCAGGAGCGTTCGAAACGTCCGCATGGCGATCTCCCAGACCGCACCAACAGAGTTGATACCGGAAGATAGCACAGGGTAAAGCGCAATACTATTGCGCACTTCGTGTTGCCACGCCTGTTGCAGGAAGATCTCGGGCGAGAGCTAGCCTTTAGAGGGCAAAGGGCATGGACCCTGGCGCCGTGCAAAAACTCCGGAACGATTTTGCGTGCACAACTACAGGAAATATTGTGGCGGAAACCAGCGTCTGGCCGATATTGAAAGGCAGTGCTCTCGCGTATCACTGCTGTGAATCCTCATTGGAGGCGTACATGGCCACGGAATCGGAGAAGGCGCTTTGGTGGATCGGGCTGGGTGCTTCCATCATGGTGGCGGGCGCAGCGGTGGCATTCGGAACCGACGGCAATGGGGAGAAATCCGCGAGGCCATTGCGCACGGTGGATAAAGTCGATCTGAACCGCTACATGGGGAGCTGGTATGAGATCGCCCGGAATCCCAATCCATTCGAGGGCGATTGCGCGGGAAATACGACGGCTCATTACACGATGCATGGGGACGGTCGCATCGAGGTGGTGAATGCGTGTCGCACATCGAGCGGAAAGAAAAAGATTGTGCGCGGGGTGGCCAAGGTAGTTGACCCGGTAAGCAAGGCCAAGCTGAAGGTGCAGTATCAGTGGCCATTTGCGGGAGATTACTGGATTCTCTTGCTGAACGCTTTTTACGAATATGCGGTAGTGGGCGAGCCGAGCCGCAAGTATTTGTGGATTTTGAGCCGCAGTTCAAAGCTCGACAAGGGAACACACCGCGGCATTCTTGAGCGCATCGAAGAGCTGGGATATGACACGTCCAGGCTGCTTTTGACGCAGCAAAGCGAGGAAACTCTGAAAGAACGGCACGCGCACGAAGCAGAACGCGAAGAGCAAATCACCGGTGCCAAGAAAGCCAAGGCAGCAACTGCAAGATAACAGCCTTTCGATCTCTCGCGTAACGCCGAGAGTCTCGGCCTGGATCAGCCGTACGACGTGAACTTTCTGCTGCGCGCATTCTTGGAACTGAGTGCTAATCGATCATGCGAGTACGACGGTGATAGGCGCCACTTCCCAAACTGCCAACGTCAATTACCACAGCAATAATCAGAATCAGCAGATTCGCTCCCACCAGCGGCCGATCGCCATTGACCATCCACGCGTAGATTAGCGTGGTCAGAGGAAGAAATATGAATCCCAGCAACGGGATGATGAAGTTGTGGTAGGCCCGTTGCAGATAATTGGAGAAAAAGAATATGAGCACCAACGCCAGACGCGGGAACGCCAGGAACAGAATGAGTAACAGGCAGGGCATGTAGATCTCCTCAGGAGCATTGAGAATTCAGCCGACCTCCTGCTAATTCTGCCGAGCAACGGGTATTGCTCCAATAGGGTAGAAGGAGTACATTCCGCAATACCAGCCGCTGTCGGATTCATACGTTTGTTGCGAGGTTCTTATGAGGATTTTTGCACTTATAGCGGCGGCAATTGCAATATTCGGATCCGTTTCGCAAATGCAGGCGCAGCAGAAATTTGTTCCGGCGGGCACCCTATTACGCTGCACGCTCGATGAGCCTCATCTTTCACCGGCCACGGTGGACGACGGCGATCCGATTCTCTGCCGGCTGAGCGGGAGCCAGCGAGTCGAACGGGTTACGTTCCCGCGCGGCGCCTATCTAAGCGGGCATGTGGATGCCGGTAAAAAGCTGGGTAGCTTCAGCACCCACGGATCAATGACGCTGGTGTTCGATCGGATCGGCTGGCCAGACGGTATGGTTTCGGCGACCAGCAAGGTGATCGCCGTGAAAAATTACACCATCGATCACAACGGGCGAATCGTAGGCGGATGGCGTTCCAGTCCAGTGCTTACGGCCCGGGCTGGCATTTCTTTAGCGAGTCGCGGCGATAGCCGGAGCTACGCTCGCTTTTCCAAGGTGGCGCGATCCCAGTGGCCGAGATTTGCGCCAGCTTCGTAGGTGCTTTGCAAAAACGCCAGCAGCGCGGCTTTGGGATCGGCTGAAACGCGCACGTCTTCGTAAGGCAATAGAAATTCGCCGAGGTGAGCCTTGTATGCGGCAGCAACGGGTTGCGCTGTTGCTTCGCGAAAGCCTTGCGGCTCAGGCGATGCGTACGCATAAAACGCCGCATCCGCGACGGGGCCTCCTCCGGGCCACCAGCCGGCGCTGATGACTTCATGAGAATAAGCATCGCGGGTAATTTTATCCGCGCCAGGGCGCGGTGGCGCGGAACGTCCTGAAAAGCGCGTGCAGCATAGATCGAAACTTCCCCAGAAAAAGTGCACCGGGCTGACCTTACCTATAAAGCGCGTGCGAAATTCCTTGAGAACGCCGTCCAGGGTGACCAGCAGCCGCCAGAAGCGGTGCGCATAGCCGGGATCGTACCGCTCGTGGGTTTTATCCTGATCGAAGCGGATGGGATCGGGCACCTCGACTGGCACGGGCCAGATGTGCACGTCGATGCCGAGCGCGTGAATCTCGCGCATGAAATGGTCGTAGAAATCCGCTATGGGGCGCGAATGCAGACGCAGGCTTTTGTTCTCGCTCCAACTGGTAACGATGTGCAGGGTGTGATCGATAAAATCGAACTGGCACTCGAAGACGCCGCGCGAGCAAGGAATGGGTGAAGTGGTAAGGCCGCGCGCGCTCACGTAGAGCGGAACCTCCCACCAATGGTTAATGTGGGGCGTGAGCGCCAGGCGCACTTTGCCGACGATTTGCGTACAGATGTGCAGCGTGTCGCAGGTTTCCTTCCATTCCGCCAGAGGTAGGGAAGGCCAGGATTGTTCCTTGAGTGTTTGCGGGCTGGTGGCCATGACGATCTGTATGTATCACGGTGGAAAGGTGCAAAGGAACGAAATTCAGCGGCGGACGCTGAGAGAACGGGTTATAGCGCTAGTCGATCTCCATATTATCGACGTAGCACCACTTCCAGTCTTCGCCGGGTTCGAACGACTGCATGATAGGGTGATGCGTCGAGTGATAATGTTTAGTGGCGTGCCTGTTTTTCGAGCTGTCGCAGCAACCAACATGCCCGCACTCGAGACACAGGCGCAGGTGGACCCATGTGTCGCCCGTTTTCAGGCATTCCTCGCATCCTGTGGTGTGCGGTTTTACGCTTCGAATCTCTTTGACATGTTCGCAGGTTTGAGGCATCGCTGGAATCTCCTGCCGCTATGCTAGAACAAGTGTGGCATCAACGCCTATGCACAAAATGAGTTCCGCCAAAACGCAATCGAAGCGGTTGAGGAAATCAGATTTGGCGGGTGCGCAAACGGCTGGTGCGTGGAAACGTCATCTGCGGCGGCTGCGCGTCGAGGAATTGCCCGTCGATACCACGGAATTGGCCCGCTACTTGATCGGCAAGACGCTGGTGCATGACGTTCCGGAAGCGCGTCTGAGCGGGCGAATCGTTGAGGCGGAAGCGTATCCGATTGGCGATGCGGCTTGCCACGCATTTCGCGGGGAGACGGCACGGAATCGCACGCTTTTCGGGCGGCACGGGCATGCCTACGTCTATTTTAACTATGGTGTGCATTGGATGATGAACGTTTCCAGCGAACCGGAGGGAAAAGGCGGAGGAGTGCTGATTCGGGGGATCGAGCCGCTCGAAGGAATAGAGATCATGGAGCGCAATCGAGGCGTGACACATGTCGAAGGGCTGACAAAAGGCCCGGGCCGGTTGGCAAGGGCCATGCAGATCACCAAGGCGGAGGATGGGCTGGACCTGTGCTCACCACAGAGCCCTTTGTGGCTGGGCACGGCGGTAAAGCCGGTAGGGGAGATTGGGATCACCACGCGAATCGGTTTGTCGAAGGAAGCGCACCGGCAACTGCGGTTCTTCGAGCGCGGGAATCCGTTTGTGAGCGGGCCGCGCAGGCTGCTTTTGTGACACGAGTCACAGACAATATTCCAAACATCTGCCAGAAAATTAGTCTTCGTAATGAACGAACTAATCATGCTGCTGCTTCAAAAGGGCGTGCTGAGCGACTCCGAAGGCAAGTCTCTGCTGCAAAAACTCCTCAAGTAGCAGCGTTCGCGGTCTATTCCCGCCATTTGACACCATTCCCGTTGGGCGATTGCTTGTTACAAACGCGAAAAATCCTATTCGAATTGCTTACGGAAGTTGGAGAACTGCTGCTTGAGTTCAGCAATTTCGTCGTGGAGTTGCGAGATCTCATGGGCGAGCTGCGAAACGCGGTCGGCATCGCGGGAGTTTGACGGCTGGCGCGGTTCGGATGCGGACGCTTGCGCCGAGGCCGCGGCAGGCGCCTCTTCGGGGTCGCCCGAAAGCAGTTGTATGTAGCGCGCTTCTTTCGTGCCGGGCTGGCGCGGCAAAATCCTGACCAGCGGCGGATCGCGCTGCATCAGGCGCTGCAGGGCGGATTCAACCTCGGAGAGATCGTCGAATTTGTGCATGCGTTCGGAACGGGAGCGCAGCTCGCCGGGCGTCTGCGGACCTCGCAGCAATAGTGTGCAGATCAGCGCCGTTTCGCGGCGATCGAAATTGAAAACTTCCTGCAAGCGATGCTCGTATTTTGTGACGCGGCTGTCGAAAGTATCCGCCGGTCCGGCCAGGCCACGCTTTTCCAACCCGCGAATGGCCTGGCGCACGGCGTCTTCGTCGAGATTCATCACCGGCTCGCGATTCGACTTTTGATTGCATGCATTCATCAGCGCATTGAGCGAGAGCGGATAGTAATCCGGCGTGGTAACGTCTTTTTCGATGAGCGAACCGAGCACACGCGCTTCCACTTCGCTGAGAATGATGTTCACGGGAAAATCATACTGCATGGTGTGCGAGCGCATGAGATGAATATGGCGGGAATTGTTATCTCTCAAGCCCAAGTGGCGGATGTGGACGGCATCTTCGAGCTGGCGTGGAAAAATGCGAGGGAGAACGGCGGCCAGTTGGCCGTGCGTTTTACGCGCGAGGAAATTGCTTCGAGCGTTCAAGCATCATCGGCGGCGGTGGCGCGGCGGAAGGGAAAAGTCATCGGTTTCGTCTTGACGCGCGATAAGTGCGGCGTGAACCCGCCGATTCTCGAAGCCATGTTCCGCGCATATCCAGGGGCCGCGAATGCCTATTCTTACGGCCCGGTTTGCGTGGATGCGTCTGCGCGCGGATCAGGCATTGCGGCCATGATGTTCGCGGAACTGCGAAAGCTTTTGCCGGGGCGCGAAGGCGTTCTGTTCATCAAGGCCAGCAACGAAACTTCGTTGCGGGCGCACCGCAAAATGGACATGCGCGAAGTGGGCGAATTCACGTTCGAGAATACGCGGCTGATCATTTTCGCCTACGACGCGTGAATGGCGATCAGGAGCGCGCTGCGGCTGCGGTGCGGCCGACGAGTTCGCGCAAGTATCCGGAAATTTCACGCGGGCACTGCACAGGAGTGATGTGGCGCCCGCCGCGGATTACGTGCAGCGTCGAGCCGGCAATGGCCGCGTGCAGCGCTTCGGACATGGCCAACGGCGTCGCGTAGTCCTCTTCACCGACGATGATAGATACCGGCATGCGGAACGAAGGTAACGCCGCGCGAAAATCAAGTTCGCCCATCATTTTGCAGGTGGCCTGGTAGCAGGCAAGATCGTTTGCGAGAAACACGCGCGTGGTCGCTTCCACCACTTCAGGGTGCGCCTCGCGAAAGCCGTCGCTGAACCAGCGCGTCACCTGAAATCCGATCATGCCTTTAAATCCCGATTCGGTCGCTTTCGCTGCGCGCTGGGCCCAATCGGCGGGAGCAGTCGGTCCATACCAGGCGGTTGTGTCAATTAATCCGAGCGCCTGCGCGCGCTGCGGATATGCTGCAGCAAACGCCTGCGTGACGCAGCCGCCCATGGAGCAGCCCGCTACGTTGGCCGCAGGCCACTTGGCGTGATCGAGAATGGCCGTGAGATCGTCGGCAAAAAGGCGCGTGGTATACGGGCCAGGTGCACGGTCGGATTTGCCGTGGCCACGACAATCGTAGACGAGAACTTCGAAGTCAGGCGCGAGTTCCTTCACCGCTCCGTCCCAAACGCTGGTGTCGAGCGCGAGCGAATGGATCAGCGCGATGCGCGGTTTTCCCGGCTGCGGATGAACGCGATAGAAAAGCTGGCAACCATCCTTCGCGCGAGCTTTGGATTCGATGGGCTGAGTCATGAGATCTCCTCAGAATTTCTTGCTTGGATTAAACGCGTGGGTCCGGGCACTTGAGTCCGAGCTTCACAGCGCCGAAGTTCACGGCGTTCAGGTCCCAGCGCAGGCCCACGTGCAGGCTCACGGCGTGGACGTCGCGCCAGGCGCGCTGCAGGGGATTATCCATGCCGATATTCTGCGCGCCGGAAAGTGGATAAAGGCGCTCGACGGCGCTGACGCAAAGTTTGGTGGCATATCCAATGTTCAGGCGATAGGTGACGCGCTCTTCATCACCCGGAAAATTTCCGGCGCGGCCCTGTTCGTTGATGCGCTCACGGTCCACTTGGAGCACTGCGCGCGCTGCCTGAATTTCCGCGGCAGCTTCGGCCACGCGTATCTGCACCGACTCCTGCTCGCGCTGCTTATTCGTTGGTGCATTCGACTGCGCGGTGGACGAACTGCG
>DASZMG010000089.1:0-6074 GCA_035551975.1 Candidatus Acidiferrales bacterium | reverse complement strand
GATGCAAAAGATGCGGCGCGCGCTGGGGATGTTTGTTGTGCAGGGGATCCATACGACGATTCCACTGCACGAGAAGATCTTTCAGGACGACGAGTTTATCGCGGGCAAGTTCGACACGAAGTTTATGGAGCGGTTCTTCGAACGGCAGGCGGCTCTGAAGCAAGAGTAGGGCGAAAAATCAGGGCTTGGCTGTGTCGACTCTTCCTGTCGCGAGCGCGATTGCCCAATCGGCGCAGTTGCGGATTGCGGCGAGCTGGGATGCCGCAGTCCTTCAATTTAAGTCGCCCGGTCTCTCTTCTAAGGCTGGACTGAATCATATCGTCTATGGAACTCTCGGAAGCAGCTGTCACGCGCGAGCATATCAAGGGTCTTTGGGAGTCGGTTCGTCGGGATGCGTCAAATCCGAGCGAGGGAATCTATGGACCAGCTTCGATCAGCTGGAAGGTAAACCGTGAATCCGCGGTATTCCTGGGCGCAGGACGCGCGGCGATTCTGCAGTTGGCGCACCCCTGGGTGGCTGCCGCTCTCGATCAGCACTCCAACCTTCGCGCCGATCCGCTGGCCAGGTTTCACAACACATTCCGCGTCGTGTTCACGATGATCTTCGGAACTCTCGATCAGGCGCTGGCCGCTTCGCGGCATTTATATCAATTGCACACGCGAATCCAGGGGGAACTTCCTGCGAGGGTGGCCGGCTATGTTGAGGGATCACCCTATGAAGCCAACGAAGTGAACGCGCTGTTGTGGGTTTACGCCACGTTGGTGGAGAGCGCGCTGCGCGCATACGATTGCGTACTGTCACCGCTGTCCGTCGATGAGCGAGAGGCGTACTACAAGCAGAGCTGGACCCTGGCGGCGCTGTTCGGGATTCCCGCGAGCGCGTTGCCGCCGGATTGGGCTGGGTTTCAGATGTACGGGGAGGCCATGCTGTCGTCGGACAAGCTGGGGGTGAATGCGCTGTCACGGGAGATGGCGCATAGAGTGCTGCACGGCCGGGGATCCTGGGTTCCGGTTCCTCGCTGGTATCGCGCGCTTACCACCGCGTGGCTGCCCCCGCGGTTTCGGGATGAATTTTCGCTGGACTTTGGCAAGCGGGAACAGGATGCGTTTGCCGCGGCGTCGCGGTGGCTTCCCCGGATATACCGGACCTTGCCTGGGAGAGCGCGATTTGTGGGGCCATATCAGGAAGCACAGAGCAGGCTCGCCGACCGCGAAGCAGACGTGATGACTCGCGTAAGCAATCGCTTCTGGATGGGAGTGCCGCGGATGATGTTCGGGAACGCCGAGATTCGTGCCGATCCCGAATAGGCGCGCAGGCGCGGATACACTTTGAAGATGGGTTCGAACGGGAATTTTCCTCGGCTTTATCCGATCCTGGACGCCTCTTTTCTGACAGCGGCGCAGGATCGCGCGGGTTTTCTGCGGCGGCTGGTGGTCGATCTGGCGGAAGCGGGCGTTGGGATTCTTCAATACCGGAACAAGCAGGGAACGGAGACTGAGGTTCTTGCGGATGCGCGGGTGATGCGCGAGGCCGCAGGTTCCGGGATGCGGCTGATCCTGAATGACTGGCCGGAGCTGGCGCTTGCGGCCGGATTCAACGGTGTTCATGTGGGACAGATGGACGTGACGGCAGCCCAGGCGCGCGCGATTATGGGGACGGGGAAGATTGTTGGAGTTTCCACGCATAATGAGGCGCAGCTGCGCGCAGCCGATGGGGAGCCAGTGGACTACATTGCCATTGGCCCGGTATTTGCGACGGCGACGAAGGCGAATTCTGACCCGGTGGTAGGCCTTTCAGGGGTTAGACTGGCGCGAAGTATTACAAGCAAGACCCTGGTTGCGATTGGGGGCATTTCGATCGAGAATGCCGCGGCGGTCCGGCAGGCGGGCGCCGATTCTATTGCGGCGATCTCGGCGATTTTTTCACCGGGCTGCGACGCGTCGAAGTCAGCCGCGAACTTCGTTCGGATTCTGGAGAACGCCTAGCAGCTTGCTGGACATCTCAAAAGGGGCAAATCACTCAGGCCGAATAAGTTTTGTTGAGGCTAAATGGCAATTCCGCGTGTGAGGGAGTAGAATCTCGCGGACACGAAGGCCGGGCAAATCATGTCGCTTCGCTGTGTAAGGCGCAGTTCGGGCTGTTCTCGTGTGTACTTTTTCGATGCGGGAGGTTTTATGCGCAAAAGAGGAATAACATTCCTGCTCATTCTTCCGTTGGCAATATGTGCCCTTACGGGCTGCCAGCGGCATTCCTATTCTGAGACTTATTACCTGGTCGCGAATAATATGGCGTTGCCATACTGGCAGACCGCCGTCGCGGGCTTTAACAGGGCTGCGCGCCAATATGGAGTAAAGCCTGTGGTCGCCGGACCCAATACATTCGATGCCCAGGCTGAACTGGAGGCGCTGCAGAACGCGGTGCGGGCCAAGCCAAATGGAATTCTGATTTCGGTGGCGGATGCAACCGTGCTGCAGCCCGAGATCAATCAGGCTATTGAGGCGGGCGTTCCGGTGATTACCATCGACTCGGATGCGCCGCACAGCCATCGCCTTTTCTTTATCGGCACGAACAACCGCGAAGCCGGCCATCTGGGTGGTCAGCGCGTGGTGGAAAAGCTTGGCGGCAAGGGCAACGTTGTTTTCTTCACCATGCCGGGACAGCCGAACCTCGATGAGCGCCTGAATGGCTATGAGGAGGTCTTCGCAACGCACCCGGGGATGAAGACGGTTGAGATATTCAATATCAAGGGCGATGCCGGCAATGCCTTTGACGCCACACAGCGGTTTGTGGCGCAGACCGGGGCAAACAAGATCGACGCATTTATATGCCTCGAAGCATCCGCGGGAAAAGATGTGGGTGAGGTGCTGAAGAGGCAAAATCTGCATGATCGTCTTCTGGTGGCGATGGATGTTGATCCGGACACGCTGAACCTGATCAAAGAAGGTGTGATCGACACCACCATCGCGCAGAAGCCTTACACGATGGGCTACTTCGGCCTGAAAATGCTCGACGAGGTCTTCCACTATCCGCCAAAGCCTATGCGTACCGATTACGAGGTAGACAGCTTCTCTCCATACCCCGTATTTGTGGATACCGGCACGGCTGCGGTGAACAAAGACAATGTAGACATCTATTTACAGCAGGCGGGCGAGGCGCAGAAATAAGGGCAAAAGAAGCTATGCTGGCCCAGGTTTTGACATCCAACTTTTTAGAGGTCAGGTGCACTTCATCCCACAAGTAGCGAATGAAATCTGACCCAAAAAGGGGACATAAAATATGAAGAGAATCCTTTCGTGTCTTTCAATCGCAACATTAGCCGCAGCAACCCTTTTCACCGCTTCGATGGCACGTGCAATCACCGCTCCGATGGCAGCAATACAGGAGCCGCCACCTCCGGGGTATGACCATGATCGTGATCGGTGGGGTGAGCCTCCGGCAGAACTGCAAGGTGTACAACGAGAGGGATTTCACGACGGCGTTGAAGGCGCACGCAGAGATGCTGAGAATCATCGCCAACCGAACGTGCGTAACCGCGACGAATACCGGCATCCACGCTACAGAGGTGAGGATAGAGAAGCGTACCGGCGCGGCTATCGGCGTGGCTATCAGGAAGGCGTTGAGCACCTGTACGGCCACGATCATGACCACGAACACGAACACGATTACCGCTAGGCAATAAGAGCCGGAACGAACCAGGAGGAGGGCGCGCAAGCGTCCTCCGTTTTTTGGGCGGATTGATTCAGCCTTGTGAGCACAGTTACAGGAAAAGAGATGGCGCGGAAGTGGTTTTTCCGGTAGAACTCTTTTAAGTGTCCACTCGCATCGAATCTCCAGCATCGGCGCATCTTGTCCAGGGCCTGGGCCTGTTCAGCGCAACAGCGATCGTGGCCGGATCGATGATCGGCTCGGGGATTTTTATCGTTCCGGCGGACATCAGCCGGAACGTGGGATCGCCGGCGCTGCTGATTGCGGCGTGGCTGGTGACCGCGGCGATGACGATCATCGGCGCGCTGAGCTACGGCGAGCTGGCGGCGATGATGCCCAAAGCCGGCGGACAATATGTTTATCTGCGAGAAGCCCTGGGCCCCATGTGGGGCTTTCTTTATGGATGGACGCTTTTCCTGGTGATCCAGACGGGCACGCTGGCCGCGGTTGCCGTGGCTTTCGGAAAATTTCTGGGAGTGTTCTTTCCGGGTGTTTCGGCTTCGCATTGGCTGTGGCACATCGGACATGTGCCGGCGTGGCGCGTGGGGCCGATGGTGCTGGGCAATATGGACATTGGCCTGAACACGTCGAACCTCGCCGGCATAGTGGTGATTGCGGTGCTGGCGCTGGTGAATATCTTCGGGCTGAAATCTGGTGCGCTGGTGCAGAACGTCTTCACGACGGCCAAAGTTGCGTCGCTGGTTGGACTGGTGGCGCTGGGGGTTCTGGTGGGACGGAACCATGCGGCGATTCAGGCAAACTTTGGAGCGAACTTCTGGCGCGGCGCGGGGTTCGGGACCCTGCATGCGGTGCAGGTAGGGATGGGCGGCCCGATTGCGATGGTGGGCGTGTTCACGATTGTGGCGGTGGTTCAGACGGGGTCGCTGTTCTCCGCAGATGCGTGGAATAACGTTACGTTTACGGCGGGCGAGGTGCGAAATCCGCGGCGGAATCTGCCGGTGTCGCTGGCTGTGGGCACAGGGATGGTGCTGGGACTGTATATCCTGTGCAATGTTGTTTACCTGATGGTATTGCCGATGCACGGCGATCCACATGGGGCGACGGTTTTTGCGCGCGGGATCCAATATGCGTCAGAAGACCGTGTGGCGACGGCGGTGCTGGAGCAGGTTTTTTCGACGCGCGGCGCTTACCTGATGGCGGCGGCGATCCTGATTTCGACCTTTGGCTGCGTGAACGGCATGACGCTGGCGGGAGCGCGCGTTTATTACGCGATGAGCCAGGACGGGCTGTTTTTCAAGGCTGCGGGACGGCTGCATCCGCGCTACAAAACGCCGGTGGCATCGCTGATTGTGCAGGCGGTGTGGACCTGCGTTCTATGCCTATCGGGCTCTTACGGTCAGCTGCTGGATTACACGATGTTTGCCGCGCTGGTGTTTTACATCCTCACCATCGTCGGGCTTTTTGTGCTGCGCAGGACGCAGCCGGATGTGCAGCGACCTTATAAAGCGATAGGATATCCGGTGTTGCCGGCGGCTTATATTCTGATGGCGGCGTGGATCTGTATCGTTCTTTTGCGTTACAAGCCGCAGTACACGTGGCCAGGGTTGTTTCTGGTTTTGCTGGGCCTGCCTGTATATGGGCTGTGGCGGCAGCAGGCAAAACGGTCTGCCGCAGAAAAAATTATTGACAGGGGTGCCTGAATTGATTTTGAGAGGAAACGTATGGCGAAGCTTTTAGCGACAAAGCCGCTGAGCACGATTATGGCGGAGGCCGATGAAACGGGCGAACATTCGCTGAAGCGCGCGCTAGGCCCAGTGAACCTAACCACGATTGGAATCGGCGGGATTATTGGAGCGGGCATTTTTGTTCTGACCGGCACAGCGGCAGCGCAGTTCGCGGGGCCGGCCATTGTGCTTTCGTTCATCATCGCCGGTATCGGCTGCGTCTTCGCCGGGCTGTGCTATGCCGAGTTCGCATCGATGATTCCAATTGCGGGCAGCGCCTATACCTACGGCTACGCGACCATGGGCGAGATTGTGGCCTGGATCATCGGATGGGCGCTGGTGCTGGAGTATGCGTTCGGCGCGGCGACCGTCGCAGTCGGATGGAGCGGGTATGTGAACAGCCTAATGGGATTCTTCGGTGTGAAGCTGCCTTTTAATGCGACCCCAGCGATTTCGTTTTCGCTCTTTGGACACCCGATTGCGGCTCACGTGGATATCTTCGCTCTGGCGGCCATCGTGGTTATTACCACGGTGCTGGTGGTTGGCGTGCGCGAGTCGGCCAACTTCAACAGCGCGGCGGTGATGATCAAGGTTTCCGTGGTGCTGGTCTTTATCGGCATCGCGCTGGCGTTCGCGTTCGGCCACTGGTCGCACATGGTGGCAAACTGGCATCCTTTCATTCC
>DASZMG010000088.1:0-51088 GCA_035551975.1 Candidatus Acidiferrales bacterium | reverse complement strand
AACGGTGATTGCAGGAAAAACTCTTACCATTCATCCCTGACGTTCATAATTCATACCGGGCCGGAAGGACATGGAGGACCGGATCTCGATCTGGTCCTCCATTTTTTTTTGGGATGGCAGAACCTGCGTCGAATTCAAATGGGCAAGCGTACGGTGAAGATGGCTTGGTGTGCGGTCGAATGAAAATGAGTGACGGCAAACTGCATTCCCGCTCCGAGGCTCAGAGTGAGATGGCGATACAGCGGAAAGCGGCCTGCGGAAATTCCTGGCGTGAGGTATAGCTGCTTTTTTCCGGCGTTCGGGCCATCGTTATTGAAATTTGAATTCGCTTCGATTGCCGGCCAGATTTTTCCCCAACCACGATATTGCAGCGCATTGTTCAGGATAATGCGGCGGCCAAGCTGCGCCGATTGCGCGGACGGGAAATCGCAGCCGAGCGTTCCCTGGTAGACAAAATCACCGAGTCCCTTGCCGCCGGCGATGGTCGGGGTAATTACCGGATGCGGCGAGCCATTTTTATAGGCGGCGGTAGGTAAGCTGACTGCGAGAAATGCGGTCAGGACGTAATCGCCGTTGGCCCGATTCGCGGCGAGGATGCGGAATTTTGTGAGGAGGGAGAAATCGCCGAAACCATCGCGCGCGCCAGCTTCGTTGTGAACAAGATAAGGCGGAAGATCGATGCTGATTTCGACGCGATCGATTGGAATGGTAGTGAAACCTTTGCTTCCACCATAGTTTTCAGTGGTAGTGCCGTCCGAATTGCGCTGCCAGGAGAGATCGTAGCGGAACTCCTGTTTGAGGCGCGCGGTGGAAGTGACCACGGGCGTGAGCCAGTTGGGCTGATCTTGTTGGTCGTGGAGGGCACGCCTATCCCAGCGCGCGAAGAACGAACCGATATCGCCGCCGTCTGACGCGGCGGGTGCTGAATTTTGCGCTCGCACTGGCGCCATGGCCGCCGAGGCGAGAAGAAAAATCCAGATGAGTCTGACGAATGCCCAGAGCCGAGACTGGCTCGCGACTCGATTCATAACCGTAGGCTTCATTTCGGAGCGCTTCACTGTCCGCACTTCAATGTCAGCGCTTACGCGTGGCTTCGATCCAGGTGGCAAACGACTGCAGGAACTTCGTCAGGAATTCGCGAGTGCTCTGGCTCGTGAGATTTCCCTGGGCGTCGAAAAGCGTGGCGGCGTTGCCTATGTAGGCTTCGGGCTGTTGCATAGCCGGCATGTTCAAGAAGACAAAGCTTTGGCGCAAATGATGATTCGCGCCGAAAGCGCCGATGGCTCCGGGCGAAACACTGATAACAGCGGCAGGTTTGGCATCCCAGGAACTTTTGCCATAGGGACGCGAGCCAACGTCGAGAGCGTTTTTCAAACAGCCCGGCACGGAACGATTGTATTCGGGTGTGAAAAACAGCACGGCGTCACATCGGCTGACCTGCTGGCGAAGCGAAACCCAAGGCGCGGGAGGGCTGGCGGTTTCGAGATCCTGGTTATAAAGCGCGAGATCGCCAATTTCCACGAATTCGAAATTAAGAGGCGTGGCATTCAGCGAAATAGCGGCGTTTGCGAGCTTACGGTTGAACGAGTCCTTGCGAAGACTTCCCACGACAACGGCAACGGTAGACATGAAACTCAAGCGCAGCCTTTCCGGGCAGTGAAGGCAACGCCCGAATTAGAGTGGCGCACATGATGAGTGATGCCCACGGGCAGTGTCAATCCTCGATGAAGATGAAGAGAGAGACACGCAAACGAACATCAATTTGAACACGCAGCGAACGTCTAATTGACTAGGGAGTTTTCGGGGCGAGCTGGCCCATGGCGAAGCGCTCTTCTTCGGGAATGCGAAAGAAGGTGTAGGCCCAGGCGAGCGGGAGCCAGGTGGCGGCGAGAGGCGGAATCCAATGAAGGACAAGCGGCTGCAAGTTCGGAAACAAGTGACGCAGCGCATAAGCTCCGGCAATACCACTGAAGTAGATACCGAGCGCCAGAACGAAGTGAACCAGCCGCCTGCGCGTTTCTCCCATTTTGAAAATGGCCGCCCACAGAAAATAAGTGAGCACCACGCCGACGAAATAAAGGTTCTGGCCGAAGGCGATGACAAATTGGTCGGTGAGATTCGCGCGGTGCCGGTAGACAACCAGATAGGAAAATAGCGAAGTGGCGGCGAGCACCACGGTGGCTACGCGGCGGACGTAACCGCTGGCGTTCATCTGCGCGAGGACCTGCTGATAAAGCTGAATGATGACAAAGAACATGAGAATGGTGAGCAGGCTGTCGGTGTAATAGTAGGCGAAATGGTATTCGCGGGACCTCACGCCATATTTTTCAAGCGAAAGGTAGGTAACGCAGTTCACCGCCACAGTTGCCAGCATGTAGAGATTCAGGGAAAGGTAGCGGAGGAAGGAGCGGCGGTGCAAAGCACAAAGCACTACGGCCACTTCGAGGATCGAGCCAATCACCCAAATGGCGTAGTCAAAAGGACCAAGCACCCGAACATCCCCCGTGATGCCTGGTCCCCGACCCGCTTACGAATTTCGCAAGCGATTGTTAAGTGTTGATAGGACCAGGCGGTTAGAAACCGACCTGTGGCATGGGACCATTGCCGCCGTGCATCTGCGGCATGGGACCATTCCCCCCTCGCAACTGAGGCATCGGGCCATTACCACCACGTTGTGGCATGGGACCGTTTCCACCCCGCTGCGGCATCGGCCCATTGCCGCCGTGCATCTGCGGCATAGGACCATTTCCGCCCCGAAGTGAAGCATTGGCACCAGTGGCACCGATAAAAAGCAATGCGAGAGACAATACAGCTACTGCGACATACCTAGACATGACCCCTCCGAGTAGGGAAACTACCCGGGGGGAATATATCTCAACTATGCCAATCAGACACACCAATTGCTATCGTGTGTCGAAACGGTACACACACCTATACGCCGACTGGCTGGGCCAGCTTCAAATTGTCCGATGCTAAAATGACGTTCCAAAAGAGGATGGTCAATGGAACGAAAGTACTACGGTGATCGAAAGTGTAAGAGCTGTCAGGGCGTAGAGGATTGTTGAGCGCAGGCGGCTTGACAGTGCGAGCGGGTAGACCGTAGCATCAGCAGTTGTTTCGAGAGCAAGTTTCTGCGCCGGCGTAGCTCAGTGGTAGAGCGAGGGTCTCATAATCCCTAGGCCGTGGGTTCGATTCCCTCCGCCGGCATAAAGTTTGTCCCTGCCCGGTTTTCTCCGTGAGCCCATAAGCCACCGATTAGGAAGTTGAACCGGGCGTAAAACGACCGCGCTCAAGTGTTGAATGCCGCCGGAAATTCCTTTCTGAAGCCAGCCACCAATACACACTGAATCAAGTCTCCCTCCACGTGGCCGATTTATTCTGCGTCCGTTCGATTGACCCTATGCGCTGTTCATAAAGATAGCCGCGCTTCAGTGGCGAAAAACCTTGATTCGCCGCGCAGACCCATACGGGCTGAAAGCAGGAGCCAAATGCGACTCAAGCTGGGAACGAAACTGGGATTGGGATTCGGAGTGATTCTGGCGCTGATGATTCTCAGCGCGGCGCTCTCCTACCGGAAATCCGAAGAGATTACTGGCATTGAAGCGACCATCCTGAAGACTGATGTTCCATCCATTCAAGCATCGCGACGGCTGCAGGACAATATCGATTATGCCGGGGCCAAAACACGGCAGGGGATCCTGGCGGGAACTGAACCCGCAAGATATCAGGATGCGCAGACCCGCTTCGACGATGCGTGGGGAAGAATCGATCGCGCAACGGCTAGCCTCGACAAACTTGCACCACAGTGGAACAAACAGGAGGACCGGGACCTCTTGGCTAAAGTCAAGGAGGGTCTACCCGGGGTGAAATCGGCTCAGTGGCGCACGGTTGAAACGGCGAGAAGCGGCTCCCGGGACGCGGTGGTTCAAGGGGGAAACGACTACGCAGACAAAATCACTCCGATAAACGACGCGATAACCTGGGTCAGCTCGCCGATGGTTTTGATAAAACGCTCGACGATGAGCGGGGGGAATTAGCGGCAGCCCACAGAGCAATGAATTGGACGATGAGCGTGGCGGCGCTGACGGGAATCATTACCGGAGGATTCGTGGCGTTCTGGATGGGACGGGCGATTTCCCGATCGACTCAGACGGTACTGACCCGAGCGGAGGCAATTGCGGCCGGGGACCTGACAAAAGAGGAATTGAAACCGCAGAGCGATGATGATCTAGGCGATTTGACGCGGGCGATCAACAAGATGCAGTCGAGTTTGCGGCAAATGGTTAGCTCCATCGCGAATAATGCGCAGCACGTGGCCGCATCGAGTGAGGAATTCTCGGCGGTGAGCCAGCAGATCAGCAGCAACTCGCAGGAAACTACGGCACAAGCCAACGTGGTGAGCAACGCCACCGACCTGGTGAATAAGAACCTGCAAACAGTGGCGACCGGCGCCGAGGAAATGAGAGCCACCATCCAGGATATTTCCAAGAATGCCTCCGAAGCGGCACGCGTGGCCGGTGAAGCGGTGAAGACGGCAGAGGCCACCAACGCGACCATCAGCCAATTGGGAAATTCCAGCGCGGAGATTGGACAGGTGATCAAAATGATCACCTCGATCGCCGGGCAGACCAACCTGCTGGCGCTGAACGCCACGATCGAAGCAGCACGCGCGGGCGAGGCGGGCAAGGGATTTGCGGTGGTGGCCAACGAAGTGAAGGAACTAGCCAAGCAGACGGCCAAGGCCACCGAAGATATCGGCAGCAAGATCAAGTCGATTCAGTCCGCCACCACGGATGCGGTGGATGCCATCAAAGCCATCGGCGAAGTGATCCACCGGATCAACGACATTTCCAACACGATTGCCACGGCAGTGACGGAGCAAAGCGCCACGACCGACGAGATGACCCGCAATGTGGAGGAAGCGGCGCGCGGAGCGGGCGAAATCGCGCAGAACATTCGAGGAGTGGCGCAGGCGGCGGAGGGAACGTCGGAGAGCGCAAACGACTCGCTGAAGGCGGCGCAGCAACTGGCGCAAATGTCGACGGAGCTGCGCGGGCTGGTGGAACAATTCACCGTGGCGGGAAACCACAATGGAAACGGCGGGCACAGCGCAAGCGTGAACTAGGGCACGGAGTCGCTACGAGCTGTCTCATAAATATCTAGACTCCGAGGGGCAAGTTCCTTCAGGGCCAAAGCCCAATGGAGTCCGAGGCTTATGCCGGAGCTGGAGCTCCGCCCCCTAAACCGCTTCTATGAGATGACTTCTAGCATCTACAAAACGGATTGCTTTACGGGGTGGAGCGCAGGCGCGGCTGCGTCGAAGGGAATGTCGGGGCGCAAGCGGGCAGCGAAGACGGCGCCCACGATTAAAAGAGCAACGGAACCAATAAAAGGAACGACCCAGCTTCCGGTGCGGTCCACGAGATAGCCAAAACTGGAAGGCGAGATCAGGCCGGCCACGCCAAAGCCGAAGTTCATGAGTCCGCTCGCTGAGCCGGCATAGTCGGGAGCGATGTCCATAGGCACGGACCAGAGCGGCGCGACGATGAGCTCGGCGCAGAAGAAGGCCACAGACAAGCAGATAGCCGCAACGTTCAGCTTGTGCACGAGAATGACGGGAATCAAAAAGATAAAGGCGCCGACAAATCCGAAAGCCATCACGTAGCTGCGCGCGACTACCAGACTACCCGTTTTGCGAAAGAGGCGATCGCTGGCTATTCCTCCCACGCTGTCGCCGACTACACCCGCAAACAACACCCCAGCCGAAAAAACCGCGGTCGACTGCAGATTGAGATGGTAGTTATCGTAGAAAAATGCGGGAATCCAGCTCAGGAAGAGCCAAAGTGTCCAGCTATAGCAAAAGTCGACGATCGTCACGGGAAAGATGCGGCGAGTAAGGCGCATCCAAGGGACCGGCGCGCGCTCACGGGAACTGCGCGGAGGCAGTTCGGCGAGATCAGCTTTCGTGATTCCAGGATGATCGCGCGGATCGTTGCGGAAATACCAGGCCCAGATGCCGAGCCAAATGAGACTAAGAAATCCGGTGATGACGAACGAAGCGCGCCAGGAAGCAAGCACGACGAGCCAGGCGACCAGCGGCGGAGTGAGAGCATTCCCCCCGCGCGCGAACGTGTGAGTGATGCCTTGGGCAAATCCGCGGCGCTCTTTGGGGAACCACATGGTCATGGCGCGAGTAGCGGTGGGAAAGGCAGCGCCTTCGCCCAAACCGAGAACAAGGCGCGCAGCGAAAAGCGAAGCAAAACCGCTCACCGCGCCAGTGACGACGGTGGCCACGGCAACCACCGCGCAGCAAAGCGTGAGGGTGATTCGCGCGCCGAGCCGGTCGCCGATCCAGCCGCCGACAATCTGGAAAATTGCGTAGAAAATGGCGAAGGAAGAAAAGATAAGACCGAGTTGCGTGTTGCTGAGGTGAAGATCCGCTTTGATGAGGGGCGCGGCGGTAGCGATGTTGACCCGATCGATGTACAGGATCAGGTACATGGCGCACAGCAGACCAAGAACAATAGTGGGTACGCTTAGCGCGCGCTTCGATTGCAGGAATGGCCTCCCAAAATAGCTCCTTTTCCCGCCCCAATTTCCGGCTCTACTTTGCCGGCTCTAATTTCCCGGTCTTGGTGGCCGAACGTCACAGCCAAAGCGAATCGCCAAACTAGGCGCTGGGGCGCGTTTCGCCCTTGATTTGCGTGCGATGCATGACGCGGCGAGAGCTGGCGTCGAATGGATCGCGACGGTGCATGGTGCAGCGGTTGTCCCACATGACCAGATCGCCGACGCGCCATTGGTTGTACCAGGAGATTTCGTCGCGTGTGGCGCAGGACCAGAGCTCATCGAGGAGCGCTTCGGAATCGGCAAGCGCGAGTCCCTTAATATAGGCATTGCGGCGGCGACCGAGATAAACAAGGCGGCGCTTCGTCTCTGGATGGCGGCACACGAGTGGATGATAGGTGCCGGGAGAAGTGACCGGATCGTCGACCGCATTTACGCCCTGGCGAACGTATCCGCCGCTGTTGTAGGTGCCGTCGTGCTTAAGTTCCAAGCCTTCGATGCGGCGCTTCAACTCATCGGGCAAAGATTCATAAGCGGCGTACATGCTGCTGAAATGGGTATTGCCCCCTGACGGAGGCACTTCGAGAGCGTAGAGCAGGCTGGCCTTGGGCGGATCGACCAAGTAGGACATATCCGTGTGCCAGGTAGCCTCACCCGCGCCAAGGCTGCCGATGGGCACGCCATTTTCCATGACGTTTGAAACGACGTAAATTTCGGGATGGCCTTCGACGAAGCGGCGGCCGGTTTCCTGAACGGGAGCGTAGTCCAAACCGCCAAAGCGCTGGCTGAAGGAGATGAGGTCCGTGTCGGTGAGTTGCTGGCCGCGGAAAAGCAGTGCGAGATGATCGAGCCAGGCCTGATGGATGGCGGCGAAATCGACATCGGTGATCTTTCGCAGATCGACTCCGCGAATTTCAGCGCCGAGCGCTTTGCCACTGGGAATTACCTCAACTGCCGAAGCTGAGCTGGCCCGCAACGATTCGGTGGCCATGGGACACTCCTGTTGAAGCTCTGCGGCTCCACGAAAATTGCTGGAGATATTTTATCCTCAAACACACCAGCAACCACTAGTTCTAATTCATCGATCGAGGCGCACAGTTTCGCATGGCATGCACAGGATTGGGCGAAGAGAAATCCGGGTCCGGCTAAGGACAGGACAAAAGCCGGCCCCGGACGTTGCGTGGACTTTTATGAGGCGAAAGAAAAGTTCACTGTCACGGTCATCTCCACCGGAAACGGGACGCCGTTGAGATAGGTTGGTTCATACTTCCACTGCATGACGGCTTTCAGCGCCTCAGGAATCAGCAATGAAGGCCCCTGGACGGCGCGAGCATTCACCACGTCGCCCTTCTCGTTGATGATGGCTTCGATAAGCACCTCGCCGTGGATGTGAGCCGATACCGCAAGCGCGGGGTATCTGGGCGCCGGAGCAAATACCTTGCGGGGAGGCTTCACGTCGCCACCGACCTGAAGGAGTTGCTTCTCCTTTTTCTCCGCAACATGAGCAACCGGAGGAGGCGGCGCCACGTTGGCCGTACCCCCGATGATTCCGCCCAGCACGCCACCGGTAACTCCTCCCGGTATGCCTCCCAGCACGCCTACACCGACATCCGGCGCGGACTGAGGCTCGTGCACGATAAGCACCTTCTGTGGAATCACGGCGGGGGCGACGAGTTTCGCGGGGTTCAGCGGCACGAATTTGCGAGGCGCTACTCTTTGCACAGCCACTGGCGCTGGAGGCGGAGCGGCGGCTGGCGGCGCGGGCGCGACCAGATAGGTCAACTGCAGCGCGTGCAGATCGATAACCTGAGTTACGAGCAGAGGCGCAATCACCAGCGCCGCGAGAACTATGGCGTGAACCGCGATCGAGACCACAAAGTCGAGCGGATTCCGATGCTGTTCGCGCAACGGACTATCGAGCAGCGCCTTCAACACTGTTTGCTGGGCTTCGGTCGAGCTGGGGACACGAATTGCGACTTTTGCTTTGGCGTCCCAAACAGCTCCTGCGAAGAGATCTGCTCTCGCATTCGACATGGCATTTAACATGGCGAGCCTCCTGCCGCCTCGCCACTGTGCGGCGCAACTAAATTCGCATAATGCCTGTTGGCGGGATGTGGCCGGAATCACGGGCGAAGGTGATGAGAATCACCTGTTCTCATTTAAGGCCGGCGATGCGGCGATCAGGCTATACGCTTGAAATGAGGGCGTTTCGCTGGATTTCCGGGAGTGTATCGAAGAGGAACTAAATGCTGAGGTCCACATACCAAAAGAGGCGGCTATTTAAGCCGCCCCTTTTTTGTTTCGAATTGTGGTGCGGTTTAAGCCCAGCTGTAACCGTGCTTGGCGATCGGCAGCGAACGGATGCGCTCGCCGTTGATGGCGAAGATGGCGTTTGCAACAGCCGGAATCATCGGCGGCAACGCAGGCTCACCGAGTCCCGTAGGCGGATTGTCCGTGGTGAGGAAATGTACGTCGATTTCCGGGGGCATGTTGCGCATGCGCGTGGGCTGATAATCGTTGAAATTATTCTGCACCGCGCGTCCCTTATCGATGGTGATTTCCCAATTCATGAGATGGCTCACGGCTTCCACCACAGCGCCCTGGGCCATGTTGTAGGCATTGCTGGCGTTTATGATCTGACGGCCGATGTCGGCGGAGACCCAGACCTTGTTTATCTTCACCTTCTTGTTGGCGTCGACGCTCACTTCGGCCACTTCGGCAAAATAGCCTCGATGCGCGAACTGGAAGGCGACGCCCATAGCCGTACCCTTGGGCAAAGTGCGCTTGCCCCAATTGGATCTCTCGGCGACATCTTTCAAAACACCGATCATGCGCTCGGCGACGACATCCGGCTCGTTCGGGATGGGAGGATTGGCCGGATTCTTCACGCGCGGGAGCGAGAGAAGATCCAGGCGGAATTGCACGGGATCCTTTCCGGCAGCGTGCGCCAACTCGTCGATGAAAGATTGGAAGACGAATGAGAAAGCGTTGGCACGCGGAGCGCGCATGGCGTAGGTCGGCACTCCAGTGGGAATCAGGGAAGCCTGGAAATCGAAAGTCGGCAGAAACGTTCCGGGAAATTCGTTGGAGGGAATGTTCGCCGAATTCATGAAGACGCCATTCTCGCCGAAGCTGACGAAATGATTGCGCCAGGCGGTGAGATTTCCGGAGCCGTCGATGGCGCCCTTGAGGTAGTGGAAACCCGCCGGGCGATAATGATCGTGATGGAAATCGTCTTCACGGGTCCAAAGCAGCTTTACCGGGACGCCTGCGACCTTCGAAATGGAGGCGGATTCGAGCATGTAGTCGTTGGTGAGGCGGCGACCGAAGCCACCACCTACGCGCAACATGTGCACGGTGATTTTTCCCTCCGGGATGCCCAGCAGCTTGGCCACCTGCTGGCGGCCGGACTCGGGAGTCTGGCTGGGGGACCAGAAAATCAGGCTGCCGTCGGCCTGGTAATGCGCGATGCAGTTCTCGGGCTCCATTGGAGCGTGTGAGAGGAACGGATAGGAATAGGCTGCTTCGACGATTTTCGAGGCGGAGCCGAAAGCGGCGTCGGAGTTGCCGTCGACGCGGAGCGGAATTTCCGGCTTCTGCTTGGCAAGCTCGTCGGCGCGGCGCTGATAGCCTTCGCTGCTCTGCTGCGCGGTGGGGCCTTCGTCCCAGGTAACTTTCAACTTTTCTCGAGCGACACGCGCCTGCCACCAGCTATCGGCGACGATAGCCACGCCGCTGTGCAAGCCCGTGTATTCCTTGGTGCCTTCGATGATAAAAGCGTGGCGCACGCCGGGCATGACCTTCACTTCATCGAGATTGGCGCTGAGGGCTTTTCCCGCGAACACCGGGCACTTTTCGTACACCGCCCAGAGCATGTTGGGCACGGTAAAGTCGATGGAGTAGATGGGCTTGCCGCGGACAATCGAAGGAACGTCGACGCCGTGAATAGGCTGGCCGATGATTTTGTAATCCTTGGGATCCTTCAACTTGACAGCGCGGAGTTCCGGGGGCGTCATGACAGCAACTCTGGCAGCCAGGGAACCGTAAGAAGCGGAGCGGTTGGTGCGCTGATGAATCACGCGACCGTTTTCGGTGGAAAGCTCAGCTTCCTCGACGTTCCACTCCTGCGCTCCAGCGGCAAGGAACATGGAGCGCATGGCGGCGCCGACCTGGCGCAGCGGGTCCCAGTTGATGGGCGTGGCGGTGCTGCCGCCGGCGCGCTGGGGACCGTACTTTGTTTCGTCGAGATCGGCCTGCTCGATCTTCACATTCTTCCATTCAACGTCGAGCTCTTCCGCAATGATCATGGGGAGCTCGGTCTTGACCCCTTGGCCGATCTCGGGATTCTTGGCCATGATCGTGACAGTGCCGTCGGTTGCGAACTTCACGAAAGCGGAAGGCACGAAAGCCGGCGTGGGACCAGCGGACGCCTGCGCGAGCACCTTGCTCACGGGATCCAGATACACGGCGACAAGCAATCCGCCGCCCGCAATGGCAGAGACGCGCAGAAACGAACGGCGACCGAGCTTTTTCGCGGCGAGCGGTTCAAGTATCGTGGGGCTCATAGGGCCTCCTTGTTCTTCTGGTGATTTGCGGCAACGTGAAGCGGATGAGAGTGCCGCGCCGAGGCGCTGGCGTGGCCAGCAGCCTTGTGAATAGCTTCGCGGATGCGCATGTAGGTGCCGCAGCGGCAGATGTTGCCGGTCATGGCGGCGTCAATTTCCTGATCGGTAGGATTGGGCGTGCGTGCAAGCAGGGCCGAAGCGGACATCATCTGCCCCGCCTGGCAATAGCCGCACTGAGGAACGTCGAGGTCGTTCCATGCGATTTGCACCGGATGGGTGGCATCGACGGAAAGGCCTTCGATGGTCGTGACCTGCGCATCTCCGACGGTGGAGACAGGAGTGAGGCAGGAGCGCACCGCGCGGTCGCGGAGATGCACGGTGCAGGCGCCGCATTGGCCGATACCGCAGCCGAATTTCGTTCCCTTCATGTTCAGCACGTCACGGATGACCCAAAGCAGGGGCATATCCGCCGGGACATCGACCGTAGTCGTGTGCCCGTTGATATTCAATTTGTAAGCCATCGTGTTCACTCCGGGAGAAGAAGGTTGGTGCGTTGGTTTTGTCGGTACGTTACCAGATGCAAATTGCGTTACATACGCAACAAATTAGTGGCGCCGGCCGTCGATCGGCAAAGCGTAGCACCGGGGATTGCCCACGGTCAAATGATTCCCTGTGCATCGTGCTGGTTCGCTCGACGGTTTGCTGGACGGCCCGGAAGCGCGGGGACTAGAATGAAGGCTAACCGGTAGTTCGGATATTCGGGAACTCGCGATGGCCGTCAAGCTATCCATCTATTTTGATAATCATGCCACCACGCCGCTCGATCCGCGCGTGCTTGAGGCTATGCTGCCCTATTTCACCGAAAAATTCGGCAATGCGGCGAGCCGGAATCACGAATTCGGATGGCGCGCGGAAGAAGCGGTCGAAAACGCGCGCGGGCAAGTGGCGCGGCTGATTGGCGCGAATCCCAAGGAGATTGTTTTCACCAGCGGGGCCACCGAATCGGACAATCTGGCAACCAAAGGCGTGGCGGAGGCGTACCGGGAAAAGGGCAATCACATTGTGACGCAGGTGACCGAGCACAAGGCGGTGCTCGATAGCTGCAAGCGGCTTGAGAAATACGGCTACGAGGTGACGTATTTGCCGGTGGAGAAAGATGGCCGTGTGCGAATAGAAGATGTGCGCGCGGGAATCACGCCGAAGACGATTTTGATTTCGGTGATGTATGCGAACAACGAAATCGGCGTGTTGCAGCCAATTGCAGAAATCGGAAAGATCGCGAAGGAAAAGGGCGTGCTGTTTCACGTGGACGCGGTTCAGGCTGTCGGGAAGATTCCCCTGAACGTGGAGAAGGATGGAATCGACTTGCTGTCGATCTCTGCCCACAAAATGTACGGGCCGAAGGGCGTGGGCGCGCTGTATGTGCGGCGGAAGAATCCGCGGGTGCAAGTAGCGGCGATGATCGATGGCGGAGGACACGAGCGCGGGACGCGCTCGGGCACGCTGAATGTGCCGGGAATTGTGGGACTCGGCAAAGCCAGCGCAATCTGCCAGGCGGAAATGGACGCGGAGAGCAAACGGCTCGCGCGGCTGCGCGACAAACTGCAAAGCGCGCTAGTGACCGGGCTGGATGGAACGTCTGTCAACGGTTCGGAGCAATGGCGGCTGCCGAATAACTTGAACATCAGCTTCGCGGGAGTGGAGGGCGAATCGCTGCTGATGGGCATCAACGATATTGCGGTGTCAAGCGGCTCGGCGTGCACGTCTGCGCACATCGAGCCGAGCTACGTGCTGAGGGCGCTGGGTGTGAACGAGGATCTGGCGCACAGCTCGATCCGGTTTGGGCTAGGGCGATTCAACACAGAGGAAGAAGTGGATTATGTCGCCGCGCGGGTGATTGAAACGGTGAAACGGCTGCGCGAGCTTTCGCCGCTGTTCGAGGCGGCCAAGAGCGTTCCTTCCAGTTTGCAGAAAAGCTAAAAATTTGCTACCGGCTGCGTTTGGGCTGTTCGACGGAAGCACGAGTGGTCGGCCCAGAGTAACAATGCAAATGCAGATCCCTCGACTTCGCAATGGCGGCCCTCGCCGGGCCGCGAAAAACTGCTCCGCTCGGGATGACAGGCGGCGGAAGGTAGCCGGCGATGATAGGTCGTGGCGAGGCAATCGTGACGAAACGAAATAGCTTCTTTCTTGTAGCAATGGCGGCCGCTGTCATTGTGCTCATGGCCAGTGGATTTTCCAGAAGCGTGCGAGCGCAGGAGCATGTAGCTGAAAGCGGCATGCAATTGATCACCCTGGGAACAGCTGGCGGACCGCTGCCGCAGAAAAATCGCACGCAATCATCCAATTTGCTGGTGGTAAACGGGCGCTTGTACCTGATCGACGCGGGGGACGACGTGACACGGCGGATCGTACAAGCGGGATATGACTTCCTTCAAGTCAGTAAAATTTTCATCACGCACGCGCACAGCGACCACACCATGGGACTGGCGACGCTGCTTGTCTCCGAATGGGAGTATCAACGGCGCACCCCGATCGATATCTATGGCGCTGTTGGAACCGAGGCATTGGTGCGCGGAGCGATTCAATATCTGACGCCGAATGCGGAAATCCGCTGGAGCGAAGGCAAGCGCACGCCGATGGCCAGCATTTTTCACGGGCACGATGTAGCGCCGGGCCTAATCTTTCAGGATGAAAACGTGAAGGTGACCGCGGTGGAGAATACGCATTTCCATTTCACGCCGGATAGTCCGGGATATGGGAAATACAAATCGTATTCGTACCGGTTCGAGACGCCGGGCAGAGTAGTGGTTTTTACGGGCGATACCGGGCCGTCGGATGTGCTAACGGAATTGGCCAAGGGCGCGGATGTGTTGGTGACCGAAGTGGGCGTTCCGGACGAGATCATAGACCTATACAAGAAAAATGGCACGTGGCAGAAGAGACCGCCCGAGGAACAGGAAGCTTTTTTACGGCACATGCACGAGGAGCACATTACGCCCGAAGATGTAGGAAAAATGGCGACGAAAGCTGGCGTGAAGATGGTGGTGCTGACGCATCTGCTGCCTTCGGCGAATCCCGATGACGATTACCGGCGATATGTGGACGCGACGAAAAAGTATTTTCCTGGCCGTGTGGTAGCGGCGAAGGACCTGATGCAGTTTTAACGCGAAGAGGCGGAAATGGAAACGAGCCTGAAATATCCGGTGGGAGATTTTGAGCAGCCCCGAGAATTAACAGCAGAAGAACGGCTTGCGTGCATCCGCGCGATTACCGAAACGCCTGCGCGGCTGCGAGCGGCGATTGCCGGGCTGAACGACGCGCGATTGGAAACTCCGTACCGGCCAGGTGGCTGGACGGTAAAGCAGGTGGTGCATCACATGGCTGACAGCCATATGAATTCGTACGTGCGATTCAGGCTGGCGCTGACGGAAGATGAGCCAACGATCAAAACTTACGACGAAGCGCGTTGGGCGGAGTTGAGCGACGCGAAGAGCGCGCCGATTGAGCCGTCGCTCAAATTGATGGATAGCCTGCACGAGCGATGGGTAATGTTGTTGCGCGGCCTCACGCCGAAGGATTGGACGCGGACGTTCCGGCACCCGGTGAGAGGATTGATGACGCTGGAGCAGAATTTGGCGCTGTACGATTGGCACGGGCGGCATCATGTGGCGCACATTACAAGGTTGCGCGAGCGAGAAGGCTGGTAGACGTTTAGTGAAGGCTCCAGCTTCGAATTCAGGTATCGCCGATAACATCACACGAAGAGAGATCCCTCGACTCGCTGGATAACTTCTCTGCGCCCTCGCCGGGCGCGGCTCGCTTCGGGATGACACGCGCCTTGCAACCACACTTACTCGCCGCTCTGCTCGATCAGCTTGGCGACCAGCGAGGTCCAGCCAGTCTGATGGCTGGCGCCGAGGCCCGCGCCGGTTTCTCCGTGGAAATACTCGTAGAAGAGAATCCAGTCGCGCCAGTGAGGATCATCCTGAAAAGTGGCGGTGTCGCCATAGACGGCGCGCTTGCCGTCGCGGCGCAGAAAAATGTGGCTGAGGCGATGCGAAAGTTCGCCGGCAGCCTGCCACAGCGTTAGGTGTTTGCCCGAACCGACGGGACACTCCACTTTGAATTCATCACCATAGTAGTAATGAATGCGCTGCAGGGATTCGATCAGCAGGAAATTCAGCGGAAACCACACCGGGCCGCGCCAGTTGGAATTGCCTCCGAAAAGATCCGAAGTGGATTCGCCGGGCTCGTAGTCAACGGAATGCCGCTGGCCATCGAACGGAAGTATGAAAGGATGCGCGGCATGGAATTTTGAAAGCGCGCGAAGGCCGTGCGGCGAAAGGAATTCGTTTTCGTCGAAAACATAGCGATAGATGCGTTCGAGTTTTTTGCGGTTGGCAATGGTAAGCAACAGGCGCGGACCAGCATCGGCCTTGCGGCTCATGTCGATGTGATCGCGCACATCAGGGTTATGGTCGAGAAACCATTGCATGCGCGTGCAGAAACCGGTGAGCTTGCCATATTCCTCAGGTTCGAAGGTCTCCGCCGCAAATAAAGGGATCAGCCCGACCATGGAACGCACGCGCATGGGAATGTGCATCGCGTCCGGCGTGTGTAGCACGTCATAGTAAAAACCATCCTGCTCGTTCCACAGGCCGATTCCCTCCCCGCCCATATCGTTCATGGCCGTGGAAATGTGCACGAAATGCTCGAAGAATTTGCTGGCCACGTCTTCGTAAGCGTTGTCGTCGCGAGCCAACTCGATGGCGATAGAGAGCATGTCCAGGCAATACATGGCCATCCAGCTGGTGGCGTCCGACTGTTCGATAAAATTGCCGGGGCCGAGCGGAGTGGAACGATCGAAGACGCCGATGTTGTCGAGGCCCAGAAAACCACCCTCGAAAACGTTCTTGCCTTCCACGTCCTTACGATTGACCCACCAGGTGAAGTTGATCAGCAGCTTGTGGAAGACGCGTACCAGGAATTTACGGTCCTTCTTGCCCTGAATGCGCGCGGCAATTTTATAGACACGCCAGGCGGCCCAGGCGTGTACCGGCGGATTCACATCGGAAAAATTCCATTCGTAAGCGGGCAGCTCGCCGTTCGGATGCATATACCACTCGCGCAGAAAGAGCACGAGCTGATCCTTGGCATAATCGGGATCAATAAGCGCCATGGCCACGCAATGGAAAGAAAGGTCCCAGGCGGCATACCAGGGATATTCCCATTTGTCCGGCATGGAGATGACGTCTGAGTTGTAAAGCGTACTCCAGTCATGATTGCGGCCATTGCGGCGGGAAGGATCAGGCACAGGCTGGGTAGAATCGCCGTCAAGCCAGCGCTCCACGTCATAGTGGTAGCTTTGCTTGCCCCAGAGCAGCCCAGCAAAGGCCTGGCGCTGAACGAGGCGAGCGTCGTCGGTGAGGCCGGCGCCAGTGCGCTGGGCGTAAAAATCGTCGGCTTCTTTCTGGCGCAGCTTGAAGATGTTGTCGAAGCCAAGGCCGAAGAAGGTGGTCGCGGATTTTGACGGCTTGCCGTCTGCCGCGGGATTTTGATCGGTGAGGCGGCAGCGCAAGGTGAAACTCTGACCGGACGCGATTTGCGCGGTGTAATGCGCCGCGGCTTTAGTTCCCTGCTGATTCGGATTGACCGCGTCGCGCTCGGCGTTGACTACGTGGCGGTGAAACGCATCCTTGACGTAAGGGGAGCGATTGGGAGAATTGTAGAGCCGCTCGTTGTTGGTCTCATTGTTGGTGAAAAGCAATTCAGGCGCGCCTTCAAAGAGCAGCCAGCGCTCGCCGTAGTGATAATCGTGCGCCTCGATGAGTGAGGTGCCGGCTGGACCGTCAACGCGGCCGGCTTTGGGCATGTCGTAGGGATCGCCCCAGTCCCAGCGATTGCGGAACCAGAAGGTTGGCAGGATGTGCAGACGCGCGGATTCGGGGCCGCGATTAAAAGCGGTGATGCGAATAACGATATCTTCAGCAGTATTCTTTGCGTATTCAATGAAGACATCAAAGTACCGATTGTCGCGGAAAACACCCGTGTCGATGAGTTCGTATTCGGGCTCGAGACGCGTGCGCTTTTTGTTTTCATCGACCAGCCCCGCGTACGGAAATGCGGCCTGCGGATACTTGTAGAGATATTTGAGGTAGGAACTGGTGGGAGTAGCGTCGAGGTAGTAGTAATACTCCTTCACATCCTCACCGTGATTCCCCTCAGGATTGGTCAGGCCGAAGAGACGTTCCTTAAGGATCGGGTCCTTTTCGTTCCAGAGCGCGATGGCGAAGCAGATGTGCTGGTGGCGATCGCAGATTCCGCCGATGCCATCTTCACCCCAGCGATAGGCGCGCGAGCGGGAGTGATCGTGCGGAAAATAGTTCCAGACGTCGCCATTGGCGCTGTAGTCCTCGCGAACGGTGCCCCATTGGCGCTCGGAAAGATACGGGCCCCAGCGCTTCCAGTGAACTTCGCGCTCGACGCTCGCTTGCAGACGCTGCTCTTCGTTGGTCATTCAGGACCTTGGTGGAAACTTGGCGTGCCCGTTCACGCTACTTGCGCTTCGAGAGTCGCTCAAGCAATGTAACGGCAATATGAACGGCGGAGCAAGCGAATGCGCGGGCGAGGCCTGTGCATTGACGAGAATACACCGGCGCGTGCGTAGTGGCGCATTGGAAAGCCATTCTGTATCCTCAGCTTCTAGTGAATGAGCTCCCGATGAATGCCTCCGCGGATTTGCTGCGCTGATGGAACACGCTGATTCGGCTCCGGCGCCGAGCGGCGTGGGCGCAAAAGCTTCCTGGAAAATTCCCTTCCTGCTGGTGGCGGTGGCCGCCACGGCTGCAATCGCGCCTTTTTTCTTCGCCGGAAACGCGTCGGGGCACGATATTCAGTTTCATTTGTCTTCGTGGATGGATGTGGCCGGGCAGTGGCGCGAGGGAACTTTCTATCCGCGATGGGCGGAATGGGCCAACTGGGGATTCGGGGAGCCGCGGTTCATTTTTTATCCGCCGCTCTCGTGGATGCTTGGCGCGGTGCTGGGATTGATTCTTCCGTGGAAAGCGACACCGGGCGCTTTCATCTGGCTGGCGCTGATTCTCGCGGGCATGGCCATGTGGAGGCTGGCGCGGGAATGGCTGCCAGAAGCGCAGGCCGCGATTGCGGCGGTTTTCTTCGCTGTGAACCCTTACAACCTGGCGATAGTTTACTACCGGAGCGATTTTGCGGAGCTGATGGGCGTCGCGTTGCTGCCTTTGCTGGTGTGGGGCGCGCTGCGGATGATTCGCTGCAATTGGCGCTACGTGCCGCATGTGGCGATCGTTTTTGCGGCGATCTGGTTGGCGAATGCACCGGAAGGAGTGATCGCAACGTACTCACTGGCCTTGGTATTGCTGATTGCGACGGCGCGGCAGAGAAGCGCGCAACCTCTGCTAATTGGAAGCGCCGCCATGGCCGCGGGATTCGGACTGGCGGCCTTTTACATTCTGCCGGCGGCGTGGGAACGAGGCTGGGTTCAGATTTCGGGAGTGCTGACGACGAATCTTTTGCCGCAGCACAATTTTCTGTTTACGCATTCAAGCGACGCGGAATTTCAGCTATTCAACTGGAAGATATCGGGCGTTGCGGTGGGAACGATGCTGGCGACAACGGCAGCCGTGGCTGTGGCGTGGCCCCGGCGCCGGTCGTTTGGAAAAATCTGGTGGATGCTGCTGGGGCTGGGATTTGCATCGGCATTGATGATGCTGCCAGTGTCGCTAGAGCTGTGGCGGCATTTGCCGGAGCTGGTTTTTTTGCAGTTTCCGTGGAGATGGCTGGCGCCGCTATCGGTGGCGCTTGCACTTTTTGCGGCAGCAGCAATTAGCGGGTTACGGCGGCATGGCACGCGACAGATTGCGACCGCCCTTGTGCTGGTGCTGATCGGGATTACCGGCGCGCTGATTGCGACCAGTACATGGTGGAACAGCGAAGACGCCGCGCTGATCGCAGGAGAAATTCAATCGGGCCACGGATATGAGGGGGTTGACGAATATCAGCCGACAGGCGACGACCGGACAGATTTGCCGAATGCCACTCCGGACGCCGAAGAGATGCCTAAGGTTCCGGCTACGCTGCCGGTGGAAATCTTTGATGCGGATTCCGGCAAGGTTTCCCCGACAAATGGAGATGTGAAAATTGACGTGCAGAAGTGGGCGGGGGAACGGAAGCGTTTCGAGATTGAAGCCGACGCACCGGTTACCTTAGCGGTGCGTTTGTTAAATTATCCGGCGTGGGACGTGCAGGAGGACGGCAAAAGTATTTCGCCTGAAGCGGCGCCGGAAACCGCGGAGATGCTGCTAGCGCTCGCGCCAGGACAACATGAAGTGGAGATCCGGTTCGCGCGCACGCCGGATCGGATTGCGGGCGATGCGATTTCAGCGCTATCCGTGATTGGGCTGGCGGGATTTGTGCTTATCAAACGCAAAAGAAGGTCTACAAAAGCGGGCGGTGCGTGAACTTCTTTTCGCCTTTCGCGTATTCCGCGACAGTGTGGCCGGTCCCAAACAGCTTGAACTTATACGTCGTGAGGCCTTCGAGCCCCATGGGGCCGCGCGCGTGCAGCTTGCTGTTGCTGATGCCCAGCTCGGCGCCGAAACCGTAGCGATAACCGTCAGCGAAGCGCGTGGAGGCATTTTGAAATACGCCGGCCGCGTCCACTTCAGTCATGAATCGCGCTGTCGCGGCAGAATCTTCCGTGATGATTGACTCCGTGTGGCGCGAGCCGTAGCGATTGATGTGGTCGATCGCCGCCTCCAGTCCGGAAACAATTTTCACAGAGATAATCAGATCGGAATATTCGGTGGACCAGTCTTCTTCCGTGGCTGGAACGATTCCAGCATTCGGTAGCAGCGCTATTGTCTTGGCGCACCCGCGAATTTCTACGCCAGCGTTTTTCAGCTTGTCGACAATCACCGGCAGGAATTTCGCTGCGATGGCTTCGTCAACCAGCAACGTTTCCGCCGCGTTACAAACAGCAGGATATTGCACCTTCGCATCATAGGTGACGGCAATAGCCTTCTGCATATCCGCCGACCGATCCACGTAGACGTGGCAAATGCCCTCGCCGTGCCCCAGCACAGGAATGCGGCTGTTCTTCGCGATAAATTCAACGAGCGACTTCGATCCGCGCGGAATGATCAAGTCCACGTCATTGTGAAGTGATAGAAGTTCGAGCACGTCGGCGCGCGTTTGCAGCAGACTGATCGAGTCTTCCGGCACGCCCGGGAAGCGGCGGAAGGTTTCGCGCCAGATGGAGACAAGCGCTTCGTTCGAACGCGCCGCTTCGGAGCCGCCTTTCATGATCAGCGCGTTTCCCGATTTCAGCGCAAGCGATCCGACCTGCGGCACCACTTCAGGACGCGCTTCGAAAATTATTCCCACGACGCCGAGTGGACAGGTCTCTTTGTACAGGACCAAGCCTTCATCAAGTTCGGTGGCGGACAGGCGGCGGCCGAGCGGATCGGGAAGCGCGGCCACTTCGCGCACCTGCGTGGCCATCTGCGCGACGCCCTGTTCGCTGGTGCGTAGCCGCTTCAGCATCGCGGCAGACATTTTTCCAGCGGCTACAGCCGCTTCGGCGTCACGAACATCGAGCGCGTTAGCAGCGAGAATTTTCCCCTTATTGGCTTCGATGCCAGCCGCAGCCGCGAGCAACACTTCGCTGCGGGCGTCCGCGGAAAGGCGTGCAAGGGCACGCGCCGCTTCGCGCGCGCGGCGCGCTACGGCAGCGACGCTGCCCTCTGTGGCGATCTGCGCGGTCGACATCACACTTTCTCCATCAGCACAATATTATCGCGCGTCACCAGCACAGGAGAAGGTGCCGAACTGCGTCCGGCTTCGCGGCGCTTTCTACTGGAGGCCTGCTCGGCCTCAGCGCTGGCGCAATTGGCTATGCCGCGGGCGAACTCGCGGCCTTCGGCATCAACAATACTGACGACGTCCATTGGCGCAAAGTGGCTTTCCACGCGCATGATCCCGGAAGCGAGCAGGCTCGCTTTGCCTTGGGTGATGGCGCGATGCGCTCCGGCATCGACGACCACGCGGCCACGAACGTCGGCGGCGTAGGCGATCCAGCGGCGCTTGCCGCGCATGCGCTTGGTGGGCAGAAACGCGGTGCCGATTTCGTCGCCATCAAAAATGCGGCCAATCGTGTCGCGCCCTTGGCCATTGGCAATCACGGTAAGGCCGCCGCAGTTCATGGCGATTTCGGCTGCTTCGAGCTTGGCTCGCATGCCTCCGCGACCACTCGCGGAGGGCCCGGATGCGAGCGATTTGAGCTCCGGCGTAATTTCGTCCACGAGCGAGATCACTTCGAATTGCTCGGAAGCTTTGCCGCGATGGCCATTTTCATTTCCGGCAGGGCGAAGCAGGCCATCGACATTGGTTAGAAGCACCAGCGCGTCGGCTTCGAGCCCGCTCATCACCAAAGCAGCGAGGCGATCGTTGTCACTGAACACGGGCGTGCGCGACTCGCGCGTGACCTGCTCCAGTTCGGCGGTGGAGACAGTGTCATTCTCATTGACGATGGGCAGCACGCCAAACCCCAGCAGCTTTTCCATGGTGCGGCGCAAATTCGAGTAGCGGTGCCAATTGGTGAAATCGTCTTCGGTGAGCAGCACCTGCGCGATTTTCACATCGGAGGCGGAGAAAAGATCGCGGTAGGCGTCCATTAGCAAGCTTTGGCCCACGGCGGCGCAAGCCTGCATGGTGACCATGTCGTGCAGGCGCGAAGGATGAAGACCAAGCCAGCCCCGGCCGAGGCCGACGGCGCCGGAAGAGACGAGAACGACCTGGCGGCCATCGTTGATGAGCTTGGCGATGGAGTCTGCGATGGGCTGAACGCGCTCGGAGCAGATTTCTCCCTGCGCGCCGGTAACGGTGCTGGTGCCAACCTTGATCACAATGCGGCGCGCCGATTTCAGACGCTTCTGACGCTCGGATTCCATCGCGTTCCTGCCACACCCATCCACGCGCTATCGGGAGATCCGCAAAACCGCATGGATCGGCTGACTTTTGATTGTACCGGAATTAACGGGAAGAGTGCCCGCTTTATGGAGATAGGCGATGTGATGCGGGTCACATTTTCAATGTGAGCCAGACGACAGAAACGGTTGTGCGATGCGGTTCACCATGGCTACGGATTGGAGAGTTCATGGAGAAACAAACCGTCATCGGCGAGCTAAACCGGCTGATGGATGAACAACTGAAGGTGCTGGAATCGCGGCTAGGCCGGGAGGAAGCCATCGAGTATGCGATGCGCGCGGCGCGAATTCGAGAGCTGTTGGCGGCGCTCAGCGCGAATGGTAACGACAAGAAGGTTTGATTCAGCTGGGGGAATGAAGCAGAGCGAAAGGCAGGCGCGAGAAAACGGAGGCTACCGTAAGCGATTTTCTCCGACGGGCGCGCGATGCACCAAGGTCCTCGCCGGTGAAAATATTCTTCCAGGTGGCCGGAGCGGAAGGTGGAAGAGCAATGCTGGTGGAACCCCAGGACGCTTCCTTCAACGGAAAAAATGATTCGCGAGGAAGGCTTGCTGTAAGCCGGGGAACCACTACGAGCGCCCAGCTATTTTCAAAATGGCGGGCAAAGGCACAAACGGAATGGCGCTGGCTGCCATCAATTTCCAGGGGCAGGTAGACTCCCTTGAGAAAAACACCACGATTCGCGCGGCGGAAATTCAGGGCTTCGCGAGTGAGGTAAAGTTTCAGACGACTATCCTGCCATTGAGCGAGCAACTCAGTTGTATTAGCCAGCGTGTTTCCCTCCGGCGAGTTTGGCAATTCGCCGAGAAGCTTCATGCGCTCGACGAAATCCACGGGATTGCGGTTGTCGGGATCCGTAAGCCGCAAATCCCACAATTCATTCCCCTGATAAAAATCCGGAACGCCCGGGGAAGCGATTTTCAAGAGAACTTGCGCGCAGGCATTGCAAATACCGGCCGGCGCGATACGCGCCGCAAAATCGGAGAAGTCCGAGAGAAAGTTATTTTCGGGGCCGCCATTCAGGACGGAACAAATGAAGCGCTTGAGCGCATTTTCGTGCGCTTCATTCGGTGAAACCCAGCTCGAATGCGTCTTAGCCTCGCGCGCGGCCTTCAACATAAATTTCTGAAGACGATCGCACAATTTCGCGCGCGTACCGGCGTCCAGCGGCTCGACCGGCCAGATGCCCAGCATGGATTGATAGAGCAGTACTTCTTCATTGGGGCTGGGTACCAAGCGCCCGTCGACCATCGATTTTTTTGGGTGGTTCCATTGAGACCAGCTCTCGAGACTGGTTTTCCATTCGCCGGGCATTTCAGATAGGACGTTGATGCGTGCGCGCACGCCTTCGCTCCACTTGGTGTCGTGCGTCGAAGTGGTGTTCAGGGTAAACGGGCGCTCGGCTTTGGTGCGCAGGTTGTAGCGATGAAAAGCCGTAACTCCGAAGGCGATTTCTTTGCGCAACGGGTTGGTGCCCACTTCATTGAGCGAAATTAATCCGTGGTGGACGAAAAAGGCGGTGTCCTCCAACCCCTTGCCCATAACCGCTCCGGTAAACTGCTGCCAGCTCTCGAGGAAATCGAGCCATTCCGCTTTGTGCTTGTGCAGGTCGCGCGAGGGTCTCAGCAGAAACACGCTTTGCAGAAAATCAAAGCCGGCATCCGAGACAGCAGTCTGCGGAGCCCGCTCACGGGCGATTTCAAAAGCGCGCGTGAGATACGGGCGGTCGCGATCGAGCAATTGCAAATCGCGGAAGTAGGTGCGGTAAATCGGAAGCGCCGCGGTAATTTCCTTGAGTCCGCGCACCAGCTCGCGCATGGGAATATCGGTCCCCAGACGGTCGAGCGCCGCAAGATGGCCTAGCCGCCAGGTCAGCCGGCGGATGTCTGAAGCGAACATTTCTTCCATCACCTGCTTCTTCCGGACATTCCAGGTCTCGCCGAAGGAGGAACGAATGCCGGTGAAGTGGCGATAGATTTCCTCGAGCTGCCTGGAACCAACGGCGTCAACGAAAAGAGTGTTCACTGCGTTGAGATAATCGTAGCCAGTAGTTCCGGCAGTGGGCCATTCCTTGGGCAACGTTTCGCGACCCGAGGTGATTTTTTCGACCACGGTATAAGTCCGGAGTGCGTCGCTATCCTGCGGGTCAGCGGGAATATCGACTTTTTGCAGCCGCTCGAGATAGGCCATGGGGTCGCGCAGACCGTCAATGTGGTCGATGCGCAAGCCGTCAACCTGGCCCGCCGCGACCATTTGAAAGATGCGCGCGTGATCGTCGCGAAAGGCGTCGCAATTTTCGATGCGGAGGGCAACGAGTTCGTTCAATCCAAAGAACCGGCGGTAATTCACTTCCTCGGAGGCATTCCGCCAGAAGGCTAGACGATACACCTGGGCCGAAAGCAGATCGTTGAGCGTGTCGAAGGACGCCGGATCGCCCTTGATGCCGTTGAACGCCGTTAATGTGGCATCGAGAGCGGAATGAAATGAGGGCGATGAATCAAAGAGCCGCCAAAGGTCGCGAATCGCCGGATTGGCTTCCGCTATGCCGTCATAGTTTTGCAGTCGCGCAATGATTTCTTCCAAGGTTCGAACTAAAGTCTCCTCGGGCTGCGGCGCACTTTTGAGAGCCTGGATGCAGCGCCCCAGAACAAGCGAATACGTTCTGGGATTTAAAGGAAACGGATTGCCTTCCGCCTCGATGAAAAAACCATTTTCGCCGAAACGGAGCACCAAACGCTGTTCGGTCAAAAGGTGATCGTAAAAATCCGACAGAACCGGCAAGACGATGCGGCCGCGTTGCAGCACCGGAAACTTCGATCCGGAAGACTGCCAGTCGATATCAAAGTAAGTGGCGTAGGGAGAATCTTCGCCTTGGGTCAGCAGGTCCGCCCACCACGGATTCTCTACGGTGCTGGCCATGTGGTTCGGCACGATGTCGAGAAACAAACCCATGCCGTGCTGCTTCAGTGCAGTGGTGAGCCGCTCGAAGTCCTCATCGGTGCCGAGATCGGCGTTCAGTCGAGTGGGATCGGCAACGTCATAGCCGTGCTCGCTGCCGCTTTTCGCCTGCAACACCGGTGAAGCGTACAGATGTGAAATACCGAGATCGTGAAGATACGGCACGATCTTTTCAGCATCGTGAAAGCGGAACCTGGCATTGAATTGAAGGCGATAGGTCGCGGACGGGATTCGCATAGTTGATCCGAACTTGTGTAGTTAGATCCGAGGTTGTGTAGTTGATCCGTCGATCCGTGTCGATCCGTGTCGTTGACGCGGGCGTGTGCGAACTTTCTCAGTCAGAAGTATGCATGAGCCGGGGCGAAAGAATCGCCCCGGCTGCGTAATGCCTCAGCAATATGGGACCCTCAACATATTAGAAACTCGCCATCGTTTAGCCGCGATTGGCATGACGGCGCCGGGTACGGGCGGCCTTGCGGGCCGCGCTGCGGCGTCCCTGTCTCCCCTTGGTATGTACAGCGCGGCGAGCAGCGGCGTGCCGCGATGCGCTGCCGCGGCGACGGGCGCTTCTCCGAGCCTGCGCAGAAATCGCTGCATGCGAAGCTGAGCGAGTGCTTTCTTTGCGAAGAGCATTTTCCACGGCACGAGAACGGCGGCGCGATGGAGCGCGACGCGGCCGCTTGCCCTTCTGCACGTCGCGCTCCGCCTGTTTCCGCGAACGCGCCGAGGTTTTGCCTCTTTTCGGCGGCGGAAGCTTTATTCCCGCGCGCCGAGCCTTCGACAGTCCGATGGCAATGGCTTGCTGCGGGGACCGCGCACCGTGCTTTCCTTCCCGCACGTGTTCGAATTCCTCGCGGACGAACTCGCCCGCCTGGGTGGATGGAGATTTCCCTTTTTCTTTGTCTCGCTCGGCCCGCTCAATTACTTCTTTTTCTGGCATGGTCATTCCTCCACAGCGGAAGATAATCTTCCGCAATATCTTGATGCCATAGCACGCGATGGAAACGGAATACCCAAAACTGTCTATCTTTTGGATTCTGCTTTTAGGATCGAACGAACTTTTAGATTGAATTTTTGGATCAAACAATTTGGTCCAACCAGGGGAAAAAGCGACTTGGAAACCGGACGGGCAAATTAAAAGGGAAAGAAGAGCAAGTCGGCCCAGCCCTCGCGCCTTGTTTTCTCCCAAGGCACCCGCACTCGCCTCTTCTTCCCCTAATTTGGCGGATATGCATCCGCGCGGCAAGTATGGCGAGATAGGAGTGGGGCAGAAATACCTGTAAACCCCTAGAAGGCAATTCGGCTTGCTGTACAGAGAATAATGATTACGGTTCGATGATCTGATTGCGAACGGCGTAACGCACGAGTTCGCTAACGGAATGAATTTCGAGCTTGCGCATGATGTTAGCGCGATGAGTTTCGGCAGTTTTGACGCTGATACTGAGCGCGGAAGCCACTTCCTTGCTGCTCTTGCCTTCGGAGAGCAATTGAACAATCTCGCGTTCGCGGGAGGTGAGGCGGTCGCCAATCGTCTCGGGAAGTTCGGAGACTGCTCCTCCCTTGCTGTTGAAATTGCTGAGAATCAGTTCGGTGGCGCGGGGCGTGAAAAAAGGCTTGTGATTGGCAAGCGCTTCGACAGCGACGACAAGATCGCGGTCCGAATCGGACTTCACGATATAGCCACGCACGCCGGCGTCGAGGATGTCGCGAATCAACTGATCGGAATAATGAACCGAAAGCACCAGAATCTCCGTGTTCGGCGAACCTTTCAGGATTCTTCTGGCGGCTTCCACACCGTTTAATTCCGGCATAGTTATGTCGAGGATGACGATATCGGGCTTCAATTCCTCTGCCTTCGATACGGCTTCGCGCCCGGTGTGAGCTTCGGCGCAAACCGCCCAACCTTGGTGCGATTCCAACAGAGCTTTGAGCCCACGGCGCATCAGATCGTGATCGTCGGCAATCAGAATTCGTAGGTTTCTCATTTAGGCCTCACGTGACTCGTGTTTAGGACGCATAGTACGAGTACTTTGTTTCGAAGCGGGCGCAAACCGGGCGATTGTCATGACCAGACCAATCCACAAAACAGAAACCCACGCATATTCATTATATACGCTATGTAAGAGAGCTTGAGCGATTCTCGTGGATGGCGGATTGGCTGGCTGGGTAAGAGGCGGGCGACCCCGCACTCGAAAATGGGGACGAGCCACTAACAGAGGCCCGTCCCCTAGATTTTGCCTTATCAGAAGCGAATCGTAGGTCCAAAAGAGATCCTCAGATTGTTATGTCCACCGTTGTTGAAATAGATCTCGTCGCCCACGTCCACGCGTAGGCCGATGGGCCCCCAAAAAGCTTCCGCGCCGCCGCCCGGATAGAAAACGCCGTAGACATTGCTACCCCGGAGATTCGAGAAGGCATTGCCCACACTGTTGAACGTTGCCGGCGAGTTGCTGATGTTGAAGTTGGTGAATCCGCCTTTGGCGGTGACGAACAAGCGAACCGGACCTTTATTGGTCATGAGCTTGGGGCCGAACAGGCCATCCAACATGCGCACGTCGGTGCGGCCGATTGAGGCCGAACCGCTCGGTGAATTCGTAAACCCAGAGAAAAACGCCTGATCGAATTCGTAAGAGGATTCGGCTTCAAATTGGACAACAGGCAGGACGTTGAAAGAAAGCCGCCCTCCAACGCCAGCCAGATTCAAGTTGCCGTCGTTCAAGCGGACGTAGTTGCCGAAAACTCCCACGTTGACATGGTCAGAAAAATCCTGAGCACGCACCACCGGTAGAAACAGCATCGCTACCGCACAGATTAGGAATAGACGCTTCACGAGAACTCCTCCCTTTTAAGACCGTTTTCCGACCGGCCCACCCGGCCAGTCCGTAGCCACTTGCGAGACTTAAATGCCACCCGCCCCGGTTTATAAAAGCTTGCCCAGACCCACAAGCACGCGAGACGGGCGGCTCATGAAAGAAAACAGGAATGAGTCCTGCGCAGCGGCTACCTGCGGGAAAAAGTTTAATCAGGACTGCTGTCCGAGTGTATCCACGGCATTCTGTACGTTCGGAAGCCGCTTGCTGTACAGCTTGCCGGGGAGGAGGGAGAACGATGGACGATGAATGGCAAGGCAGCGCAAGCTCTTCATTCACCGAAAGATATCCACACACCAAACACTCTACGAGGCCATGAGCGAGAAAATACGAAGGAACATGTATTGCTCGAAACGGTGAGTGCGAAGAAACTGACGCCGTTCCAGAGCGCTGACGTTTAGCGCACCAAAGTGGAGGGTACTGAAATGCTTCGATGGGCGCTAGCTTTCTTCATCATCGCGATTGTGGCCGCGATATTCGGATTTGGGGGCATCGCAGTGGCAGCGGCGGGTATCGCCAAGATTCTATTCTTCATCTTTCTAGTGCTGTTCCTCGTAGCATTGTTGAGCGGATTGATGCGACGAGCCTGAGGTTCAACCACGTCAACCATGAAGGTTCAAATTCTCGATCTCCAAACGCCCGCCAACCAGCTTACCTACAAACTCTGCGTTTAACTCCTCGAAACCGGGGGAGAATGGGTTCCGATCCTTTCTCCTCCGACCCTTCCTGGCAACAGAAGATACAACCCTACGGATGTCTTTGATGAGTTCTTGGTAGAGAGATATTACTGCGGCGATGATTCGAGACGTTTAGAAGCGGCATCCAGAACGCCATTGAGAAAGCTCGGTGCGTCGGCGGAGGAAAACTTCTTGGCCAGTTCCAAAGCCTCATCGATCACTACATTAATAGGAGCAGTGCCAGCTCGAAATTCGTAGATGGCCAGACGCAGAATATTGCGATCAACCGTCGCCAGGCGATCGAGCCGCCAATTTTCGGAGAGGTCCGAAACAAGCTTGTCGTTCGAATCGGACTGGGCCACTGCGCCTTCAAACAGTTGATCGGCAAATTTGCGTGTTTGCTGAGCAGCGGGAGCGGACTTCCAAAAATTTTTCTCGACGCCCCGGGGATCCTGTCGGGTCATATCCCACTCAAAGAGCATCTGCAGAGCAAACTCGCGGGATTTCCGGCGAAGGGTCATCGCTTGCGAGCGGGGCCTGAAGATTTCCGGGAAAGTTGCCGCGAAAGAGTGGCCATCTCCACGGCGCCGAGGCCGGCCTCGAAGCCTTTGTTGCCGCTCTTGAGCCCTGCGCGGTCGATGGCCTGTTCGAGTGTGTCGCACGTAAGCACACAAAACATCATGGGTACGCCCGTGTCGAGCTGGGCGAGCTGGATACCTCGAGAAGTTTCGCCTGCGACATAATCATAATGCGAGGTTTCGCCACGGATAACGCAGCCGATGCAAATAATGGCGTCGCAACGGCCGGTAGTCGCCAGTTTCTTTGCGGTAATGGGAATCTCGAACGAGCCCGGGACGCGCAAAACTTCAATCTGCTTTTCGGTGGCGCCGGCGCGAGACAAAGCATCAAGCGCGCCATCCAAAAGACGATCGGTAATGAAACTGTTGAATCCGCTTACGACGATTCCGAAGTGAAGGCCGCTGGCGTTCAAATTCCCCTTGATCACATTTCCTTTCATCACCGCGGGGCGCGACTGGTCTGGCATGCTCAGCGTCCCTGAAACCTGGCCGGACGCTTTTCAAGAAACGCGCGCGTGCCTTCCCGCATATCGTCCGTGGCGCAACACAGGCCGAACAAAGTCGCTTCCAAAAACAACCCCTCCTGCAGAGGCATTTCCGCGCCGCTTTCGATGGCTTCCATCGAGTATTTCACAGCCAGCGGCGCATTGGCGATGATCTTCCGCGCCATGGACTCCGCCGTCGGCAGCAAGTCGCCGGGCTCGGTGACGCGATTGAGCAATCCAATACGCAAAGCTTCCTCGGCGCCGATCATTTCGCCGGTAAGAATCATCTCATGGGCGATGCCCTTCCCGCACAGGCGAGAGAGCCGCTGCGAACCGCCATATCCAGGAAGAATACCGAGTTTTACTTCTGGCTGGCCAATCCGCGCGTTGCGGCTGGCGATACGCATGGTGCAAGCAAGGGCCAGCTCGCAGCCGCCGCCCAGAGCAAATCCGTTGATCGCGGCAATCGATGGCTTACCCATGGTTTCCAATTTGCGGAACATAGCCTGGCCGCGTAGCGCGGTGTCCTTGCCATCAAGCGGTGTTTGCCGCGCCAGCTCGTTGATGTCGGCGCCAGCCACGAAGGCCTTTTCTCCCGAGCCGGTGACGATGAGCACGCGAACCGAAGCATCCGCCTTTAGTGCATCCAGGCAATGGCCCAGTTCATCGACGGTTTTGAAATTCAGCGCGTTGAGAACAGTGGGCCGATTGAAGGTGATGCGGGCGATCTGATCTTTTACGTCGAGCAATAGATTTTCGTAGGGCATCGGTTTCAATAATCTCCGAGACTGATTGTAGCCGCTCAGCCCAGTGACATGGGCTTGGGATTTGCGGGATCGGCGTAATCGTAGAAGCCCCGCCCAGCCTTGCGCCCGTTCCAGCCGGCGAGGACCATACGCTTCATCAGTGGCGGCGAGGAAAAACGCGGCTCTTTGAACTCATCGAACATGATTTGCGAAATGTAATAGGTGGTGTCGATGCCCACGAAATCGAGCAATGTGAGCGGGCCCATGGGATAGCCGCAGCCAAGTTTCATGGAATTGTCGATGTCCACGATCGAGGCGACACCTTGTTCCAGCACGCGCACCGCGTCAAGCAGGTACGGAACCAGCAGACGGTTGACGATGAAGCCGGTATTGTCGGTGGTGCGCACGGGCGTTTTGCCGAGCTTCGTGGCAAAGGCCACCACCTCGTCAAACACACTCGCGTCGGTGGCGATGGTGCGAATCACTTCGACCAGTTTCATGATCGGCACGGGATTGAAAAAGTGCAGTCCCACGAAGCGCTGCGGCCGTTGCGTGACCATGGCCATTTCCGTGATGGAGATGGAAGAAGTGTTGCTGGCGAAAATCGTGTGCGGCGGGCAGATTTTATCGAGCGCGGAGTAAAGCTCCTTTTTCGCGGGCAATTGCTCGATGATGGCTTCGATGACGATGTCGCAGGCTTTTAAATCCTCGAGGCTGGTAGTGCCGCGCAGGCGAGTGCGTGCGGCGTCACGATCATCTTCGCTCAAGGTTCCCTTGGCGACCATGCGGCCGAGATTTTTCTCAATCGATTGCAGACCCTTTTCGAGAAGCTGCGGGGTCACTTCGCGCGCGATGACGTTATGCCCGGCCCGCGCGGCCACTTGGGCGATGCCGGAGCCCATTAAGCCGCATCCGACCACGCCAACTGTTTGAATCGGCATTCCAGATTCCTCCGGGAGTTTGTAGCTAAGAGTTTGAAACCAACACTTTGGACTTAGGGAGCGGCCATTTCCATTACGATGTTGCCGCCCTGCTGGCGAATATTTTCCAGGCCGGCCTCGGCGCGGTTGATCCATTCGGTGACGCGATCTTCACTGTCGTCGCCGGGGCGCGCGGTAGCTTCCGCTACCACGGCACTGATCGTCAAGTCATCGCCCCACGGAGGCCGGATCGTGGAAGCGATCTGCCGAAGCTTTTCGGCAAGAGTCTTGGCGTTGTCATACGAGGTATCCGGCAGGATGAAAACCAGCGACCACGCAGTGTATTTCACGACCGCATCGGTTTGCCTCACGGCAGCGGCAAGAGCCTGCCAAACCTGATCGATGTAGGGCTGAACCACCGCGTCACCATGCTGGCGCAAAAGTTCGTTTCCGCGGTCAATCTGAATGATGACCAGCGAAAGCGGCGTGCTTTGCGAACGCGCCCGGTTTGATTCGGAAAGCAGACAGTCGATGTAAGCACCACGGCTGAGCAAGCCGGTGCGTTCGTCAGCCACCGCCAGCGTGCGGACGAGCGAGCGCAAACGCGTGTGACTCACGGCGAGAACTAACTGATCTCCCACGGCCTGCAGGAAGAAATATTCGTTCGGCTTCCATTTGCGGGGACCAGCGTCGCCGACAAGCAGCACACCGGCGGGCGCTTGCGTCTCCTTGTCGGTGAGGATCACAGCGAGAGCGGACTCGAGACCGAGCTCGGTCAAATCAGGTAGCGCGGAAGGCCCCAAGGCGATGGCGCCCAGGGCATCCGGGGAGCTTCGCGAAACTGCTGCGGAGATTCCGCCGATACGCGCGGCTCCGGCAGGCGTTACGCCCGGCGCGAAATATTCGGCAATGGAATGGCTGGCCTCGGAGTTGCCGCCCACAGCGACGAGACATCGCGTCGCATTCAGATGCTTCCCGACTTGCGCCGCAGTGGCCGCAAGCACTTCGCGAGAGGTAGCCTGGCGATGCATCAAGCGGTTGATTTCCGCCACGGCCGCAAGGTCACGGTGCATTTCCTCGAAGGAAGCAGCGGGTGGCGCAGGTACCGTGGCTGCTGGAGCAGGCGGCTGAACAGATGAGGAAGGGTCCTCAGCCGTAGCAACCGGTGCGGGCTTCGCGGCCCCGCCCTTGGGCCACCAGTTGGCGCGTTCATAGAGCGCGCGCAACCGATCGTTACGATCTTCTTCGCCCGGATAAGCCTGGGCCAAGCGCTCGAGACGTTCAATAGCCTTGGCCTGCAGCGAGTACTGCAGAAAAATCTCGACCTGCACGATCAAATCTTCCAGTGCCTGCTGCGCCCGCGTTCCTTCCACAGCAGGCGGCGCAGCGGCGCCCGCGCCGGCTCCGGAAAAACCGTCCGTGCGTGTGGAGACCGTTGCAGCCTTGGCCGCCCGAGCCAGAATATTCTGGACGAATGCCGGATCGACTTTTCCTTCAAGCTTCGAGATGCGCTCCTGGTTGCGGTAATCGTAGGGATCGATGTCCACCAGCTTATCGAGAACATCGCAGGCTTCCTTGAAGCGCTCCGCGGTAAAAAGCAGATCGAATAGCCGCATGAGCGCTTCGAAATATTTCGCCTCGCGGTTTAGATCCTCGTAGATGCGCGCAACGGATTGGGCCAGGGGCAAGGACGCCGGATAAGCGCCGACCAGCCGGTCGATCTGAATGGACAGATCGCCATCTTTGCGCGCTTTGCGCATGATCTCCTTGATCTGGTCAAGCAGAGCGGAAGCTTTTTCGTCTTCGCCGACGCGGACATACGCTCCAGCAACGTCGAACAGCTTGCCGAAACCGTCTGGCCTCTGGCGATAGTAGGCTTCGAAAACTTCGCGGGCGCGGTCCAACCGGCCGGTGCGCAGCAAACCTTCGCCGAATAGGGCCAGAAAGGCAGTGTCTTTGTCATTGGGAGAAAAAGGCTCCAGTAAAATCACCGCGCCTTCGGGGTCCCCCTTGCGCAGCTTCGCTTCGGCAAATAGCAGAGCGCAGGTCCGGTCTTCAGGGATGAGTTGATGCGCCCGGGCAAAGTATTCAAGAGCTAAATCGAGACCGCCTGACGCCAAAGTCAGCTGGCCCGCGCGAAGGAAGCTGCGCGCGGCCAAGTCTGCGTGGCGCAGCTCTTCCGCCAAACTTCCGAGCTCGGCGTGGCGCACCGGGTTTTCAGGATCGAGCAGCGCGATGCTCTCGCAGCAGGCCAAGGCCTCAATGTCGCGGTGATGCTGATGGAAAATCTCCGCCGCGGAGCTGAACTGCTCGATGGCCTCGAAATTCTTGTTTTGCTTCTGCAAAAGCGCGGCATAGCGCATCAGCCGGTCAGGAGGCTGCGGGAACGGGCGCAAGAAACGGCCGAATATGGCGCCAGCTTTGGTAGCATCGCCCGCATCGATAAGGCGATCGAATTGCGCGCCGTAATACTGCGCAGCCATTGCCGGTTCGTTCAGCCGAGTATAAATGTCAGCGAGCGCCTGGAGCGCTTCAGGATGTGCCGGAGATTCTTCCAGCACCGCCTGATATTCAGCCACGGCTTCGCGCAACTTATTCTTCTCAAGGCTGCGTCGAGCCCGATCCAGATGCTTGTTTACATCTTGCGACATGGATATTCGTGTGTACTGCGCGAACCGCGGCCGCCCCTCTAGGTTCGTTCCCGTGTGGCGCTGCCCATATACGGGCCTGACCGGCGAAGATTGCGCGCAAAGACCTCGAAACAAACACTATATAACGGACCCCGCAGGCGTCTCAAAATGAAATGGCAGCTTGGTGCCCAATTGGAGCGAAACATGTACCCTGAGGCTAGGTCTGCGGCACAGATTTCCGAATACCACTGGGTATGCCGACGACTTGCTCGCGCATGGAACGCATCGATAACCCGCTTCTCATCAACGCAGCAAATCCCAGGAACACAAAGGGAAAAGTGAGTGCCAGGAAAGCGAAGATCGAAAAGCCGGTGGCCGTGGTCTTCTCCACCTGGAAAACGCTCAGGCCTAACACACAGAAGAATTGATAGGCGCCGACGTTCGCGGGCGCGTTTGGAAGTGAAACACCTAGATTGATCACAAGCAGAACCACCAGCGAGGCCAGGAAAGGTAAGTGAAGGCCGTAAGACTTGACCATGGCCCACAAGCCCAGAACCTGACAAAACGGCATCAGCAAGGAAAAGAGCAGCGCTGGATAAAAACTCGGCGCGGTGCCGATAGCGTGAAGAACCGAGAGTGCTCCCAATGCTTTGGCGCGGAACCCACGTCCTTCGATATCGAGTGGGCTGGCACTCCCCAGTTTCATTTCGAGATAGAAGATCAGGGCAACGATTATTGCCAGAACCACCAGGGTAATCACGCCCAGGATGGACGCCACGCGATTGAAGCCCCGGGGTAACTCCACAAAGAGCGAAGCCACCGCGAGAGAAGCAGTAGCGATCACCAAATCGATCAGCCGTTCGACACCCAAAGATCCAAGCACTCGGCCCAACTTGATGTTTTCCGATGTGGAGAGCAGGTAACTCCGCAGAAATTCTCCCGGGCGGAGCGGGAAAACGAGATTGGCGAAAAGCCCGGTATAAACAGCGCGGATCGAGCGCGTGAGTCTTACTGTGCCAAACGGCTTTAGCAGCATCTTCCATCTGAGGGCCTGCACTGCATAACTCAATACATCGAATGCCATTCCCAGCAGCACCCATTTCCAATTTACGTTCGCGATCTCGTGCATGGCCTGCACAATGTGAAAGTCGTGCAATACCCACACCAGACACAGCAAGGCCAGTGCATAGCCGAGGAATCGGGGTATCCGTGATCGTGGGGGATTCGCGTATTGGAAAAGCGTACTCAAGATTCTATCTGTGTCGCCGTCTTTTGCCGGTTTGTTTTGGATACTTGCGGGCAATCTCTACCGAATCAGGTTCCCCTAGAGACCCGCACCGGGCAGAAATCATAACCGGAAAGATATCATTGTTTCGGCGCGCGCCGAGGCCTACGATACCAAGCTATCACAACCAGCAAACAGAGGATTGCAGGGATGGCCCTAGGGCTGTTGCTTGAGGAAGCGGGAGCATCGGGCGAGATGCGACTTCTCACAAATAGGCGTATAATCAGCTCTTGGCTTTAATGACTCCTCGAAAATCTCCACATCGGTTCTTGTTTTCCCTCGAATGAAAACGGCGCAGTCATTGGAACGGCGGGAGCGAGTCCTGCTGGTTGGCGTAAGCCTGAAAAAATCGAAGCGCCTGCGAACTCCAGAGACCTTCGTGGCCGCGCGTGAGTCGTTGGCGGAATTAGAAGAGCTGGCGCATAGCGCCGGCGCGCAGATCGAAGGATCGTTGCTACAGGTGCGCGACGCGCTCGATCCAGCAACGCTCGTGGGGCGCGGCAAGCTCGATGAGATTCGCGCAGAAGCTAATTCCAGACATGTGCCGCTTGTGATCGTCGACCACGACCTGACTCCAGTGCAACTGCGGAACATGGAGAAAGGCACCGGGTGCCGGGTTATCGATCGCACTCAACTGATTCTGGATATTTTTGCTACGCACGCGCGCTCACGTGAAGGTCAGCTCCAGGTGGAACTCGCGCAGCTCAATTACCTGCTGCCCCGCCTTACCGGACGCGGCGAAGAACTTTCCCGCCTCGGAGGCGGCATTGGCACGCGAGGACCCGGTGAGCAGAAACTTGAAACCGACCGGCGTCGGATTCGCGACCGCGTCCGCAAAATTCAGGACGCCATTGAAACCGTACGTAAGCAACGCACCACGCGGCGCCGCGCGCGGCAAGCGGTGCCGCTCGGGATGGTGGCGCTGGTGGGCTATACAAACGCAGGAAAGTCGACGCTGTTCAACGCGCTCACTCACTCCGCGGTGCTCACGTCTTCGAAGATGTTCGCGACACTCGATCCGACGATTCGAGGCATTCGCCTACCCTCCCGACGGCGCGTGTTGCTTTCCGACACGGTGGGTTTCCTGCGGGACCTTCCATCGGATTTGATCGCCGCGTTTCGCGCCACGTTAGAGGAAGTACAGGAAGCTGCGCTGGTTCTGCAGGTATCCGATATTTCGAGTCCGTCCCATGCGGAACAGGATGCGGAGGTATTGAAAGTTTTAAAGGAATTGGGAGTGGACCAGCGCCCGCGCCTGCATGTGCTGAATAAGACCGATCGCCTTACCCCTATGGAATTGGAAGCACTGCAACATTCCAACCGCAGCGGGAATCAAGCCGTGTTTACCTCGGCGATTACCGGTCAAGGCTTGGACAATTTGCTGCAGCGAATCGATGCGGCCATGCCGGTTGATCCGCTTCTGCGCCTCACGCTGCGCATGCCTGTGTCGGATGGCCGGAGTCTTTCGCTCATTCAGGCAGGCGGGCGAGTGTTGCACTCGGAACTCGACAATGGACATTTGCTGCTTGAGGCGGAACTTCCTCAGTCATTGGCGCGGAAGTTGGACAAATTCGCGCTCGCCCCTGCTGAGAAGCCAGGAGTCGAGCCGGCCGACGTCGAGATGTAAATTTCTGCTGTATTCTCCCTAAAATCTTCGCTTGTCAACATCCCTGCCCGGCGTTGCGGCGTCCTGACTGTGGAAATCGTTGTGGAAAAGGCTCGGCGATTACGCAACCTGAATAGGAGGGCTACGCCCAAAGCGATAAATCAAACAGTAATTTGCGCCTTTCAAGTTGCTTGATTAAAAAGACTTACGCGTAGCCTGATGTGATCCCTCCTGGCTTTTTGCATCCGGGGGCCAGGAATCAGCCCACCGAAGATTTGCACAGGTATGCAGCATTTCCTGTAGCTAAATAGTACAGACACAATCATTTGGCGGAGGAGTTCGTCCTTGATTGCGGGCTCGTCGAGCCCCCATCGCCAGCCGTTCCGTTGGTTGACTCGCTCTGTGCGGGAGTCTATAGTTGGGCGAGCCGTTTGAACGTAACAATCCCACTCAGACGCGCTCCGAACGAAATGAATCTGCCGAACAGCCTGACGACCCTGCGGATTTTTTTCGTTCCACTCCTTGTGGTTGTTTTACTTACCCGCCAACCAAATTGGGATTTCTGGGGTCTGCCCATTCATTTTGAGATTTGGGGCGTGCTGATTCTTTTAATGGCCGCAGCTACCGATGTAATGGACGGCTATATAGCGCGGAAACGCCGCGAAATCACCACGCTGGGAATTCTTCTGGATCCGATCGCGGACAAACTGCTTATCTCCGCCGCTTTTATTTCCCTGGTGCAGATGGGGCTGGTGCCCGCGTGGATGGTGGTGATCATCATCGGACGTGAATTTATCGTGGTCGGCCTGCGGGAAATCGCATCAGTGGAAGGTCTGGTAATTCCGGCCTCGGCTTTGGGCAAAACGAAAATGATTTTACAGGTGATTGCGGGTTGCGCGGTGATCCTGACCGCGAAATATCCGGTGCTGAAATCCCTTGGCACAACTTTGATGTGGCTGGTCGTGCTCAGCGCGGTGGCGTCCGCGGTTCACTACTTTCAGATGTTCTGGGGACAGATCAATTTCCGGGTGCAGGAGCGCCATCGCCGGGTCTTGATCGGGAAACCGAAAGAAAAAGCACAAGATGTCCTTACTCGCTAGCGGCGAGAAACAATTCCTTCTGCAGATTGCCAGGCGCTCGCTAAATCTCACTGCCGAAAACGCCGAATCCTTCCTTGAATTCAGTCCGGATGAGCTAGCCGCATCTCCCGCAAGCACCGGCGGAGCTTTCGTCACACTGCGCCGTGGCAAGCGGCTCAGAGGTTGCATCGGGCAACTGGTCTCCGATGTTCCCCTGGTGGAGGTCGTGGCTTATTGCGCCAAAGCGGCGGCTCTCAATGATCCCAGGTTTGCTCCCGTCGCCCGGCACGAAGTCAGCGAGATCGAAATTGAACTCTCCGTCTTGTCGTCCCCTCACGATGTAGCTCCTGATGAAATCGAGCCTGGAAAGCACGGTCTGATCGTAAGCCGCGGAGCGCAACGAGGGCTTTTGCTTCCGCAGGTAGCCAGCGAACATGGTTGGTCGGGGCAGCGTTTTTTGGAAGAGACCTGCGCGAAAGGCGGACTGGAACCGAACGCGTGGAGACATGAATCCACGCGGATTCAGGCGTTCAACGCGGAGGTTTTCAGTGAATCCAGCGTCCGGCGAGAAACCGAAGAAGCTGCGGCTTCGCCTCGTGGATCGAGCTACTCGAGTTCGACGTAGTCTCCCGCATAGATTTCGCGAGTGCTGAAAGTAATCAGAACGGTTGAAGAGTTCGGGCCGATCCTGGTCACCACGCCTTCACCCAGAACTTCGCGGGGTGTATTGTTCCAATCCCACTTCTTGCCCGCGGCGCCATAGCCGTAGGTCGGACCGAGATCCCCGTCCACATCGAATGCAAAGCGGCGTGTCTGATAAGCAGTCTCGTGCTGCGCTCCGGTGTAGCGGAAGATGCGGAAATAATCGCCGACTTTCACGCCTTGCGAATTGCCGAGGTTCACATAGATGAAATCGTTTTTGCCCACTTGCGCAACGAATTTCGGGCTGGAGATGATCATGGCCAGGCTCTTCCCCGTGAGCGGAGCGAAGCGGTCCACTTTCGTGGTGTCTTTCAGAGGCGGTTCCGGACGCGCCACGAAAGGCAGCAACACATCGGCGCGCTGCACGTACCCGCAAACATGCTCGATCTGCGCCACGGAAACGTCTGGGCGCGCATCGACCACTTTCACGCGGCCCTCGTCTTCCCATACCGTGCCCATCTTGTGAAGGATGGCATCCTGCCACTTGGTCCACTCAACCTTAGCCGCATCTTCCACCGGCCGGATCACGGAAAACTCGTCGCCCACCTTCACGCCTTTCGAGGTTCCCCTGCTAATGAAAATGTACTGATTCTGATTGAATACGACCTGAGTATCGGCCTGTTCACCCGAAACGACGTAAGTGTCTCGCGGGACGGCTTCAGAGGTAACAATCCCCGAGCAATAGACATTGTTGGGGAACGGCGGGTTGGCGCTCTGCGCCGAAGAGGCTATTCCAGCCAAGCCTAGGATGAAACCCGCGAAGGCAATTTTCCCACGCATAAATCGCACTCCTTCAAATTCGGACTAGGACTAGTACTTACCCTATCCACTTGACTGTAGCGGGCCTACCAGGAAGCGTCAAGACACAGCGCTGCGGGGCTTTACACAATGGGTAACGCATGGTAGAACCTTTATTTCCAATAGCTTCGGGGCTTTCCAGCCAGCGAGTTGAATCACTGCAAGCGAAAACGATGCTTGGCAATAGCACTATTTGCGCAGTAGTAGCCCCGCCGCGAGCGCGGGAGTTGCGAACGCAGCTTGAGGCCGCCCTGGCGCGAACCAAAACTGTCGAAATTCGCCTCGATTGGCTCTCTGACGATGCGGAAATTGACCGTTTTTTGAAGTGGTTTTCAGTGCGCTCGAAATCTCTCGCAACCGCTACGTACATTGCTACGTGCCGGCGTGTAGAAGGTGGTGGCCGCTACAAGGGAACGATTGCCAGGCAACTGCTTCATCTGGCTAACGCAATCCGAGCCGGCTGCCAATGGTATGACCTCGAGGTGGAAACGGTTCGCCAGTGTCCACCGGAACTGGTGGATGTGATGCTCGGGGACGGAAAGCAATTGGCCTCCGCGCACTTTTTCAAATCGATGCCGAGGAATTTGCCCCGCGTGGCGGCCGAACTCAAGCGCACCCATCCCGCAGGGATCAAGATTGCCGCGCATTGCGATTCGCTCGCTGAAGGGCTGAAGCTGCTGCGATTCGCGCGCACCCAACGCACCATGGTGGCTATCCCGATGGGCGAAGTGGCCATGCCGCTGCGGATTCTTTCTCCCCGTGAAGGCAGCGCGCTGACCTACGCGGCGGTGGAACACTCGACGGCGCCGGGCCAGATTTCGCTCGACGAAGCGTTGGACGTGTATCGCGCGGATAAAATTCGCCGGAAGACGCGTCTTTATGGCGTGATCGGCGATCCGATCGGCCATTCGCTTTCGCCGGTGATGCAAAACGCTGCGTTTCAAGCGCGCCGCGTAAACGCAGCGTACTTTCCTTTTCTTGTTCGCGATCTCAAGGATTTTGTGCGGGCGGTGCGAGACATCGGCATTCGCGGCTTCAGCGTCACCATTCCGCACAAGGAAAGAATTCTGCGATTCCTCGACGAGTGCGATGGGCTTGCCGCGAAAATTGGAGCCGTGAACACTGTGCTGGTACGCGGCAACGGGAAGCTTTACGGCTACAATACGGATTACGTGGGAGTGTTGCAAACGCTGCAAAGCCGCATCGCGCTGGAAAACATCCGCGTGCTGATTCTGGGTGCGGGAGGCGCAGCGCGAGCCGTGGCGTTTGCGCTGGCGCAGGCGGGCGCTTCTGTTTGTGTGTGGGCGCGGCGAATGGAGCAAGCGAAGTCGCTCGCGCGTGCGGCCAGCGGTCAGGTGCTGGAGCGACGGCAATTGCGCGGCGAATTTTTCGACGCGATCGTGAACGCGACGCCCGTGGGAATGCATCCGCACGTTGCCGATTCGCCGCTCGACGCGAACGAACTAAATTGCCAGCTCGTATTCGATACTATCTATCGTCCGCGGCAGACAAAACTCCTGCAACTTGCGGCCAGCCGTGGCATCCAAACGGTTTCCGGAGTGGACATGTTCGTGGCCCAGGGCTCGGCGCAATGGGAGATCTGGACCGGCCGGCGCGCGCCCGAAGAAGTGATGCGGCGCGCGGTTGTGCATGCGCTGGCGCAGGAAGAAAAAGCAAACCGCCGGAAGCCGATCGGCAAAAAGAGCAAAAGCAAGCGATGATCCGACCCGATTTCAAGGAATTCAGCCGCCTGGCGAAGCAAGGCAATCTCGTCCCGGTCCATGAAACTTACACCGCTGACCTGCTCACGCCGGTAGGTGCGCATCTCCGTCTTGCGCATAAAGCAAAATATTCGTTCCTGCTCGAGAGCGTCGAAGGCGGAGAGAATATCGCGCGATACACCTTTACCGGCGCAAATCCGAACGAAGTATTTCGCGCCAGGGGACGCAACTGCTCGCTTGAATCGGGTGAGAGACACGTACAGTTTGAGGATGACCCGGTCGAGAAACTGCGGCGGCTGGTGAAACGGTATCACCCGGTACGTGTCCCGGGGCTTCCTCCGCTGACCGGCGGGGCCATCGGATATTTCGCCTACGACATGGTGCGGCTGATCGAAAAGATTCCCGCCGCGGGTCGCGACGATGTGGGCCTGGATGACTGCGTGATGATGTTTTACCTCGGCCTGGTGGTCTTCGATCACGTACGCCATCGCGTGTGGATCATCCGCAACGTGTTCACCGAGGGCAAAGGCAGCCTGCGCCAAAAGTATGACGCCGCCGTGCGCGAAATCCGGCGCACGCGAAAGACGCTAGACCAGCCATTGCCACGCCCGCGGCGCCCGCGCGCCGGTGGCCCGCTGCGCGTGGAATCCAACATGACCAAAGCGCAATTCGTGGGGGGCGTGCGCAAAGCGAAGAACTACATCCGCGCGGGCGACGTTTTTCAGGTGGTGGCCAGCCAGCGCTTTTCGGCGAAGACTTCCGCCGATCCCTTTGAGATTTATCGAGCGCTGCGTGTGGTGAATCCGTCGCCCTATTTGTATTTTCTTCATCTCGATGACGTTTCCGTAGTGGGCAGCTCGCCCGAAATGCTGGTGAAAGTCCAGGGCCGGAACGCATCGTATCGCCCGCTGGCCGGAACGCGTCCACGTGGCCGCACGGAGAAAGAAGATCACGAACTTGAAACCGAGTTGCTGGCCGATCCCAAGGAACGCGCCGAGCACGTGATGCTGGTGGACCTGGGGCGCAACGATCTCGGCCGCGTGTGCGAGTACGGCTCCGTCAAAGTCGACCGGCTGATGTTCGTCGAGCGGTATTCGCACGTGATGCACCTCGCCTCGGCGCTCAGCGGCAAGCTGCGTGCCGAAACCGATTGCTTCGACGCGCTCATGGCCTGCTTCCCTGCAGGCACGCTTTCGGGCGCGCCGAAGGTGCGCGCGATGGAAGTCATCGACGAGCTCGAGCCTACGCGCCGAGGGCTTTACGGCGGGGCGATTCTCTATCTCGATTTCTCCGGCAATCTCGACTCGTGCATCGGCCTGCGCACGCTGGTGGCAAAAAGTGGCCGCGCCTACGTACAAGCGGGCGCGGGGATTGTTGCGGATTCTGTTCCCGACCGCGAGTATCAGGAATGCGTGAACAAGGCGCGAGCTGTGATTAACGCGCTCGAAATCGCGCATCGCGGACGAGTGAAAACTCGCGGCAAATAATCTTCTGAGCTATTCTGTGAATATCCGGCGATGATCCTGCTACTTGATAACTACGATTCATTCACCTACAACCTGGCGCAGTATCTCGGCCAGATGGGGCAGGAACTCGAAGTACGGCGGAACGACCAAATCACGCTCGAAGAGATCGAGCAACGCCGCCCGGAACGCATCGTAATTTCGCCTGGGCCGTGCACACCGACCGAAGCGGGCATCAGCGTCGCGCTCATTCAGCGATTTGCGGGAGAAATTCCAATCCTTGGCGTGTGCCTGGGCCATCAGGCGATTGGCGCGGCTTTTGGGGGCCGCGTAATTCGCGCCCCGCAGATCATGCACGGCAAGACCAGCGAGATTCATCACGACTCAAAGACTATTTTCCGCGATTTGCCGCAGGATTTTCCCGCGACGCGCTACCACTCCCTCATCGTCGAACGCAAATCCCTGCCTTCCACGCTGGAAATATCGGCCGAGACGGCGGACGGAACCATCATGGGGTTGCGCCACAAGAAGCTGCGCGTGGAAGGCGTGCAATTCCACCCCGAGTCAGTGTTGACGGGGGCCGGTTTCAAACTCCTCGAAAATTTTCTGAGCGTTTAACCGGGCGCTGAAACAGTTTTGCGGCGGCCTTCCCGGAATTCAATTTGCTGCGAGATCCTTCTCCTGCTGGGATTGCGAGAAAGCGATGAGCGCTTCGAGCTTTTCGCGGGCGGCTCCCGAATCGATTGATTTCGTCGCCAGGCGTACACCCTCAGGGAAATCGGCGGCGCGGCCTGCGGCCACTAGCGCCGCGGCGGCATTTGCCAAAACGATTTCGCGGTGCGGTCCATGTTCGCGGTAAACCAGCGAGCGGCCCAGAACTTTGTGGACGATCTTGGCGTTCTGCGCTGCGTCGCCTCCGCGAATAGATTCAAGCGCCGCGCGCCGCAAGCCGAAATCTTCGGGCGCAACCGTGTAAGTCTGCACGGATCCATCGCGCAACTCGGCGACGTAGGTCACGCCACTGATGGAAATTTCGTCCAACCCATCCGCGCCGTGGACCACAAACGCGCGCTTCACGCCCAGTTCGCCCAGCGCGCGAGCCATTAACTCGGTGAAGTTCGCATCAAATACGCCCACCACCTGGGCCGAAGCGCCTGCCGGATTCGTCAGCGGGCCGAGCAAATTGAACACCGTGCGCATGCGCAGTTCACGCCGGGCGGACATGGCGTGACGCGTGGCGGCATGCACCGCAGGCGCGAAAAGGAAGCCGATTCCCACTTCCTGAATGGCCTGCGCCACGCGTTCGGGCGGCAGATCGATGCGAACACCCAAATGTTCGAGGACGTCCGCTGAGCCGCAACGCGAACTGATCGACCGGTTGCCATGTTTGGCAACATGCACGCCGGCGCCGGCGATGACAAACGCGGCCACCGTGGAAACGTTGAAGGTGCCCAGACCATCACCGCCGGTGCCACAGGTGTCGACGAGAGCTTCGATGGCTACAGGCGGAGCTTCCGCAAAAATGGGCGTGGCGTGGCGGCGCATCGCGGTGGCGAATCCGACCAACTCGTCCACCGTTTCGCCTTTCATGCGCAAAGCCGTAAGCAACGCGGCGATTTGCGCGTTCGTGGCGCGGCCCGAGAGGATTTCCTCCATAGCCGCTTCTGCCTCGACGCGCGACAGGTCTTTCTCGCTGACTATTTTTTCCAGCGCTTCGTGAATCATATTTTCGCTGCGCAAGTTTTCACGATGAATGAGGCGTTGACGCCTTGCCCTGACGCGCGCGTTCCAAGTAAACTAGTGCGCTTTGCTGTCCGCAAATTTTACCACCGAATACTCATTGAAACGGTGAACTCGAGCAAGCCGACGGAGAAAGCATGAAGATCCACGAGCATCAGGCCAAAGAGATTTTGGCCAAATTCGGAGTGCCTGTGCCGCGAGGCGAAGTTGTTTTCAAGACGGAAGATGCGCGAGGCGTCGCCGAGCGCCTTGGCACGCCGGTGGTGGTAGTGAAGGCGCAAATCCATGCTGGCGGCCGAGGCAAGGGGGGCGGAGTAAAACTGGCGCGTTCGCTCGATCAAGCCGAATCGCTCGCGGGTGAAATCCTGGGAATGAAGCTGGTCACTCCGCAGACCGGCGAGGAGGGCCGCATCGTAAAGAGGCTGCTGATTGAAGAAGGCCTGGACATCAAGCGCGAGCTTTACGTCAGCATTCTGGTGGACCGTGCCACGGGCAAGCCGGTGTTCATGGCCAGCACCGTGGGCGGAATGGAAATCGAGGAAGTGGCCAAGGAGAATCCGGAAGCGATTCTGCGCCAGGCGATCGACGCCGCTACGGGACTGCAGCCGTTTCATGCGCGCAAGCTGGCTTTCGGCCTGGGGCTTTCGCCCGAACTCGTTGGCGTGGCTGTGCCGTTTTTTCAGTCGCTCTACCGCGCGTTTCTTGAAACCGACGCGTCGCTACTGGAAATCAATCCATGCGTAGTAACGGGAGATGGCCGGTTGATGGCGCTCGACGCCAAGGTGAATTTCGACGACAACGCTCTGTACCGGCATCCGGAATTCAAGGAACTGCGCGATCTGGATGAAGAATCGCCGCTCGAAGTGGAAGCGTCGAAATTCAAGCTCAACTACATCAAGCTCGACGGCACCATCGGCTGCATGGTCAACGGCGCGGGCCTCGCCATGGCGACGATGGACATTATCAAGCTGAGCGGTGGCAGCCCGGCGAACTTCCTCGATGTTGGAGGCGGCGCATCGGAAGAGCAAGTGAAGAACGCGTTTCGCATTCTGCTGAGCGATCCGAACGTGAAAGGAGTTTTCGTGAACATCTTCGGAGGCATCCTGCGCTGCGACGTGCTGGCCAGCGGCGTAGTGAACGCAGCGAAGGAACTGAAGTTCACGGTTCCAGTTGTGGTTCGCATGGAGGGCACTAACGTGCAGCAAGGCCAAGAAATTCTGCGCAACTCCGGCTTGAACTTCACCGTTGCGAAAGGAATGAAAGATGGAGCGCAAAGGATTGTCGCGCTCGCCGGGGGTGCACAGTGAGCGTTCTCGTAGATAAATCGACGCGGGTGATCGTGCAAGGCTTCACTGGACGCGAAGGCACATTCCACGCGCAGCAAATGCTGCAGTACGGCACGAAGGTGGTTGGCGGGGTAACCCCGGGTAAAGGCGGAACGAAACATCTCGACCAGCCGGTGTTCGATACTGTCGCCCAAGCCGTGAAAGAAACCGGCGCGAACGCATCGGTGATCTTCGTACCCCCGCCATATGCAGCGGATGCCATTCTCGAGGCCTTCGATGCCGCGCTACCGCTGGTCATCTGCATCACCGAAGGCATTCCAACTCTGGACATGGTCCGAGTGGCCGCCGTGATGAAAGAAGCCGGAACGAAAACGCGGCTGATCGGCCCGAACTGCCCCGGCATCATTTCTCCGGGCAAATGCAAGATCGGCATCATGCCCGGCTCGATTCATAAGCAAGGTAATGTTGGGCTCGTGAGCCGCAGCGGAACGCTGACCTACGAAGCCGTCGATCAGCTCACGCGCCTTGGCATCGGGCAATCGACGTGCATCGGCATCGGCGGCGATCCGATTATCGGCACCACGTTCCTCGACGCGATTCAGCTATTCAATGCCGATCCCGACACGCACGCAATTGCCATGATCGGTGAAATCGGAGGCAACGCCGAAGAAATCGCCGCCGAATATATCAAGAAAAATGTAAAGAAGCCGGTGGTCGGATTCATCGCCGGACAAACCGCGCCGCCGGGACGCCGCATGGGCCATGCGGGAGCGATCATTAGCGGCGGACAAGGCACCGCAGCCGACAAATACAAAGCCATGCACGCCGCTGGGATTCACACCGTGCAAAGCCCGGCGGACATTGGACAAACGCTCGCGGGCTTGATCGGCAAATCGAAGCCAAAAGGCAAAGTGATGGTTATGCCGAAGCCGAAGAAATCCGCGGCAGCAAGATCCAAAGCCAAGCCGCAGCCTAAGCAAAAAGCCAAGAGCAAGAAGCGCTAGTCGAAATCTTTGAAACGCATCAACTAACTTCGGCGGGACGCCCGAGGCGCTCACCGCACACCTACAGGAGAAATGAATTTGGCAACGGAACGCACCTTAGCAATCGTAAAGCCCGACGCATTCGGCCGCGGACTCGCGGCGGACATCATCAGCCGCATTCACGCCGCGAAATTCAAGATTGTCGCCGTGAAATCGCTGCGCCTCACCAAAACCGAAGCCGAAGGTTTTTACGCCGTGCATCACGAGCGTCCTTTCTTCAAGGACCTCACCGAATTCATGAGCTCCGGCAAGGTGGTGGTGATGGTGCTCGAAGCGGAAGGCGCCATCGCGAAATGGCGCGAGACCATGGGCGCCACCGATCCGGCAAAGGCCGCTCCCGGCAGCATTCGCAAGGAACTCGGCACCAGCATTCAGTACAACTGCACGCACGGTTCGGATGCGCCGGACACCGCGGCGTTTGAAATCGGCTACTTTTTCGCGGGTATGGAGCTCGCCTAATTCACCCGGCCGCGTCACCCCTTTCAGCGTTTTTAATCAAGTTGAATCCGGGAGCCATTCGTGCCCACTCTGATCTCAAAGCCTACGCGCATTGAAGCCGCGGGAAACAAACCGAAAATCATCCAGGAATTTGTCGGACGCGTGAATTCTCAAGCCACCGCTCTCAGCGTGGCGCGCATGCAAAGTCCTGCGGGATGGGTCGAGCCGGGCCAAACGCCGGAGTTCGAGGAGTATACCGTGGTGCTGAAGGGGATGCTCCGCGTTACACATAAGAGCGGCACGATCGAAGTCGCTGCGGGCCAAGCGGTGGTCGCGCACGCGGGAGAATGGGTGCAATATTCCACGCCGGATGGCGCGGAATATATCGCCATTTGCCTGCCCGCTTTTTCGCCGAACACTGTTCATCGCGATGTCTGATCCACATTCGCCGAGCGCCGCCAAGTCCCACCGTCGCACTGCGAGCCAACCGTAGCACTGAGCTAGCCGGACTTCTTCCGTGTTCTCGTGCCCTCTCAAGTCATTACCTGTACTGCTATTTTGGTAACGTTTCCACCCCTCCGTTTTTCGCAACTGCGGAGCGAGTCACCTGATCGTCCCCAACTAATTGAAAAAAGGAGACTTCTCCATCTTGCAAATGATGAGCGGCATGCTCCTATCTGTGCATTCACGAACTATTCGAGGACGCAAAGGTGACGAAGTCACAGGTAAACCCAAGAAGCCACGGCAGAGATTCGGAGCATGGCTTTTCAATGGTCGAACTGGCGGTTGTCGTGGCTCTGGCGCTGACGATCTCAGCTATCGCGCTGGTTCAATATCTGCCCACGCTGAAGGACGCGCAAAATGATGCGGCCATGCGCCAGACGTTGGAGGCGATACGCCAGGCCCGGCAGTACGCCATTACGAACCGCCGCTACATTCAGCTCACGTTCAGCACGGCAAGCCCGTCCACAATCACTGCGACCCAAAGAAACGACATTGGCAGCTTCGGAACAACGAATCCGGTTCTGTTCACCATGCCCATTCCGAAATCGGCGGGTTTCTATCTTGTCAGCACCACCCCCGATACACCGGACGCCTATGGCAAATGCGCCGCGATCTGCATCGAGAACACTTCTGGCGGCCCGACCACCATGCTTTTCCAGAGCGACGGCGCATTCGTTGACGGCACCTACGTGCCCATGAATGGCTCGCTGTTCCTGGGCGTCGCCGGCGCGCCTACGACCTACCGCGCGATAACCATACTCGGCACGACCGGCCGCGTCAGAGGGTGGAAATACAACGGGAGCATATGGAACCAGCAATGACGCGCACGAAGAAGACGACAAAAAGGCCGCGAGCACAAGCGGGCTTCACACTGATCGAAACGATGATGGCCATCGCGGTGTTGATGTTCGGCATTCTGGGACTGGCCGCGATGCTCGGGGACAGCCTGACTTACATGCAAGGCTCGCAGGACGACTTCATCGCTCAGCAGAAAGCACAGCAAGCGATGGAGGCAATCTTCACCGCCAAATTCACGGGCAATCAGCAGTGGTCCGCGATTCAAAACGCGCCCAACGGCATTTTCCTGAACGGACCGCAGCCCATTCTGCAGCCCGGCTCCGATGGACTGGTGGGCACCGCACCGGACTCCGGAGCTGCCGCGGACTACATCCTGCAGCCCGGTCCGGACATGAAGCTCGGCACGTCCGACGATATAAAGCTACCTCTGGCGAATTTCACGCGCACCATCACTATTTCGCCGATTAACAACGAAACGCTGGTGCGCATGATCACCATCACGGTGAACTATCAAGCCGGGCGCTTCACTCGCAACTATTCCCTGACCAGCGAGATTTCCGCGTTCTAGCCATGAGGCGATTCGACATGAAGCAAGCCAAAGGATTTTCACTGATTGAGTTGATGATTTCGGTCGCACTCATCACCATCGTGGCCGGGGTCGCCATCGGAGCGCTGTCGCAGGCTCAGCATGTGACCCAAGGCATCGGATTGCTGGCCAACGCGCAGCAAAATCTTCGCGCGGGCATGAATTTCATGGTGCGCGATATGGTGCAGGCCGGCGCCGGACTCCCTCAAGCGGGTATTCCGATTCCCAATAATGGCGCTTCCCCGGCGACCTCTAACCTGAAGCGGCCCGGCACCGGAACCAGCATCGCCACAATGATCAGTTTTCCCACTACCTGGACGACGCTGCCGCTCGTGTCTCCCGGTTGGACGCTTGGCCAGCCAGCCGCTACGGTGAATCCCACTACCGGAGCCATTCTGACCAGCGGGAACATGGACATCATCAACATCCTCTACGCGGATACCGGGACAGTGGATGCGAACGGCCACTACCTGAACAGCTTCCCGGTGGTCGCGACAGGCGCCCAGGCCTGCACCGGCACGTTCACCGCGAGCGGAACTTCCGTACACATCGATCCGAACTGCTTCACGTTTCGAAGCAGCGGGCCTAATCAGTTTGTGGTGGGAGATTTGATTTTCTTCACCAACGCCAATGGCAGCGCTCTGCAATACGTCACCGGTGTCAACAGCGGCACGCAAACTCTAAGTTTCGCTGCGGGCGATCCTGCCGGCTTGAATGGCACGGGCCTGAATTATGGAACGGTGGTTGGCATGCAAAACCAGGACGGTTCCGGCAATCCGAATGGCACGTTGCCGACGCCAACCATCGAGCGGATTTACATGATCAGCTATTACGTGGACGCCAATACGAATCCGCAGCGCCCGCAGCTCATTCGCCAAGTCAATTATCCAACGGCCACTCCGTCGCAGGCCGTGGCCGAAGTGATCGAGGACCTGAATTTCACTTACGACATCACGAATCCCCAGGCCCCTCTCGCTTCCTACGGCACGAACGGCCCGGGTGATGCCACGGCGCCGGTTTCGCCGGATACGGCCTCGCAGATTCGGGCAGTAAATATCTTCCTTGCTTCGCGATCGGAAACCACTTACACAGCCACAAGTAATCCGACATTTTTTAGAAATAATCTGACCACTCAGGTCAGCCTGCGCGCTCTTTCCTTCCAGGCGCCGTTCAACACCAGCGCGGGTGTGCCGCCGGTACCCTGAGGATCGAAGAAGTGTCCCGAGAATTCCTAAAGGAGACATCAGCCGTGAGCACGAAACGGGAAAGCGGAATTGCACTGATCACTGCCTTGCTGGTCTTGTTCCTGGTATCGGCGCTGATCGTTGGGATGAGCTGGATGGTCATGACCGACCAGCGCCTGGGCGGTGCCAACGCCACCCACGAAACCGCCTTCTACGGTGCCGAAGCCGGTATGGAGAAGATGACCGCCGATCTGGGCACTCTCTTCAACCAGTACGGCTCCCTGAGCGCAGCCAATATCCAGACGGTTGTGGGCGAGGCGCCGAGCCTGCCGGGAATCACCTACCTGAACCCGCAGGGACAGTCCACCTATTCGATTTGCTATCCGGATGCCAGTAACAACAAAGTCTGCCAGGGCGCGGGAGCGAATCCAGGATCCATTGCCGGCACCATTCAAGATCCAAGCCCCTATTCCGGCCTGCAGGCGCTGGTCACCAACTACACGCTGACGGTAACCGCCGCCACGCGGGCCTCGGGAGAAGTGAAACTGCAGCGCATCGTCCAGACCTCCGACATTCCCGTATTCCAGTTCGGCATCTTCTCCAACGTGGACCTGGGCTTCCACGCCGGCGACAACTTCACGTTCGGCGGGCGCGTGCACACCAACGGAAACTTGTGGCTGGCAGCCGGCAGCGGCGATTGGCTCGACATCCCCAATAAAGTGACCACGGCCAAGGAAATCATCACCAGCACGCTCATGAATGGACTCGCCAGTAGCACCAGTTGGTCGGGCGCGGTGAACATCACCAACGGTTCTTCCCTCGTGAACTTGAAGAC
>DASZMG010000087.1:0-4701 GCA_035551975.1 Candidatus Acidiferrales bacterium | reverse complement strand
CGGCACGAAAATGTTTCCCGCTCCTTTCGAGCAGGGAACCGCGATATGCACCAACCCATGCTTCTGGTAGATCTTCAAGGTGCGAAAGCTGACGCCTCCGCGAGACACGTCCTCGCAAGTGACCATTTCCTCCTCCACGCCGGAACGGACACAGCCGAGCGTACTGGTGCGGATCCGTCCATGCTTGCGTCTGTTTATGGTTTGTTGCGCTGGAGGGTCCGCAGGTTTTGGAGCGGACTGTTCCGCTGGTTGAATCGTAGCGGAGGGATTCATGCTGTCGAACTTCCAGGAAGTGATCCTCGAGCAGCGGCGGCAGAAGCGTTCGAGAGCCCGATTCGTTTCGAAAATCTGCATCTCGATCTCGTTCAAATACACCACTTCCTGGGTCTGACAACTCGCGCAAGACAGCAGCACGCGCGCGAGACCATTGTCTGGTCCTCGCAGTTCAGGAAAGTCGATTCCCCAAGGGTTTACGTTCGGTTCCAAGAAAGCGATGCCATAAATCAGTTCCGCTCCGGGATTTTTGATCAGGCCCACCACGCGGCATTTCGCTTCCTCGTTTGTGGCCAGGCAACGGATGGTGATCTCGTCGTCAATCGGCAGCGCGGCGTTCAGCACGATGGACGCTCCGTGCCGGCTGATCACGCGGGTTTCGGTTTCTTTGCAAAACGTTTGTCCGGTCGATAGCTCCATGCCGATCACTTGAATAGGCATGGCAACGTCGATGCGGTCGGAACGACGATGCTGGCTCAAGCGATGCCTCGGGTGTAAACGCGGGACGGAAGGCCCCGTGTGCCGCGCATTTTTTCTCCCACCTTCGTGATATGAGGCTGAACGGAAACGCAGTCGCGGTCTATCGGAGAAACTACTAAGTCGTAAGGGGAATTATCTGGTTACGCGACCGCACCGCGCTGGTAGCGGTGCAGGTGGGAACTGAACAGCGGAACTCGAAGGAAGTCGCCACCGTTAAAATAGATGGCTGTCGGGGCCCGGCGGAACTGGCGCCGCGAAAAAAAAACGCGAGGCAACTCGCGGCGCGGTTCGGGTGCGAAACGGGCGTCAGGCGGTGGTGGCGTGGTGCGAAGCGCGCTGCGCGGCTACTTCCCTTAGGGCGGCTTTGACGCGCTCGGGAGTAAACGGAACCTGGCGGATGCGCGCGCCGGTCGCGTCAAAAATGGCGTTCGCGATGGCCGCGGCAACAATGGTGATGGCCAACTCTCCGGCGCCGGTGGCTTCCTCGTCGGGACGGTTGTTCAGCACCACCTCGATCTTGGGAATATCAAAGCCCAGCGGCAGACTGTGGTAGCTGGCCCAGTCGACCGAAGTGACTTTCTGATCGTCCCAGGTGACTTCCTCGCCGAGCGCGCGGCTCATGCCTTGGAGTGTGCCACCTTCGGTTTGTTGACGCAGGCCGTCCGGATTCGAAATCGGGCCGCAATCGACGCTGACAACCATGCGCTTCACCGTCACTTTTCCGGTGTTCTGGTCAACTTCGACTTCGGCGACCATGGCCGAGTAGCCGTTATCGCCTTCGTAGGCGACACAGGAAACGCCACGGCCGGAAGCGACGCCATTTTTTCGGCTCGCCGGTTTCGGTGAGGGCCGCGCATCCCAATTCGCGGCTTTTGCGGCGTTCGTCACCATTTCGCTCAAGCGCGGATTGCTCAGGTGCTTGAGGCGGAACGCGACCGGGTCTGCTTTGGCGTGCGCGGCAATCTCGTCCATGAAGGATTCGTGCGAGAAAGTGTTTTGCAGGCGCTCGGGAGAGCGGAGCGGACCGGTCCAGAAAGGCGAGACCACGTTGTGAACTAGAACGCGCTCTGATGCGATGTTGCCGGTGCCTTGTTTCTTTCCCCCGATATTGCCCGCGACGTAAGAGGGAATCGCGTTGCTGTTGTTGTTGTAGCGATTCGGCTCGGGCGCGGGAGTGCGGGCCGCGAATTCTTCGGGTTCGAATCCGACGAGCAATCCAGTGATGACGTTTCCGGGGCGGTTTCGTCCGGGACGGCTGCCGAGAACGGGTACCCAGGATTCGTGGTCCCAAGCAACGATGTTGCCTTGCGCATCGAGCACGGCACGCTCGTCGGCGACGATGGCGTTGCCATAATTTTCCCAGGCCATTTCATCCTTGCGAGTGAGCTGGATACGAACCGGTTTGCCGACGGCTTGCGAGAGAATCGCCGCGTCGTAGCTGACGGCGTCGGCGCCATTGATTCCGTAACAGCCGGAACCGCGCGTGAAGATCACGTGGACGTCTTCGGGCTTCATCCCGAGAACCATAGCAGCGGTGCTGCGCATGAACCAGACGCCTTGTGTGGCGGACCAAAGCGTGGCCTTGCCGTTCTGCACGTCGGCCACGGCGCAGGAACTGCCCATGGAGCCATGCATCTGGTAGGGATGATGATAAGTGGCTTTTACGACGGTGGCGCCGGATTGCGCTAAGGATTGGTCGACGTCTTTTGAATTGACGAGCAGCGTGTCGCGCCTCGGCTCCTGCGTGCGCAGATGCTCGTAAAAATCGTCAAATTTTGGCAGACCGGAACCGGCGGACCAATCCACTTTGAGTTCGCTTGCGGCCTGCAGCGCCTGGTAAGGTTTTTCGGCGACAACTCCGACGAAATTTTTCTTCACCACTACTTTCACGACGCCGGGCATTTTGGCGACCGAAGCGTCGTTGACGTTGACCACCGTGGCGCCGACAGTGGGCGGGCGAACCACCTGGCCATGCAGCATTCCCGGACGGCGGATGTTGTGCACGTACTCGAATCGCGCGGTGACCATGGCGGGCATGTCCGGACGCTTGACCGGAGTGCCGAGGATGGTCCACTCGCTGGCGGGTTTGCGCTTGGCGTTTTTGTCGAGTGTGAGATTGAATTTTTTGTTGCCGATCAGGTCCGCGTAGCTGACCTTTTTCGATGGATCGCTCTTGCTGCTGACCGCGCCATCGGCGGCGGAGAGCTGATCGGCGGGCACGCCCAGGTGATCGGCCGCGAGCTTGACGAGCGCTTCGCGCGCGGTGGCGCAGGCTTGTGCCAGATTCGCGTGATTGAAATTTGTGGGATGCGACTGGCTGCCGGAGGTGTAGCCCTGATCGGGAGTGTAGTCCGTGTCGCAGACAATCAGTTCCACGCGATCAAACGGAACGCAGAGTTCCTCGGCGACAAGCTGATGTTGCGCGGTGACGATGCCCTGGCCGAGTTCGGATTTGCCGGTGTAGCCGGTGACGGTGCCGTCGGCGTTGATGGCGATCCAGGAATCGAGCTGGCTGGGATTGGGCGAACCGGGAGTGCCCCCCGTGACGAACTGCGCAAGCGCAGGTTCCACGGCAGCGCCCAAAACGCTAAAGCTGACGATGAGCGCGCCGGATTGCTTGAGAAAATCGCGGCGGGAAAATCCGGCTCGATTATTTTTCGTGGCGCCACCAAGTTTCGAGGCTGAATTTTTCGTAGGGTTCTTCATCGCGCGACTCCCTGCGCGTAGCGCTTGATGGCGGCAAGCATGCGCACATGGGTGAAGCAGCGGCAGAGCACGTTGGACATGGCGTGCTCGATCTGCTCGGCGCTGGCCTTCGGATTTTTATCGATGAAGGCTTTGGCGTTCATGATGACCGCATTCAGGCAGAAGCCGCACTGAGCGGCTTGCTCGTCGATGAAGGCCTGCTGGATCGGATGTGGCTTATCGGGAGTGCCGAGCGCGTCGAGAGTGGTGATCTCGTATCCGGCGACCGCTTCCACCGGTGTGATGCAGGAGCGGATGGCCTGTCCGCGGGCGATGACGGTGCAGGAGCCGCACTGACCCAGGCCGCAGCCAAATTTCGGGCCGTTCAAACCGAGATCGTCGCTGAGCGCGTAGAGAAGCGGAGTGGAAGGATCCAGGTCCAGCGTGTGGCTGGCGCCGTTAACTTTCAAAGTAATATTGCTCATGAGCTAAAGCGTAGGACGGAAAAGAGGGGAAGTAAAGGCAGTTGAGCAGGCCGGGAAGGGAAATGAGTTCGAGGAGAAAACATCGTCGAAATGGGGCACGGGAGCTCGTTTTTCAGTGTCGAGTAGCGTGTGCCATTTTTCTTTGTTTTCAAGCAGGTGCACGGAATTTTACTCGGCTCAGCGTGTCGAGTAGGCGAAAGTGGCGGCGGGGTGAAGGCACGCCGCTACACCGGCGGCTTGGCTGCGGACCACTGAATGAAGAGACAAAAAACCAAAACCGTCTTGACACTCACCGGCCTTCTCATGGAAGGGACTTTCAATGTACCTGGCAGTGCGATTTTCGGCGTTCTTTCGTCAGGCAAGCACTTCTCCGTTAACTGACTTATAATCGTCGGGATAGACAGGCTTTCGCCCTGTTTGGCATGGTTTGTTCGCCAGGGCAGAAAGAGGTAATTGCAATGAGAAACGTGAGATGGACCGGGTTATGCGCTTTGGCTTTGGGGTTGCTCACCGCAATTGCTCCCAAGCCGGCCCTCGCCCATCACTCCATGTCTGCCTACGACTCCAGTCGCTCCGTCACGCTCAAAGCCACGATCACCAATTTCGCCTGGACCAACCCACACGTGCAGATTCAGTTTGAAGTGCGCGACGACAACGGGAACGTGGTGCCCTGGATGGCCGAATGCCCCAGCCCGGGCAGGCTGTCGAAGCGAGGATGGAGCGAAAGCACTTTGAAACCTGGCGATCAGGTCACGATCATAGGGAACCCTGCGAAGGA
>DASZMG010000086.1:0-15851 GCA_035551975.1 Candidatus Acidiferrales bacterium | reverse complement strand
GGATAGCCACGAAAATCTGCGGCAACAGCTGAAAGAGACGCGAAATCTGTTCCTGCAGCTCCGCTACTTGGAGCACGCTGATGCCCAGAAGCACGAACCCCAGCAAGGTAATCCAGAAAATCGACCGGCTCAGGAACTCGGACATCGAGGGCAGCGCGGCCTTGCGCAACACGTGGGATGCACCCGCTTCCTCGGAAATCTTGTCGAGCTTGGTAAGGTGCAGGATGGAACGGAAGAAAACCTTCAGCAGGTAGGCCACCAGCAAGCCGACCAGGATGATCGTCAGCATGACCACGAATCGCGGAAGGAAATCCGCGACCATGTGCACCAGGTTTCCATAAGCCTGCGCGAGTCCTTGAACTATGGTGTCCTTCATGTTGTCACCTCGCTTCGCAGCTTCCAGCGTTCGCTGAAGTCGGACTTCTGACGTTCGAATTCGAGGCACAAGTTTTCCGAATCGGCCTCGATCTCCGCGGAAGAGGATGCCGCATGTTGCAAAAAGAAGGAGTAGATTTTGCCCCGATACAGCGGCACAAGAGCCTGAACCAGATGGTCGCGATTCAGCAGCGAGTGATGATAAGAAGCCGCAAAATCATACAGTGTTTTGGCCCACAGCGCGTTATCAAAGCATAGATTGCGTTCGTCTAAACTGGCGAGCTTTTGAATTTCGGCGTAAGTATCCGCGGCCATAATAGTCTTCAAGATTGGGGACAATTCTTCCACTCCGCTCCGGAACAACTCAAACGTGCGGTCTAGGTTTACGGGGATGGTTTCGTCGGTGAATTCATGGTCGGGACCGAAAGTTGTCACTGCTTCGGAGCCCAATCGTCCCATCCAATAGGATTCGTTGGCATCGATGCTCCAGAAGAGAGCGCCCACTGCCTGGCGCACTGCGGTAACAATGTCAGGTGCGTGCCCCGCGCTTGGGCGAAGTTTCGGTCCTAGAAAAGATTGGCAACAGCGGTAGTCGGAAGTAATGGCGGTGAGCGTCAGACTGGTTTGCGGCAAATCCTGAATGGCCGGCTCGTGCCACAAGTCCAGGTTGGTGCAATTTGTCGCCAGGCGACCCGAAAACCCGAATTCAGTCGAGTGAATTTCACGGATGCGTTTGCCAAATACTGAACGCGTCATCGGATAGAGCAGAATCCGCGCGAGCAACCCTTCGAACCGCTGCCGCGAATAGAGCGGCGTCACCAAATCGAAGTCCTGACGGTAAAGTGGCTGTAGCAGATTGCCAACCCACTCGGGCGTGAGATTGGACGTTGCCGCGGAAATTACCGCGCAGGCCCTCGCGCGCAGCAAGTCGGCTGTGGCCACAATCGTGCGCAAGGCCGTGGCGGGAGCGGCGTTTTCGCAGCGAGCCACAACGCGATGCTCAGTGCGCAGTGAGGTGAGTCCGCGCGCAGATGCGCCCTTACGCGTCACCGGCTTTAGAAAAGCTTCCGGTGTGCCATCGTTGGAGCCCATATCCACATCGATTATCACCACCCGCTGCCGCGGAAATGCACTCTGAAAACTTTCCTCCACGGCCTCAACCGTATGCACAATATTTTCCGCATTGTTGTGCGACGGGATACCTACCAGCAGATCCACTTCGCCCACACTGATCAACTGGCGAATGAGGTCGTCGCTCAGGAAAGAAGAATCGTCAGCCAAGGGTATCTCCGGCCTGTACGTCTACCAGCCGCATATTCCCCGCACAATCATAGGCGGCGCAAGCGGAAGCCATAAGATTGATACGGGCCCATCGTCAGCAGATAGGGCAAGTCGCCAATTCTGGGAAACAGGTTGCGGCCCGACATCTCAATGGGAATGTAGCCCTTGTATTGCCGCAAATCGAGTTCCACCGCTTGCGCGGAACTCGATAGATTGTTGACCACCAGAATTCTTTCGTCTCCGAGCTGGCGTACATAGGCCAGCACACGATGATTCGCCGGCCGCAAGAATTCGATTGATCCGCGGCTGAAAACCTTTGTCGATTTACGGACCCCGATCAGCTGTTTCATCCATGAGAGCAACGAGTGCGGGACACGCTTCTGCGATTCCACGTTAATAGCCTGGTAGCCATACACCGGATTGGAGATGAGCGGCGAATACAATCGCTCCGGATCGGCGTTTGAGAATCCCGCATTCCAGCCGCCGCTCCATTGCATGGGCGTACGCACGCCATTGCGGTCGCCGAGATAAATGTTGTCACCCATGCCGATTTCGTCGCCGTAGTAAACGATGGGAGTACCGGGCATGGTCATGAGCAGCACATTCAGGAGCTGGATCTTGCGCCGATCGTTATCCATCATGGGGGCGAGGCGCCGGCGAATGCCGAGGTTGATGCGCATGGTCTTGTCCTTCGCGTACTCGTCATACATGTAGTCGCGCTCGACGTCGGTGACCATTTCCAACGTCAGCTCGTCATGATTGCGAAGGAAAATACACCATTGTGAGCTTTCGGGAATCGGCGGTGTTTGCTCCAAGATTTCAATGATCGGCTTGCGGTCTTCGAGCTGCACGGCCATGAAAATTCGCGGCATCAGTGGAAAATGGAACGCCATGTGGAATTCGTCGCCGTTGCCGAAGTATTGCGACACGTCCGCGGGCCACTGATTCGCTTCGGCCAGCAGCATACGGTCCGGATACTCCGCGTCGAGCCGCCGGCGCAGCTCTTTGATGATGGCGTGCGTTTCGGGAAGATTCTCGCAATTGGTGCCGTCGCGCTCCACGAGGTAAGGAACGGCGTCCAGCCGGAACCCGTCCACGCCGAGATCCAGCCAGAACTTCATGACTCCCCACATGGCCTCGAATACCGCGGGATTGTCGTAATTGAGGTCGGGCTGATGGCTGAAAAAGCGGTGCCAGTAATAGGATTTTGAGACCGGGTCCCAGGCCCAATTGGAGAGTTCGGTATCAAGGAAAATGATGCGGGCCTCCTTGTAGCGATCGTCGGTATCGCTCCACACGTACCAATCGCGGCGGGGATTGTCGCGCGAGCTGCGGGCTTCCTGGAACCACTGGTGCTGGTCGGAGGTGTGGTTGAGCACCATTTCGATAATCACGCGAAGACCGCGCGCGTGAGCCGCGTTCAGAAACGTTTTGAAATTATCAAGCGTTCCGTAACTGGGATGCACGGAGAAGTAGTCGGCGATATCGTAGCCATCGTCGCGCAGAGGCGAAGGGAAGAACGGCATGAGCCAGAGCGCATCGACTCCGAGTTCCTGAAGATAATCGAGCCTTTGCGTTAGGCCGGGGAAATCGCCGATACCATCGTTGTTGCTGTCACAGAAAGCACGGACATGCAACTGGTAAATGACCGCATCCTTATACCACTGTGTCTGTGCTTTCGTCGCGACGCTGCGCTTCTCCGCCAGCGGCTGCACTAGTCTCTCGGTCACGGGCTCCGCCATCTCAGCGAACCTTCAGTACGTGCGCCGGAACTTGCGCTGGATTCAATTCCACATAATTTCGCGGCCCCTGCCATTGGAAACGCGCATACGTGAGCAGATCCTGCACCTCAAAGGGCTGGTGCGGATCCAGACCGAATTCTTCAAGCGGAAGCTGCACCCACCCTGATTGCTTATAGCGGAAGTCCAGATTCACGATGCCTACGATCACATTCGAGCGGTCTGGCGTCATTTTGCTGTAAGCGATAATCTGCTCATTGTCCACCGGATGGAAGCGGAGACTCCAGTCGCTCTGCAGAGCTGAATTTTCCCGCCGGGCTTGATTGAGGCGCCCGATCAACCAGCGAATGCTGTAGGCCTGGTCGATAGGCCACACCCGGATCTGATATTTCTCCGAATTCAGATATTCCTCGCTACCTCGCGCCACGGCGAGATTCTCGCACAACTCGTATGCGGGTCCGTAGATTCCGTAGTTGGCTCCGAGCGTTCCCGCCAAAACTACCCGCGACATGAACGCAGCGGGGCCACCATCCTGCATGTATTCAGTCAAAATATCCGGCGTATTCGGCCATAGGTTTCCGCGGAAAAATTCACGTACGGTCGTTTGACTCAATTCACTGAAATACTGAGTCAATTCCCACTTCGAATTTTTCCAGGCAAAGTAGGTGTAGGACTGATCGAAACCAAGTTTGGCCAATCGGTACATCACCTTCGGACGCGTGAACGCCTCGGCCAGGAAAATCGCTTCCGGGTATTCGCGCCGGATCTCCTCGATCAGCCATTCCCACATGGGAAACGGCTTGGTGTGCGGGTTATCGACGCGAAAAATACGAATTCCCTGCTCGCACCAATAAGCCACCACGCTGCGCAACTCTTCGCACAAGGCCGCAACATGCTCGTTCTCGAAATTCAGCGGATAAATGTCCTCATATTTCTTCGGGGGATTTTCCGCATATTGAATCGTGCCGTCGGGTCGGTGGCGAAACCACTCCTCGTGCTCTCTAACATAAGGATGGTCTGGCGAGCACTGGAAGGCGATATCCATGGCCAGTTCCAAGCGGCGCGCCGCTGCTTCCCGCTGTAGCCGCTTGAAGTCAGCCAGGGTGCCAAGTTGCGGAAGTATGGACTTGTGTCCACCTTCGGCTGCGCCGATGGCCCAGGGACTGCCGGTATCTTCTGGCGACGGCGGAAAGCTGTTGTTCTTACCCTTGCGTCCCTTTCGGCCGATGGGATGAATGGGTGGAAGATACAGAACATCGAAGCCCATGCCCGCCACGTAATCGAGCCGTTCGATGCAATCGAGAAATGTGCCATGGTGTGCCGGTTCCGACGTGCATGACCGCGGGAACATTTCGTACCAGGAGCTAAAGCGCGCTCTTTCGCGATCCACGATTACGCGAAACTCCATAGGGTAAGTGGTCGCGCCAGAGCGGTCGGGATAGCGCGCCATCAGTTCCGCCAGGTCGGCGCTGCGCACTGTCCCGTTCACAGGCTCAGTTTTTCTCGAAGAGAGCAAGGTCAGCGCCGCAGCGAAATCGCTCAACTTCTGCGCGTCCGCACTGCACGCCCGGAGTGCCGCGGACCGCACCAGATCGGCGCCAATAAGCAAATCGACGGAAACGTCCTGCCCTGCGTCATACCTCTTCAGGAAATCGCGCGTCCACGTCGCGAAGGCATCCACCCAGGCCTGAATTGTGTAGGAGTAATTCTCAAGCTTGGCGACCTGAAACTCTCCCCGCCAGCGGTCGTTGTCGAAAAACCGCATGGGAAACTCCTGCCAGGTGTCCGCTGAAGCTGGCTTGTACCGCAGTACCGCCACAAGCACTTCGTGCCCATCGGCAAAAATGTCCGCCTCTACTGAAACCGTCTCTCCGACGGTTCGCTTGATGGGGAATCTTCCACCGTCAACCTGCGGCTGGATCCCCTCGATTATGACGCGGGTGATGACTGGAACGTTGAGCGCAACCTGCGTTCGCACGGAATCTGAGATGTGAGCCTCCATCGCAACAGACACCACTGTGATCGGCTCTTCCTGGCAGGGCAGGTCCGAGGCGAATACGATTATACACACGCAACCTTCGCTTTTTGATCGCGAGCGGGAGGAAAGGTGATTCAAAAACTAAATGGCGAAAACCGAACTCCCAAAACGACCCGTAATGCCGAAGCTGGTCTAGGGATTTGGTCTAGGGATTTGCTCTAGGAAGCGGCTGTGCGGCGCCGGTCACAAGCGCCCCCGCCGAAGGCAGTTGCGTGGCATCCCAGCCCCCGCCAAGAGCCTCGATCAGCTGCACGCTGGCGGTCATCTGCTGGAGCCTAAGGTTTACATCCGTCTGCTGGCTGGTGAGAAGAGTGGTTTGGGCGGTTATTACGTTCAAGTAGGGATCGATACCGAGCCGGTAGCGGTCGGTGGCCAGCGACAAACTACGTTCCGCCGACTTCACGGCCGTATCCTGCTGCTGGATTTCCTGGGAGAGAATGCGCAGCGTCGAGAGATTGTTTTCCACCTGCTGAAACGCGGTCAGCACCGTTTCACGGTAGTTCGCCACGGTTACATCGTACTGCGCCTGAAACTGCTGCACGGTAGCGCGGCGCAATCCGCCCTCAAAAATGGTTTCCGCCACAGACGGGCCGACCGACCACACGCGGCTCGGCCAAGTGAACCAGTCGGTGATGGACGGGCTCTCAAATCCCGCTGACGCCCCTAATGTGACGGTCGGGTAGAAAGCCGCTCTGGCCACGCCGATTTGCGCGTTCGCCTGCGCCACGCTTCGCTCGGAGGCGGCTATATCGGGACGCCGTTCGAGCAGTTGCGAGGGAACTCCAAAAGGAATGGCGATAGGCGGCGCATTCAAAGCTTCCGCGGGAATGGAGAAGGTGGAGGCGGGCTGCCCCACCAGGAGCGCAATTGCATGCTCGAATTGCGAGCGCGCGATGCCGATGCTGGTGTCCTGCGCTTCCGCCGTTTCAAGTTGTGTTTCGGCTTGCGCCACAGCTTCATCCGACGCAATGCCCGTTTCAAAAAGCACTGTCTCGAGCCGCAGAGACTCCCGATAAGCAACCACGGTTGAATCGAGCAATTGTTTCAAAGCATCCTGGGTGCGCAAGTCGAAATAGTCGACTGCCAGATCCGCCTGCTCAGTAAGCCTCACATTGGCGAGGTCTGCCGCGCTCACCTGAGCCGCGGCAATCTGGGCGCGCACGGTATTTCGGACCCGGCCCCACAGGTCCGGTACATAGCTGGCGTCAAATGGTAAGGAGTACAGCGTGCCGGTAAACGCACCGTTGCTACTGCTCGCCGTCCCCCCTGTGGTGGTAGTCGTGGCTCCCCGAGTGGAGATCTGACGCGATTCCGTGATGCTGAGCCCGGCTCCCAAAGTGGGGAAAAGCGCCGAACGCTCTTCCCGAACGATAGCTCGCGACGCATAGAAGCTGGCAACGGCCGCCGCGATGGATTGGTTGGAAACGTTTACCTGCTCCTCAAGCTTGTTCAACTCGGGATCGTTGAACATCTCCCACCAATTGTTGCGAATCACACTGTCGGAGGGCTGCGCTACCTTCCATCCGTCTGTGTTGGGGAAATCCGCTGGGGTAAGTTCCTTGTATGCGTCGGGGCGCTGAACGGAAGGCGCGTGATACTGCGGCGCGAGATTGCAGCCGCTCACAAGAAGTGCCGTGCACAATAAACCGGCTAGTTGCCTGGACCTGAATCCCATTCGTTTGTCCGCTTTCATAATGGGGTTTTTCATATTCGGCGCGGCTCAATCGCCCGCTTGAGGCGCAACGCGCAGTTGACGCTGGTGCACGTGTTCGCGCCACGAGCCGAGCCGGTCCATATAAAGGTAGACCACTGGAGTTGTGAACAGCGTCAACATCTGGCTGAAGATCAATCCGCCGATAATGGTGATGCCCAAGGGATTGCGCAACTCCGAGCCGGTGCCAGTGCCTAGGGCCAGCGGCAGGGCGCCGAGCAGCGCGGCCATGGTGGTCATCAGGATGGGACGGAAGCGCAGCAAGCACGCTTCAAAAATTGCCTCTTTGGGGCTCTTATGTTCATTGCGCTGCGCTGCCAGCGCAAAATCGATCATCAAAATGGCGTTCTTTTTCACCAGTCCGATCAACAGGATGATTCCAATAAGAGCAATGACGCTCAGATCCTTATGAAAAATCATCAGCGCCAGCACCGCGCCCACGCCTGCGGAAGGCAAGGTGGAGAGAATGGTGATGGGATGGATGTAGCTCTCATAAAGCATTCCCAAAACGATGTAGACCGCGAGCAGGGCGGTGGTGATCAGCAGCGGTTCCGTCGCAAGGGATGCCTGAAAAGCCTGCAACGTGCCCGAATACATACCGTGAATTGACGAGGGCAGCCCGATGTCGGCTTCCGCCTGCTTGATGACCGCATCGGCATCACTTAAAGCTACTCCTGGCGCAAGATTAAATGACACAGTGACCGACGGAAACTGCCCCTGGTGATTCACCGCTAAGGGTGCGACCTTCTGCTCGAAATGAGCCACCGCGCCAAGAGGCACCACTCCGCCGTTGGTGGATTTTATGTAAATGTAATTGAGGCCCTGAGGGTTCTGCCAATACTGCGGCGCCACTTCCATCACCACGTGATATTGGTTCAGCGTCGTGTACATAGTGGAGACCTGCGATTGGCCGAAGGCGTTGTACAGAGTGGTGTCCAGCAACTGCGGCGTGATGCCCAAGCGGGCCGCGGTCGCGCGGTCATATACCAGGCGCGCCTGCAGGCCGCTGTTTTGCTGATCGGAATCGACGTCGGTGAGCTGCGGAATCTTTCTCATCTTGTCGACCAGCACCGGGGCCCACGTTACCAGATCGTCCACATCCTCGCTTTGCAGAGTGTACTGATACTGGGCGTTCGACTGGCGTCCGCCAATTCGCAGGTCCTGGCCCGCTTGCAAAATTGCTCTGGCGCCCGGGAGCGCGACCAATTTAGGCCGAAGCCGATCGATCACCTGGCTCGAGGTAAGTTTTCGCTCCGCGAGTGGCTTGAGCGTCACGCTCACAAATCCACCATTTACTGGCCCATTGCCACCGGTATAAATCACCGCGGTATCCACCGCCGGGTCGGACTTGATGATGTTCACAAAGCGCCGCGACAATCCATCCATGGTCTGAAACGAAATATCCTGCGAACCGCGAATTCCTCCGCCCAAAGTGCCATTGTCCTGCAGCGGGAAAAATCCCTTGGGCACGATGATCAACAGATAGACATTCACCGCGATGGTGATCAGCAGAATTCCCAGCGTGAACGCTTCATGTTCAAGAACCCAGTGCAGCGCCTTCTCGTAAGTGCGGTGCAGCCAGTTGAAACTGCGCTCGTTCACACGGTAGATCCAACCGTGCTGCGCGTCGTGCTCCCGTTTGAGCAGGCGCGCGGACATCATGGGAGTCATTGTCAGCGAAACCAGCAGGGACACCAGAATCGCCACAGAAAGGGTGATGGCGAACTCGCGGAACAGCCGTCCGACGATTCCTGCCATCATCAGAATCGGAATGAACACCGCCACGAGTGAAAGCGTCATCGAGAGCACCGTGAATCCGATCTCGCTCGCTCCGTGCAGCGCCGCTTCGAGTGGGCGCATTCCCGCTTCCACGTGCCGACTGATGTTCTCGATGACCACAATAGCGTCGTCCACCACGAAACCGGTAGAAATCGTCAGCGCCATCAGGGACAAATTGTCGATGCTGAATCCCCAGAGATACATCACTCCGAACGTACCGATCAGGGAAACCGGCACAGCTACGCTGGGAATCAGCGTGGCGCGAGGGTTGCGCAAAAACACGAAGACGACCAGGATCACCAGGCCGATCGAAATGAGAAGAGTACGCTCGATTTCATGCACCGAAGCTCGGATGGTCACAGTGCGGTCCATGGTTACGGCCAAGTCGATGCCCGCGGGAATAGACGCCTTCAGCACGGGAAGCGCCTGGCGAATGCGGTCCACCGTATCCATGATGTTCGCGCCGGGTTGGCGAAACACCTGAACCGTGATGCATGGTTTTCCGTTGAAATAAGCCGCCGCGCGAACATTCTCGACCGAATCCTCCACGTCGGCGACATCCGAAAGTTTTACGGCCGCGCCATTGTGGTAGCCCACGATCAGCGGCTTGTAATAATCGGCTTTCAATAGCTGGTCGTTCGAAAGAACGTCGACCGTCTTGTCGTTATCCCAGATTTGCCCCTTGGGAAGGTTCGCATTCTGCACGCTTAACATGTTGCGGACGTCTTGAAGCCCAAGTCCGTAGGCATTCAACTGGGTAGGATTCAGTTCCACCCGCACTGCCGGCAGCGAACTCCCGCCCACGAACACTTCACCCACGCCGTTCACCTCGGACAATTTCTGCTGCATGATCGTGGAAGCCGCATCGTACAGCTTCCCGCGATCGTAAATGTCCGAAGTGAGCGCGATCTGAAAAATAGAAGGGTCCGCGGGATTCGATTTGCGATAGGTCGGATTGCTGGGCAGGTTGGCCGGCAGATAGCTCCGCGCTGCGTTGATGGCTGCCTGCACATCCCGTGCAGCGCCATCGATGTTGCGATTCAAGTCAAACTGCAGCGTGATGCGCGTTGTCCCGAGATAGCTGGAGGAGGTCATCTCGGTAACGCCTGCAATGCGTCCGAACTGACGCTCGAGAGGCGTGGCCACTGATGAGGCCATAATTTCCGGACTGGCGCCCGGCAAACCGGCTTGCACGTTGATGGTAGGAAAATCGATTTGCGGCAGCGGCGCCACCGGCAGCATGATAAACGCAATGATTCCGGCGAGCGCAATTGCCGCGGTGAGAAGAGTGGTCGCAACCGGCCGGTGAATGAATGGCGTGGAGATGCTCATGGTCAGTCGGCGGTGGACGGAGCGTGCGACATTCGGCGCGGCGCGCTGGCATGGCTGCCGGTGATCCGGCTGGCCAGCTTGTCAAAGAAAATGTACACAACCGGCGTGGTGTAGAGCGTAAGCACCTGGCTTACCAAAAGACCGCCGACAATGGAAATGCCCAGCGGCCGACGCAATTCCGAACCGATTCCGCTGCCGAGTGCCAGCGGCAAACCACCTAACATGGCCGCCATGGTAGTCATCAGGATGGGCCGGAAGCGAAGCAGACAGGCCTGATAAATAGCTTCCTCCGGCAACTTCCCTTCCTTGCGCTCGGCTTCGAGCGCGAAGTCGATCATCATGATGGCGTTCTTTTCCACAATACCTATCAGCAAAATGATACCGATCAAGGCTACTACGCTGAATTCAGAGTGAAAAATCATCAGGAAAAGAAGGGCTCCGGCACCCGCGGATGGCAGCGTCGACAAAATAGTTAGCGGATGAATATAGCTTTCATAAAGCACTCCCAGCACGATGTAAACCGTAACCACCGCCGCGAGAATCAACAGCGGTTCGTTGGCAAGAGACGCCTGAAACGAGGCCGCAGTGCCCTGGAATGCCGCTTGAACACTGATGGGCATATCAATTTCTTTTTGCGCCTTATCAATGGCGTCGGTGGCTTGGCCCAGCGAAGCGCCCGGGGCGAGATTGAATGAGATGGTCACCACCGGAAATTGACCCTGGTGGTTAATGGCCAGCGGCGCGGTGGTTGATTCAAAATGGCTGATCACGTTCAACGGAACCGCCGCGCCGTTTACCGTAGATACAGGAGCAGGATTCGCGCTTCCGGTCGTTGCCGAGCCGCCCGCGGTTCGCCCCGTCGTTGCGGCCGAAGCCACAACCACCCCGTTGCTGGGCGCAGCTGATGTGGTCGGGGTCGCTACCGAATTCGACCGCACATAGATATCGTGCAGGTCTTCCGGATGCTGCTGAAACGTGGGCAACGTTTCCAGGATGATGTGGTACTGATTCAATTGAGTATACAGCGTCGAAATCTGCCTCTGGCCGAATCCGTCGTACAAGGTCTCATCAATTGTCTGAGGTGAAATCCCCATTCGCGACGCGGTTTGGCGGTCAATGACCAGCCGCGCCGCCAAACCCTGGGTTTGCTGATCGGTAGCGACGTCTCGCAATTCGGGAATCTGTTTGAGTCGGTCAACGAATTTGGCGGTCCAGGTATTCAGCTCATTCGAATCCGGATCCTCGAGCGTGTACTGATATTGAGTGCGGCTTACGCGGTCTTCCACCGTCAAATCCTGTACGGGTTGCATGTACAACGTGATGCCATCGACCTTGGCCAGATCGGGTTGCAGGCGACGAATTACATCTGACGCGCTAAGGTGGCGATCTTCAAGCGGCTTCAGATTAATCAGGATGCGCCCGCTGTTCAGGGTGGTGTTGGTGCCATCAATCCCGATGAAGGAGGAAAGCCCCTGAACGGCCGGATCCTGCAAAATTACTTTGCTCAGCTCCTGCTGCCGTTCCGCCATGGCCGGAAACGAGATGGATTCCGGAGCCTCGGATATTCCCTGAACGATGCCGGTATCTTGGACCGGGAAAAACCCTTTGGGCACGATGACGTAAAGGAAGAGGGTAAGCACCAATGTTCCCAGCGCCACAATGAGCGTCGCAGTCTGGTGCCGGAGCACAACGCGCAGTGTTCGCCCGTAAAACTCGATAATCTTGTTAAAGACGTGCTCCGATTTGCGATAGAAGGCGGTCTGCTGCGATTCCGGGGTATACCGCAGAATACGGGAGCTCATCATGGGCGTCAGCGTCAGCGACACCAGGGCCGATACCAGAATGGTGACGCTGAGCGTAATGGCAAATTCACGGAACAGCTTTCCGACGATTTCGCGCATGAATAACAGGGGAATCAGCACGGCGATCAAGGAAATCGTCAGCGAGAGGATGGTGAAACCAATCTGATCCGCGCCTTTGAGCGCGGCTGTCATCGCATCCTCGCCCGCTTCGATATAGCGCGAGATGTTTTCGATCATCACAATGGCGTCATCGACGACGAAACCAGTAGAAATCGTCAGAGCCATCAGCGTCAGGTTATTCAGGCTGTAACCGAATAAGTACATGGCGCCGAACGTTCCTATCAGCGACAGCGGCACGGCGATGCTGGGAATGATGGTTGCGGAAATACTCCGCAGGAAAAGGAAAATCACCAACACCACCAGCCCTACGGTAAGCATCAATTCGAACTCGACATCTTTCACGGAAGCGCGGATGGTGGTAGTACGGTCAGTGAGAACGGTGACTTTCACGGTCGCGGGCAGCGTGCTCTGCAGAACCGGCAAGAGCTTTTGAATGCTATCCACCACCTGAATAATGTTCGCGCCGGGTTGCCGCTGAATATTGACGATCACCGCCGGCTGGGTATTCATCCATGCTGCTTCTTTCACGTTTTCAGCGGAATCGATTACGTTGGCGACGTCCGAAAGCACAACGGGCGCACCGTTACGGTAGGCGATCACAACCGACTTGAAGTCGTTGCTCGTTAAAAGCTGGTCGTTGGCATCGATCTGATAGTCCTGCCGCGGACCGTCGAAGCTCCCTTTCGCAAGGTTCAAGCTGGTCTGCTGCAGCGCAGTGCGAACGTCCTCCAAATTGATGCCATGCGCGGAGAGCGCCGTAGGATTGACTTGAATTCGCACCGCCGGTTTTTCTCCGCCGCTTATGCTGACCAAACCCACGCCCGGAAGCTGTGAAATCTTCTGCGCCAGTCGCGTGTCCGCCAGGTCTTCTACGTCGGTCAGCGGAATGGTGTCGGAGGTTAAAGCCAGCGTCAAAATTGGCGTGTCAGCAGGATTGGTCTTGCTGTAGATGGGCGGCACCGGCAGGTCAGCCGGAAGATACGTCTGTGCCGCGTTGATAGCGGCCTGCACTTCCTGCTCAGCCACATCGATATTCAGGTTCAAGGAAAACTGCAGAACGATTACCGAGCTTCCGTCGGAACTTGTGGAGGTCATCTGGCTCAGGCCAGGCATTTGCCCGAACTGTCTCTCCAGCGGAGCGGTAACTGCCGAAGCTGCCACATCCGGACTGGCACCCGGATAAAACGTCACCACCTGGATGGTGGGGTAATCGACCTCAGGAAGCGCCGAAACCGGCAACTGAAGGAAGGCCACAAGCCCCGCCAGCAGGATCGCAGCCATCAGTAACGATGTAGCGACCGGGCGCTGTATGAACGGCGTAGACGGACTCAAGGGGTGCCATCTCCGTTCGAACGATTGCGATGCTGGTGGAGCTGACCATTTTGTCCGCCACTGCCCGTTGTTCCGTTATTCTGGCCACTGTTTTGGCCGCCGTTCCGCCCGCCATAGGCATTCTGCCCCGGCCCGGCGTTCTGCCCAGTTATACCGCCGGTATTGTCCTGTCCGATCGTTCCATTTTGACCGGCACCATTCTGGCCGCTTGCGGGTCCGGTACCATACGATCCGCTCTGCGGCGCGGGTCCGCCTTGGCCATTGCCTCGTCCGCCAGAGCCGCCATCCCGGATCGCCACAGGTGAACCATCCTGAAGACGATCGAAACCGCTGACCGCGAGCGTGGCGTTTGGCGCAATTCCATCCACGGCAGCTACATTTCCGTCGGTTGTACCTACTTTGACTGTTTGCATCAGCGCGGTTTTATCGGGCTTTACCACGTACACGAAAGCTCCCTGGCCATTGCGCTGAATCGCTGCGGTAGGCACCAGAGTGGCATCGTGCTCGGTTTCAACCAGTAGGCGCGCATTCACGAATTGGTTGGGGAACAAAGCGTCATCGTTGTTGGGAAAAATGGCTTTCAGCTTCACAGTTCCGGTGGTCGGATCGATCTGGTTATCGATCGTAAGCAGCGATCCGCTCGCAATCTGCCGTTCCTGCGTGCGGTCCAGCGCCGCTACCGGCATGGCATGGTTCTGCCTCAATTGCTTCATGATCTGCGGGAGATAGTCCTCGGCTACGCTAAAAATGACGGTGATGGGCTGAAGCTGAGTGATCACCACCAGCGACGTGCTGCTGTTAGCCTGCACAATGTTACCGGGATCAACGAGACGCAATCCCACGCGGCCATCGATTGGGGAAGTAATATGCGTGTAGGTGAGGTTCACCCGAGCGTTATCCACCATTCCTTGATCATTCTTTACCGTGCCTTCGTCCTGCAGCACAGCCTGTTCCTGGTCATAAACCTGCTGCTGCGCAATAGCGTTTCGCGCAAAGGCCGACTTGTAGCGGTCTAGGTCGATGCGTGCTTCCGCCAGCGTGGCCTGGTCCTTAGCCAGTTGCCCCTCGGTTTGCGTAAGGGCAGCTTCGTAGGGACGGGGATCGATCTCCAGCAAGGGATCGCCCTTATGCACCATCTGGCCTTCTTTATAATGGATATCCATGATCTGGCCTTGCACCCGGCTGGTTACGGTAACGGTGTAGACCGGAGTTACGGTCCCGAGCGCTTCCACGTACACCCCGATATCGCCTTTCTGCGCGGGCGCAGTAGTGATCGGAACCGCGCGCGGCGGGGCGGCTGCCTTTGCCTTCGAGGCATCTCCGCTGGAATGCCGCTGATAATAGAGCGCTCCTCCCACTCCGACAATTATCAATAGCAATATCCACACCCAGGCGTGGCTCTTCTTACCGCCCGGCGGTTCCTGAAAATGGTCCACAGGCGCCGATTTCTCCTTCGGCACGGCCGGCAATTCCAAATTCACGACGCCGGATTTTTCGCTATTCGACTCGAATTTTGGGTCAGGCATTTTCCTTGATCATCACTCGCTTTTTTGCATTCACGCCGGAGTGAATTGCGAATTTCAGGCTAGTCCGGTGATTTGTGCGCGATAGAACACGTTTGGGCTACGCTCAGGCCCATTTGTCCATGCGATTAACAGACGCAGCTATAGACCAAAAGGTTTCGCCGTTGGTTGCATCGGTGCTGTCAAACCATATGCATCTTACTTGAACGTACTGCCATGGTTCCCGCTACGGCACGCCCCTTCTATTAGCTTGTAAACTTCATGCTAACAAAAGGTTGAAACGATTGCGATGCTGTTACAGGGCAAGGCAAACATTATATTTAAGCAAGCGAATCATCGGCTACACTCCACCCATGCCCACACCCGTATCCCATGCGCCCAGCGAGCTTTGCTTCCTGAGTGCCATCGATTTGGCGGGATTGATCCGCTCGAAGATGTTATCTGCGCGTGACTTAATGCAGGCTTGTTTGATGCAGATTGAACGGCTGAATGGCCGTCTTAACGCTATCGTTACTCTGGTGCCGGAGGATGAGTTGATGGCCCGGGCGCTAGCCGCGGATGAGGCCATCGCTCACAAAAAGTCGCTTGGCCCGCTGCACGGTCTCCCGATTGGAGTGAAGGACCTTTTGCAGACCAAGGGCATTCGCACTACTTCCGGTTCTCCCCTCTTCAAGGACTTCCTTCCGGATTCTGATTGCCTGGTCGTCGAGCGCGAAAAGCTCGCCGGCGCCATTGTCATCGGCAAGACGAACGTTCCCGAATTCGGCCTTGGCTCGCAAACATTTAATAAGGTGTTTGGCGCCACCCTGAATCCCTATG
>DASZMG010000085.1:0-9657 GCA_035551975.1 Candidatus Acidiferrales bacterium | reverse complement strand
CGTTTCTCCTTTCGCTGCGCTGTGAGATTCTCTGGCTTTGCGGGTTGGCTAGAAATCCACACTATCTCACGATGGGTCCCGAGCGCTTACCTCTTGGGGTATGCCGTGAAAATGTAGTCAGTGTCTTTTACGGCGGTATGGCACGTAAACCCGCATTCGTGCCCTTTTGCGGAAAGGGCGTCAGGCGTAAACGTGCCGGACGCGGCATCGTAGTCCCACTTGGCATAGGCCCACCCGTGGGTGTTCGGAAATCTCTTGGAATCCTTCTCGATGAAGGCAAGAGTTTTCAGGGTCTCGGGCACCTCAACAAAGTAGGGCGACACTGGATTCTTCTTCTTGGCCCACTCGACCTTTACGATTTTGGAGCCGTCGGGAAAGAGTTTGCCATTGGCCGGAATGCCCTGCCGGTAGGCCTCCATCATGGTGGGATTCGCCAGAATGGACTTGATGCTGCCTTCGGTCACACTGGGCGCGACATTCTGCCAGGTTTCATAACCGCGGAATTCGGCGAAGGCGAGGCCGTCAGGAATTTTCAGCGTGTTCCTGTCTTGCTGGGCAAAGGCTATTCCGCCCAACACAGACAGGGATGTAGCAAAAATCAAAAACTTAGGAATACATTTAATCTGCATTTCCGCCGCCACCTTTTTCTTGGCTGTCAGTTAGTGATTCGATTTTCCTAATCGCCCGTTGAATAGATCCGCCCGAGCGTGGCGCGAATAGTCGGGAACGACTCACTTTGTGGGAGGACAATTAACGGAAAGTGGATGTTACCAACGTGTGCATTATAGGTTGGCGTTTAAAATCTTGAGGACTAGCGAGTATAAACAGACTGTACGCTGCCGTACCATTTGCTGTCAATTAGTTGCCAGGGGGGAGGGTCAACTCCCGATAAATCGGACATACCCACCCTCGCTCTTAGGCCGGGCAAGTGGCGCATACGAAGACGGTCGGACGCGCAGTCATCGTTCTTTTTCGCGCCCGTATCCACCAATCCCGTGCTCGCCTTGACCTCTGAACGGGCAACCAGTAGACTGAAATTGATCGCGTTGCACGATTTCAAGGTCCGGTGGATGCTTCTTTCTCGAGATTACGTCGGCTACATGGCCAAGGAAATAGTGAAGCGCCTGCTGGCCGCGAAGATGATCGAAACCAAGAGCGCGGCAAACCTCACCGAGCAGGTTCGCAAGGTGATGGCGGACGAAGTGACCGTTGAGGACCGTATCAACGAGGAAGTGCGCGATATTCTCGCCAAGCATTCCGACCAGATGCGCACGATGGGCGTTTCCTACCAGGAGATGTACAAGAAAGTGAAAGGACAGTTGGCGCGCGAAAGGAAGTTGATCCTCCGCTGATGCGCCTCAGTCGCGAAAAGACGGTTCGCCTTTCCCACCGGATCATCGACTTTCTCGTTTCCAGCAACGACGTGGATTTCGTCGAGGACCGCGACACCATCCGCCAGGAAATCGTCACCATTATCACTTCGCTGTTGAAGCTTGAAGAGCAAGTCGACACCGAAGTCCGCGCCAAGATCGCCTCGCAGAAGAAGGAAATTCTCGAGGGCAGTGAAGAGTGGGACATTCTTTACCGGAAGTATTACGCGGAAGGATTGAAGCGGCTCGGCGTGGCTGAAGTTCACGCTCACACTTAGAATTCAATAATTTCCATAGCAAAAATAAAAAGGGCGCCGTGCGAAACGGCGCCCTTTTTATTTTCAGAGCCGAAATTATTGGTTGTCGTCTGTGCGCCGCTTCAGCGTCGGACGGTCGTCATCCGAACCAGTGTCTGCCGGGGCCGAAGTGCTGGTGCTGTTCGGGTCCGTGCCGCCCGCGGTAGTAGACCCGCCCTTGTTCTCGTCCGTGCGCCTGCGCAGCGTGGGCTTATTCGGACTGGCCGCTTTCACCTTCTGATTCGATTCGATCATTTCCAGGCGGTGCTTCACCATATCGAATTCCGAAGTGGTCACGATGTATTCGTCGCGCGCGGGAAGAATCGTGGCGATCTCTTTTTGCGTCGCTTCAATGCGGTCCGGCGTCGGCGGATGCGTCGAGAAAACCTTGGGAATCGTGCCCGGCTGTTTCTTCTCGTCCGCCTCAACCTTTTCGAAGAAGGCCACGAAAGCGTTCGGGTCGTACCCAGCCTTGTACATATATTGCAGGCCGAGGTAATCGGCTTCGCGCTCCGCGTCGCGCGAGAACTTCAGGAACGTCACGGGAATCATGAAGTTCATGCCCTGGTAGATCGCGTAACCGGCCCAGGTGTACGGGATGAAAATCATCGCCGGAATTGAGGCGATCTGCATGATGTCGCCCTTGGTGGCTTGTTTCGTCCCATGGCGCGCGGCGACGTGCGCGATTTCATGCGCCATCACGCCGGCCATCTCTGACTCTTCATCCGCGTGCAGGATCACGCCGCTGTTCACATAGAAGAAGCCGCCAGGAAGAGCGAAGGCGTTGACTACATCGGAATCGATCACCTTAATCGTGAAGGGCACTCGAGCATCCGAATTGCGCACAAGATTCTGGCCGACGCGGTTTACATATTCGGTGATCACCGGGTCGGTGATGAATTTCGCGCTTTTATCAACTTCTTGCGCCAGCTGCTTGCCCAGCGCGATTTCCTTCTCAAGTGAGTAGAAATCAAGACCCTTGCCGACGTCGCGATTGCCGATGGCATTCACGTCCGCTTTGCTGCCCGGCTTTACGTTCGGGTTCTCAGGCGATGGAATGGTATTGTCGTCCGAGGACGATTGGGGTTGGGTCGCTTGCGGCTGGGACCCTTGCGGTTGAGGCGACTGTGTCTGCGGCGTCTGGCTCGGTGACGCTTGCGGCTGCGATGCCTGCGTCTGGGTTTGGCTCGGCGAGTTCTGCTGACCCCGTGGGGCGGCGAAGCCCGGGACAGCGAGAAGGGAAGTTGCCAGTAGAGTGGCAACCCACTGGGCCGCGAAAGAATTCTTCATAGGGCACCTCTGGGACCTGACTCGCCCGATTCTACACCCCTCAACGAGCGGCGTCGCCCAAATAAGACATTCGATGGTCATAACCTCGAAATAGTTTTCCGTGCTTCGAAAGCCGCTGGAAACAGCGAAGCCGCCGATTGTTGACGCGTTTGGGGATTATGTCTAAATTCTGACTATGCGCGCTCGGAAGGTGCAAGTCGGCCAGGTCTGGAAGAAGGACGATAACGGCGAATCCTTTTTAATTACAAAGGTTTACAACGAGGCGCTGGCCACGTTTGCCGTCCTGCGCAAAGCCGGAAACGAGACCGAGCCGCCGGTGCGCATCAAAGTGTCCCACACTGGACCGGCGCAGACCCTCCCGGGGTATACCTTTACCCAGGAATCGGACGCTTTTTAGCCAATTGCGGCGGTCCGAGTGTTTCACATCGACCTCACGGGCATTTTGACCACGTCATCCACCCGCATAATTTCCTTTACTACGAATCCTTCGGCATATTTCACGCCAATCATGCGCCCGAACGAGCCGGAAGTGATGGTCATGCGCTCTTCGAGTTCGTCAAGCGGAAGGTAGACCTTCGTCTTTCTGTCTTTCTTCACCGGTTTGAACTGCGATTCGTAGGAGAGAATGGCGCGTTTGCGGCGTTCGTATTGAGCGGTGATGTCGACGGCGAAGGTGGGCATCACGTTGGCGTAAGCCGCGGCGTAAATAATTTTGAAAGGGCGAAAAGCTTCGCCTGCCAGCGCGTAGTTTTTCAGTCCGGCCACAAAACACGCTTCGAATCCGAGAATCGCCGAAGTGTAGTGGTCGGGGTGGCGGCCTTCCCAGTAGGGCAGGATCACCGTGTGCGGCTCGAACTCGCGGATCACTTCCGCGATGGCCACTTTGTACTCATCGCAGACGCGAAGATGAGCATCGGGAAGGCCCAGGTTGCGGCGCACCTTTGCTCCGAGAATCTTTCCGGCTTTGGCGGCTTCGCGCAGCCGCATTTCCGGCGTGCCGCGGGTGCCGGTTTCGCCGCGGGTCAGGTCCAGAATGCCGGTGGCGTAGCCCGCTTCAGCCATCTTCGCCATGGTGCCGCCGCAGGTGAGCTCTACGTCGTCAGGATGGGGAGCAATCGCCAACAGATCGAGTTTCATGCCGTTTCCCGCTGGCCAAAAGAGCAGAGGGATGCTGAGGCGCGGGTTGGTGAAGCGCGATGCCCCAGCGAAAAATTCCTGGAAATGAATACATGAGGCATGAAAACGTGTGTCGACTTAGGTCGTCCGGTTTCTTTTATTTTCAGCATGTTAGGCATGAGCTAAGTTTGCACGGAGTGTCGACTTAGCTTTTCGTATTTTCATCGCCCCGCTTCTCCTCTAACTTCTGTACTGCGAACCTCCGACGGCGCCATCGAGCCCCCGAACGCACCATAGCACGAGTCAGGAAGTTTGTGCCCTGGTTCGTATTCGGAGTTCGTGGCATCGCGAGCACTTGCCCATGCGCTGGGTAAAGCGGTTTCGACGGTCGGACGATAGCTAAAGGATGGAAACCTGGAAGCCGAGAAGCCTGAGTTCGAAGATCGTCTGCGCCATTGTGTTGGTTCTGGTTGTCTGCCTGGGGCTGAACCTGTGGGTTACCTTGAAACGGGTGAACGCCCAAGCCGAGCGCGCCTTCAGCGATAAGCCTCGCACCATGACGGACGTGGCGCTGGGTTCGCGCGTCTCGAACAGCGAAGGAGGTCACGCCTGGGAAGTGTCGCAGCGCTACGCCAAGACTCAAGGCTACAACTTCACCACGCCGTCGCATTCTCCTCTCAACCCCGCGGATGTACCAAGCCCCTTCGATCAGCGGGCCTTTGCGGCATTCGAAGCGCACCCGGATCTTGCACAGTACGTCGAGCGCAGTAAAGTGAATGGGCGAGAGACGATGTTGTTCGCGCGCCCGGTCGTCGTCACGCAGGATTGCCTCAACTGCCACACCTGGAAAGAAACGTCTGCCTCTACGAATGGCGGGAAACGCGAGTTGGCCGCTCTATTTTCCATCGAAGCCCCGCTGGACACGCTTGCCGCGAACGAAAAAAGCAACGCGGGTATGCTGCTCGCCGCCGGAATAGTGACGCTGGTTGTGGCGTCTGGCACGGTTTTGATTGTGCTGCGCAGGCTGGTGGTCTGCCCGCTGAAACTGGCGCTTCAATTGGCGAATCGCATCGCGGCCAACGACCTCACCGACCGGCTGGCCATCGGCACCGAGGATGAAATCGGGCAAATGGGAGATGCGCTGAACCAGGCGCTCACGCAGATGTCCGGCGCCATCCGCTCGGTCGCCGACAGCGCCGAATCAGTGGCCAGCGCCAGCAGCCAACTCTCGCAAAGCAGCCAGCAGATCACTACGGATTCGCAGGAGACCACCTCCCAAGCCAGCGCGGCTTCCAGTGATACCGATCAAGTAAATCGCAGCCTGCAGACTGCGGCTAGCGGCGCGGAGCAAATGCGCGCGACCATCCAGGAAATTGCGAGAAACGCCAGGGAGTCCGCGAGAGTGGCGGGCGAAGCGGTGCACAAGGCCAGTTCCACGAATGAGACCGTCTCCAAGCTTGGAAAATCGAGCGCGGAGATTGGAGAAGTGATCAAGATGATCAGCGCGGTGGCGGGGCAGACGAATTTGCTTGCGTTGAATGCCACCATCGAAGCGGCGCGAGCCGGCGAAGCGGGGAAAGGTTTTGCCGTGGTGGCCAATGAAGTGAAGGAACTGGCGAAGCAAACGGCGAAAGCGACCGATGACATCAACGGGAAAATCGCGGCGATTCAAAGCGACACGCAAGGGGCCGTGGAATCGATTGGATCGATCCGTGAAATCATCAACCAGATCAACGATATTTCCGGCACCATCGCGTCGGCTGTAGAACAGCAGACGGCGACCGCTGACCAAATGTCCAAAAACCTGGCCGAGGCGGCCAGAAGCTCCGATGCCATCACGAAAAACATCAGCGGTGTGGCGCATGTGGCGGAAAGCACGTCGTCGAAGGCCCACGAATCGCTGAGAGCGGCAACCGAACTGGCGCAGATGTCCACGCAACTCCGGGAGTTGGTAGGGCAATTCAAGGTGAACGGAAACGGCCGCCAACTAAGCTGCCGCGAAACATCCGGAGACGTGTTGACCGGCAGCACTGAATAACTGGCCGTGTCTCCGGCCAGATCCCACCTAAAACTTTCCCTTACAGGCTGACGCTGCGGGCATGAGCATGAGGCTTCGTGCGCGCAGGCTGCGGTGCTATGTTTAATTCGCGCTGGAGGTGCGTGGCATGCCGAAGATGGCGTTGGCGGGGAAGGTGGCGCTGGTGACCGGCGCGGGAATACGCATCGGGCGGAGCATTGCGCTGCGGCTGGCGGCGGAGGGCGCCGATGTGGTGGTGAATTACCGGAAGTCCGCAGATGAGGCAAACGAGGTCGTGGCCAAGATCGAGGCGGGCGGACGTAAAGCGGTGGCGATCCAGGCGGACGTGGCCAAGAGAGCGGACGTCACAAAAATGTTCGCGGCTGTGATGGAGAAATTCGGGCGCGTGGATATTCTGGTGAACAACGCCGGGGCATTTTTCGCGGCGAAATTCGAGGACCTGACCGACGAGCAGTGGGACGGCATCATGGAGGCGAATCTCAAGTCGCAATTTCTGTGCGCGCAGGCCGCGGCGCCCATCATGAAGAAGCAGGGAAGCGGAAGAATCGTCAACATTTCGTCGCTCGGAGGAATGCTGGCCTGGCCGGCCTTTACGCACTATTGCGTGTCAAAGGCAGGAGTGATCATGCTGACGCGCTGTCTGGCGCGAGCGCTGGCGCCAGAAGTTCTGGTGAACAGCGTAGCGCCGGGAACCATTCAGTTTCCGGGCGAGGACCCGGACGAGGATTACATCAAGCGGGCGCCGCTGGGGCATACCGGCAAAGGAGAGGACATTGCGGATGCGGTGGCGTATCTGGTGAAGGCGGACTTTGTGACCGGGCAGATTCTGGCGGTGGATGGGGGGCGGATGCTGGTGTGAGCGCCGACGTTCGCTTTTGTTTCGCTTTTGGCGGCTTCGATGGGTGAAGGGAAAGCGAGGGCTCAGCGAAAGGCAGGCGAAGCAAAAAATGGATTGGCAGCGCCAAAATCTGCACGAATTCGCACGGAAGTCGGGATTGGCGAGTGGAAAATTGCATGTTTTTGACACGATGTTTTTGTGCGTGAATTTGCACCGAAGAGAAGGTGTTTTTGTGAAGAAAGACTGTGGCGAGAAAAAATAACAGCCGAAGTTGAAATGCTCGGTGGACGCGGCACACGAAGAGAGATCCTTCGACTCGCTGAACATCGCTCGCTTCAGGATGACACCGTTAATAGTGGCTAGCGTGAGGAGTGGAAGCGAGTTGCGCGAGCGAGTTGAAAAGCGAAGAAAGATCCCTCGTCGCGAAGAACCCGCTTCGCTCGCTTCGGGATGACACTGTGAAACAGTGGGTGGCGTGAGGGGCGAAAGCGAGGCGATACGTGGCGCGACGCGAAAAGCGAAGAGAGAACCTTCGACTCGCACCGCGATCCTGACTGGATCGCGGGAGACGCTTGCTCAGAGAGTGTGACTTTATTCCGAGAAACGCGAATTTCGTCGCGCAACTCGATTCTTTTCAGCATCGCTTTTCGCGCAAAATCAAAAAAGTCACAGCCTCTCAGGATGACACCGTAAAAACAAAGGCGACCGCAGGCCGCCGACCCTGAGGGGTCGGCGGCAGTGGCGAGTGGCTAAAACGAAAAGATGCATGAGCTATCGATCGCGATGAGCATTGTGGAGTTTGCCGAAGAGGAGGCGGAGCGGCGGGGAAGTCCGCGCGTGACGGCAGTGTATCTGCGGCTGGGAGCATTTTCGGGAGTGGTGAAGGACGCACTAGTCACGTCGTTCGAGATTGCTTGCGCGGACACGAAGCTCGAAGGGTCGAAGCTGATTGTCGAAGAGGTGCCGCTGGTGGTCTACTGTTCGAAGTGCGCGGAGCGGCGAGCGGTAAGCTCCGATCACTGGTTCAAGTGTCCCGAATGCGGGACGGACATGCCGGAAATTTTGCAGGGAAAAGAATTGGAAGTGACGGCGCTGGAGCTGGACGAATGACCACGCAAACGCGGCTGGTGGAAGTGCGGCAAAACGTGCTGAAGCAGAACGACGTGCTGGCGCGGGCGTTGCGCGAGCGCTTTCAGAAGGCCGGAGTGTTCGTGGTGAGCATGGTGTCGAGCCCGGGCGCGGGAAAGACGGCGCTGCTCGAAAAAACGCTGACGTTGCTGCGCGGAAAATATCGTGTGGCGGCGCTGGTGGGCGATCTCGCGACCGAGAACGATGCGGCGCGGCTGGCGCGAAGTGGCGCCCCGGTGAAGCAGATCATCACCGGAACGGTTTGCCATCTGGAAGCGGCCATGGTGGAAAGCGCGATGGCGGGGCTGAATGTGGACGAGCTGGATTTTCTTTTTATCGAGAACGTGGGCAATCTGGTGTGCCCGGCGTCGTACGACCTGGGAGAAGAATTGCGGCTGGTACTGATGTCCGTGACGGAGGGGGAAGATAAGCCGCTGAAGTATCCCACGATATTCAACAGCGCGGACGTGGCGGTGATTACCAAGATGGATCTGGCAGCGGCGGTGGAGTTTGATCAGGCAGCGGCGCGAAAGAACATTGAGGCGGTGCGCCCGGGAATGAGGATCGTACACGTTTCAAGCAAAACGGGCGCGGGGATGGATGAGTATCTCGGCCTGTTCCAGCCGCGAAAGCACCTCTAGCAACAAGCTTCCCGGAGAGGCGCGCGACGCTGGGTTGAGCTGCGGCCCCACCGAGGTAAGGACCGCTTCTCGCAGTTGGCAAGTTGCACGATCAGTTGGTTCCACCACTACTGCAGTGTGAACAATCTCGATCCGAAAGAGAAATATTTCCTGCCGAATGGAGTCGAAGTTTACGGGTAAAACGAGAGTAAAACGAAAGAAAGGAGCGCGAACCAAATGACCGTGCGCGAAAGCAGCTTACTTTGCTCCTTGGGTCGCCTGCCTGGCCTTCGCAATCGAACGCGGCAAGGAGACGTCTAGGTAGTACTCGCATAATCGGGCTGAGATATAGCGGCTATCCAGATTCCCGATGGAAGCGTTGAACAGCCCGCCCCAAGCATCCCCACTTGATAGCTGTTCGCGAGCGATGCCAATTCGCGTGGTGGCGTATCGCGCAATTGAAAACAGCAAGGCAGGATCCTCACCAAATCGCCGTACTGATTCTGCTTCATTGCTGTACTCAGCTAGAGTTTGACCGGCTCCGCTGCCCTCAGCGTCAGAAATTTGGCCTTGCGCCTCCTCTATTACCAATTCGGGGATTTTCAGCTTCATGTTGTCAAGCACTCCGTTCAAAGTAGCGATTCCAAAAATTTCTGCCGAGGAATAGTAAGTCCATCGGGCCAGGTCCCGGTGTCGCGCGGCCAATTGCGTCCTCAGACGAGAGAATTCATGCAGCCGGTTGGACGCGCTCAATAGAGAAACTATCGCTGGCTGATAAGAGATGAAATCGGGTTCTGCCGAATACGATAAGATGCCGGATTGGTATTGCGCGAAGTCTGTATCCCACCGAATTAATGAGGCCTCATTTGAAGACCAGTCCGGTTGAAAGACAGTCTCACTTTCCGATTGGCCCATGCGCGACGCTTCAGAAGCGGGTGAATGCTTTTTTACCGGTAATAGG
>DASZMG010000084.1:0-8292 GCA_035551975.1 Candidatus Acidiferrales bacterium | reverse complement strand
TCCAACGAGATTGCCTTTTATGCGCAGGACAAATGGCAGGTGCTGTCGAACCTGAGCATCAGCGCAGGCGTTCGATACGATTACCACGGCGGCCTCACGGAAAAGTATGGCAACCTGTTTAACTTCGATCCCACCGCCTATAGCGTCGGCGGCAACACCACGAGTGGTTTCACGGTGAATAACGCGGGCTTTGTTGTGGCTGGAAACAACAAATTCAATCCGACCCCCGGGGTCAGCAATTCAACCCTGACGGGCCGGCAGTGGGGAATTTCCCCCCGCGTGAGCTTTAACTGGGCTCCGAAAGCGACCCACAACACCGTCGTGATCAGCGGCGGCGCGGGCATTTATTACGACCGCGGCGAACTCTTCAGCTATCTCTCGCAGCCGGCAGGCAGCGGTATTGGCGGCCCGTTTGGGGTAACCGAGTCCGCGCCACTGACCAGCTTTATATCGGCTGGGGGCGGGAACCTTGGGAATCCGCTGGCGAATCCGGCCACTTTTGTTCCTCCAAGCTCCAATCCCGCGACCATCACTCAGGCCCTGCAAACGCAGCTGAACATTATGACGGGCAATTCAACGCTGTTCGACGGAAGTTCTGCCCCAACCTGCGGAGCGATCGCCAACCAGGAGGTCTACCAAGATTGCACCGCGACGCTGAACTTTGCCGCCTACGATAAGAAGAACGTACTGCCCTACACCATGAACTTCACCCTCGGTGTCCAGTGGCAGCCGAGATCCGACCTGTTCATCAAAATCGGGTATGTTGGCAATCGCGGACGCCATGCCGTTATACCGATCCCCTTCAACGAGCCGGTGATCGCGACTGCGACCAACCCGATATGGGGAGAGAGCGACAGTTACGGCTTCCAGGTTTTAAACCAGAACAATTGCGGTGGCCCCTACTGCGAGGACTACAACAGCATTGCCGCGGAGCCCTGGAATACAGCCGACGGCGGAAATACCGACTTCCGCGCGCCGTATGTCGGTTTCAGCCCCAACGCTGCGTTGTTCAAGGCGGTCGGCACTTCCGCGTACGACGCGCTGGAATCGCATGTGGAGAAACGGCTGTCGCACAACTTCCAGGCGGGGGCCAGCTATACGTTCAGCCACACCTACGATGAGCAGAGCGACATTGGCCTGTTCTTTACTGGCGACAACCCGAATAACCTTCGCAGTTCTTATGCGCCGGCCGATTTCGACCGCAGACATGTGTTCAGCGCCAACTTCCAGGTTCTGGCTCCAAACGTTTCACAGCCAAATTCGGTGCTTGCCTATCTCACCAACAACTGGCAACTGAACGGGATCGGCATTCTGCAGAGCGGCGAGCCGTATTCTCTGTACGAGTTTTATGGAGCGGTCGGCAGCATCTACTTCGGTGATTTTCCGACATTGATGAACCCGGTGCTTCCGATCAAGAATCCGCGCAACCCCAGCAGCGCATTGACGGGGAACTCAGGCAAATTACGCGGAGTGGGCGGCAGCTACATTCCGGCCATCGATCCTACCCAGCTCGATATCCACTACCTGGCACCGGGCGAGAAGGGCATTCCGATCTCAACCGGCACCGATCCCCAGGATATTTACCAAACTGATTTTGCGTCGGGACAGCGTAATCTCTTCCGCCAGGCCCCGCAAAAACGTCTGGACATTTCTGTGCGTAAGGACTTTCTGGTGGAGCGCAAATTCACGCTGCAGTACCAGTTCAACGTCTTCAACGTTACCAACACGACCAGCCTGGATGTGCCGCAGGATCAGACTCAGATTCGGCAGAATTTCGGTTGCTCGGCCTCTGCGATTGCCGCATTTGGGGGATCCAACAACTGCGCGTTAAATTACGTTAATTACGGCGAGATTGTGACCAGCAATAGTCCAGCCGATCAGCAATCTGCATTGACCAATCTGGATCAATTGCCATTCCACAATGGGTCGGGCAAGTCGACGACAATTCCCACAACTCTTCCCCCAAACACGTTGTCATGCGCCTCGGCTACGGTGCAAGGAGGGTGCCCGAACAATGGCGCCAACTTCGGGTCCGTGACTGGAACCATCGGTGGCTCGCGTGCGGTTACGATGGGGATTCATATCCTGTTTTGAGAAAGCGCCACCAAGCTACAGATTAGAATAGGGGCTTCTTCGCGGAGCCCCTTGGTTTTTCGGCGATCGTCGCCCAATTATCTGCGTTCGATGCACTAAGATAGTCCTACAACAGAATTTTTACGTCTGAGTGGTTAATGAGAGTTCTGCTCGTCGCGAACTACAAACCTGATCGTCAGCGAAGCATGGCTCGCTATGCCGAGCTTCTGCATGCCGAGCTGCGGAAGAGGGGATATGCGGCAGAGGTGATTCATCCCACGTGCCTGGCCGCCAGGCTCGTCCGCAGGGAGAGTCCCTTCTTCCGCTGGCTGGCATATCTCGACAAGTTTGTTTTTTTCCCGCCCGTGTTGTGGCTTCGGGCCCGGCGAATGAATCTTGTCCATATTTGCGACCACTCGAATTCGTATTATTTGGGATGGACGGGAAAGACTCCGAGCCTGATCACGGCCCATGACGCGCTGGCTATTCGTTCAGCGCTCGGCCACTTCCCGCAAAACCCTACGCGTTGGTCGGGCGTGAGGTTTCAGCGCTGGATTCTGCGCGGACTGGCTAGTGCGAAGAATATGGTTTGCGTTTCTCAAAAGACACAGCGCGATTTTGAGGCTTTGCTGCCGGGAAATACGAAGTTGACCGTGATTCCCAATCCCCTGAGCAGCAATTTCAGTCCGGCCGGCCCGGAGGATGTAGCTGTGGTCCGGTCAGCTTGTGGGCTCGCAGCGGAAGATGAATACCTGCTGCAAGTGGGGAAAGGCGGATGGTACAAAAACCGGCCCGGCGTTTTTCGCATTGTCACCGAATTGCGGAAATTTCCACGCTTCAGCCAGGTAAAGCTGGTACTCGCGGGGGATTCGACGCCCGACGAATTAAAGGAGATTCCAGACGCCGTTCAATATCCCGCGCCGTCTGACCAGCAATTACGGGCTCTGTATTCGGGGGCGCTTGCGCTTCTCTTTCCTTCGCTGGAGGAGGGGTTCGGCTGGCCGATCCTGGAGGCGCAGGCTTGCGGTTGTCCAGTGATTACCAGCGCGCGGTCTCCGATGAAGGAGGTTGCAGGTGGGGCTGCGATTTTGATCGACCCGGAAAATGCCATCGGGGCGGCTGCGGAGATTGCCTCGCGGATTCACGAACTGGACTCACTCAGACGGGCGGGACTCGAGAATGTCCGCAATTATTCAGTGGCCAATGCCATGGATCGCTATTGTGAGGTCTACCATGAGATCGTTTCCGCTGAAGATGTAGTGTCAATCCCGGCGGCAGACCACCTGGCCTAGAGCTGAGCAATCGCTGGTTTTTGCAGAATTCCGTCGTTCTGAAACATGTGGCGAATTCCACGAATGGCCTGCCTGGTGCGCTCTTCATTTTCAATCAGTGAAAAGCGCACATGGCCATCACCATATTCGCCGAAGCCCACGCCGGGGCTTACGGCAACTTTGGCGTCTTTCAGCAGCAGAGCGGAGAATTCCAGCGATCCTAATTTTCTGTACGGCTCGGGAATCGCTGCCCACACAAACATGGTGGCCCGGGGCGTAGCCACTTCCCAGCCGAGCTTGTTCAGCCCGTGGACGAGCACGTCGCGTCGGCTGCGATAGTTTTCGCAGATCTCAGAGACGCACTCTTGCGGCCCTTCAAGGGCGAGGATCGACGCCACCTGGATCGGCGTAAAGCTGCCGTAATCGAAGTAGCTCTTGAGGCGCGCCAGCGCGGAGACCAGCGTTTTGTTCCCCACCATAAAACCCACGCGCCATCCAGGCATGTTGTAGCTCTTTGAGAGCGTGAAGAATTCCACAGCGATGTCTTTTGCCCCGGGCACTTCGAGAATGGAAGGCGCCCGGAAGCCGTCGAAGACGATATCGGCGTAGGCGAGGTCGTGAACCAGCCAGATTTCGTGCTGGCGGCAGAGATTGACCACGCGCTCGAAGAATGCCAGGTCAACGCATTGCGCGGTCGGATTGGCCGGGAAGTTGAGGATCACCATCTTGGGCTTGGGATACCAGAGCGGGATAGTGCTTTCGAAATCGGCGAGGAAGCTGTCTGTATCGTGGATGGCAATGCTTCGGATGTTCGCGCCGGCGATCACCGGGCCATAGATATGAATAGGGTAGCTGGGGTTGGGAACGAGCACGAGATCGCCCTGGTCGAGCGTCGCCAGGCAAAGGTGTGCGATGCCTTCCTTGGAGCCGATGGTGACGATGGCCTCGGTTTCAGGATCAATAGCGACTCCAAATCGGCGCTCATACCAATTGGCGATGGCCCGGCGCAGGCGGGGAATGCCTTTGGAAAGCGAATAACGGTGCGTGTCCGGCTTTCGGGCCGCCTCGATCATCTTGTCGACGATGTGCTGCGGAGTGGCGCCGTCGGGATTTCCCATGCCGAAGTCGATAATATCCTCACCGCGCCGGCGGGCAGTCGCTTTCAAATCGCTGGTAATGCTAAAGACATAGGGTGGGAGCCGCTTTATTCGCGAAAAATTTTCCACTTGTTCCTCTGTTTCTGGTTACTATATATCTTTCAGGCGAGACACAGAATGGTCTGTGCGGGGGCGATCGATCCCACGCCGTGAAGACGTACTTTTCACTTTTTCCAAAGACCCCAGGAACGGGTAACAGGGCATTGTTCGAAGGCTGTTGGCCATGTTGACGCCCAACCCATCTGGCTCCTTTTGCATTCTCTTCTAGTTCGCTTCAAGCTGCCTGAATTGAGAGCAATGGCCACTTCAGAATACATTCCGGAAAAGGAAGTCCCCGTGGGACAGATACCTCCTCCTGTTCGGCTGGGGAACCCTCCTGACCAATTTGGCGCGTCCCTACTGGCTCCGCTGCCAATGGTGCTTAATGATGTTGGAGCGATCCTGCTGGCACTGGGTGCGGCGCTTGTTTTCCGCTCCATTCTCCTGGACAAAGTGGCTCGTTTTTCCGCCATCCGGCACAGCGTCAGCACCGCGCCCATGGGACTGCTCTACCTTGCATGGTTTGTGCTGGTGTACGTGGCGATCGCCCGGCGTTATGGGCTTTATGGGCACATCCTTAAGGCGGGCGGAGGCACCCATGAACTTCGCATGACCGCCCAGGCCTGCCTGAATGCGGGAATGCTGCTGTGCGGCGCTGTGTATATGACGCACGATCTCGCCATTTCCCGCGCACTTGTGGTCATGCTTACATTCACGGCGATGGTTTCGCTGTGCGTTCGCCGCGGGGTGTCGAGAGTCAGGCGTTACCGCCAGTACGAGCGAGGTCTGGGTACGCGGCACGTCGTGATTCTGGGAACGAATCACCTTAGCTACGCGCTGGGACGGCAGCTGAGGAGCGAAAGCCGGTTGGGCTATACGGTGCGCGGGCATATTCTGTCGCCCGATTGCGCGAGCGCCCCGGAAAGTCTGGGGCTTGATGTGCTGGGCAGTCTCGAGGACACACGAAAGATAGCGCGCAAGTACTTTATCGACGAAATCATCATCACCGAGCCTTGTCCGACAGACCGGATCATTCGCCTGCTCAAGGAAGCGCGCGAACTTGGAATCGATGTTCGATCCATTTCCGGGTACTATAACGATCTTGCTACGAATGCGGGGATCGAATACCTAGGTTCATTTCCTCTGGTTTCGCTGCATCGCAACGCGCCGCGGACCATAGCAATGGCCCTGAAACGCGCTGGAGATTTCGGGCTTTCTCTGCTGGCATTGATTGCCGTCTCGCCTGTGATGGTGGCGATTGCAATCGCCATCCGTTTGGAGAGCAGGGGCCCGATCTTTTACATTTCAGAGCGAATTGGCCGGCGCGGGCGCGTCTTTCAGTGCTTCAAATTCCGCACGATGGTGATGAACGCCGATCAGCTCAGGAATAATATGGATTCGCTGAACGAGCGCGATCGCGTCCTCTTTAAAGTGAGAAACGATCCGCGGATTACTCGCCTGGGGCGCTTTCTGCGAAAGTACAGCCTTGATGAACTGCCGCAATTCTTCAATGTGTTGCGCGGAGAGATGAGCCTGGTGGGTCCGCGGCCTCCGCTGGCCAGCGAAGTAGAGAAGTATGAGCTGGAGCACCTGCGGCGGCTTGAGGTGCTGCCCGGGCTTACGGGACTCTGGCAGATCGAGGCGCGCCAGGACGGCTCATTCGAGAAATATATTGCGCTCGATACGGCGTATGTCGAAAATTGGAGCTTCTGGCTGGATCTGAAGATTCTTGCCCGGACGGCGGAAGTTGTGGTGCGCGGCACAGGGACCTGAAGTCGCTTCAATCGGGAATAACTTCCGCAAACATCCCGGCGTCGTCCTTCACGTTGATTTGGCCCCGCGCCGCGACAAGCAGATAGCGCTCGACGGAGCGGTGCTTTTCGACGATGTCCCTCACTCGCTCAAGCACTCCAGCCTGAGAGCTGTGTTTTGCGAAGGCCTGCCATTTGCGATCGGCAAGCTGGCCAAGCTCGAGCGCCAGCGACCAGGGGACGGTCGATGCTCTGGAGAGTTCGGGGCGGTCGCGCACGGCCACAAAGGGCGTACTCGCGTAATACAGCTTCTGCGGCTCGTACGGCACAAGACCCTGATCGGGGAAAAATTCCGAGCGGCCTGCCCAGTGAAACGCCGCGGTGCTTGCCGCCGAAACGATGGTGTGGTCGCGGTGCAGGTTGACGCTGCCGTCTCCGCCAAAGGTGAGCACTACGTGCGGCCGCACAGTGCGGAGGCGCGCAACGATGTCGCCTGTGAGCCTGTAAAAGTCCTGATGCAGCAGCTCGCCGTCAGGATAATGCAGTACTTCGCAACTAGTGACGCCCAGGAGCTCGCAGGCGGCGGCAAGTTCGGATCGGCGCTGCTGCCCCAGTTTGGCGCCATCTTCCACGCCTCCTCGATAATGCGCTGCCTGGCCGTCGGTGAGGCACAGGATGCTGGTTTCTACCCCGTGTCGATGCGCCATGAGGAGCGCTCCGCCAAAGGCGCCGCTTTCGTCGTCAGGATGGGCGGTGACACAAAGCAGGCGAAGAGGCAAGCAGAATCCTCAGGAGGGAAGTAATTCGCCCAACCGGAGCGAGGTCTGTGCAATGGGGCGAAAAGTTTTGCGATGCAATGGGCATGGCCCGTGTTTTTCAAGCGCGGCCAGATGCTCGGGCGTGCTGTATCCCTTGTGCGACGCCAGCCCGTATTGGGGATAAATGTCGTGAAATTCGCGCATTCGCTGGTCGCGATAGACCTTAGCGACTACCGAGGCGGCTGCAATCGAGATCGAAAGGGAGTCGCCATAGATAATGCTGGTCTGAGCGCACTCGAGATCGAGCCGCAGCGCGTCGACAAGCAGGTGGTCGGGAGAAAGTATGAGCTTTTTTACTGCGGCCGCCATGGCGAGCCGCGATGCCTGATAGATATTTACGCGATCGATGGTCGCGGAGTCGACTTCTTCGATGGCAATTGCGATGGCTTTGCATTCCACAGCTTTGGCCAGCCGCTCGCGATCCTCACGGAGCAGTTGCTTTGAGTCACGCAGGCCGCGGATGCGCGTGTCGGGTGGGAGAACGACGGCCGCAGCGACCACCGGGCCAAAGAGCGCGCCCCGTCCTACCTCGTCCACGCCTGCGATACAGGTCGCGCCCTGCGCACGCGCCGCTTTTTCAAATTTGTTGCCGCAGACAAGCTTCCGCAGCATCCGCATTTTGAGCGTGGCGGCGGAAACATCTTCTCCCGCATCTTGGACGTCAGGAGCGTCAAGCGAAAATTCGTCAGGAATCGAGGCGGAACGGGACATCAAGAGCAGTGTAAACCAGAGACACAAACGCCCCAGCGGTGGAAAGCCGGGGCGTTGTGGAGAACTGGTTACGTGCGCTCGATTTCCTTGAGTCGCGCTGCCTTGCCGCGAAGTCCGCGGAGATAGAAGAGGCGAGCGCGGCGAACCTTGGCCGAGCGGATCTTCTCAACCTTGTCCACAACTTTGGAGTTGAAAGGGAAGATGCGCTCAACGCCGTGTCCGAAGCTCATCTTGCGGACAGTAAAGCTGCCCTGCGCACCATTCTTGCGCGCAATTACGATTCCTTCAAACGCCTGGAGGCGCTCTTTATCGCCTTCCTTGATCTTGACCTGTACGCGCACCGTGTCGCCCGCGCCAAAGGCGGGAAGGTCGGTGCGGTTCAGTTTTTCGGCAAGCCGCTGCATTACTGGATGAATAGACATAGTTCTTTCCTGGAGTTGATTCAGAACTTCTAGTTTACACGGGAATCGGG
>DASZMG010000083.1:0-20158 GCA_035551975.1 Candidatus Acidiferrales bacterium | reverse complement strand
GTTGAAAATCATTTGGAGCACGCGGTCCTCACGGTTCTGACTAACTTCGCCAGCTCCATCCTTCATGCGCTGATAGAGATACGCCGACACCTTGTCTTTTGTGACCTGGGTAGCGAGCAGTTTTCCGAACACAGGTTTCAGATGCAGGTTCCATCGGCGACGATAATCTCCGATGGTGCCCACTTTGCAAGTTCGTTCGCACTCTTGAATCCAAATGTCGAACATCGCCTGGACAGTGATAGGCTCAAAGGTCTTCGGTAGTTCGCCACTACGAATCTCTCCGCGCTTCGTGTCCCACTTAATCAGAGCTGTTTCGCGGTCAGGAGTATCGAGGCTGCCGCGAAATCGCTGGCCGCGCCAGTGCATCTCATACCAGTAGATGTTTCCTCGCAGGAAAATCGTGCCTTCGCCTTTGACGCGCTCGCGGGGTTTTGCTGGTCGCTTGGGCTTCGGCATTACCGCAATTTTGCGGGCCACGCTATCAGTGCTCGGAGGAATGCTGCCTTCAGATATATTGGTGGGAACCATTTTCGCTCTCCATTCAGAGTGATTTTGGCCAGGGGTGGGTCGGTGCTGCTAACATCGACTCGCTCCGTCTACGACATACATAATAGCAAAAGTCTTGCGCGTTTGCAATGGGTAGATTTTTCCGTCACAGATAGACCCACAATGAGGTATCATCAACGGCGAAATATGAAGAAAAGCCAATAAAAATGCATGTTTTGGGAAGACTTGCATGGGACTTAGGATCTTGTGGCCGAAAGGTCGTGGAGGTTCAAGTCCTCTCTTCCGCACTTAACTTCAAAGCGGCTTTCCGTAACATCGCCCTATCTCAGAGGACTTTCTGACCTCTCCGATCAAAGCTCTGGTTTTCGATGCGTACGGCACGCTGTTCGATCCGCACAGCGTGCGCGACGAATGCGAGCGCATGTTCCCGGGCAAAGGCGGGCAACTCAGCCAGTTGTGGCGTACAAAGCAGCTCGAATATACCTGGCTGCGCTCACTGATGAACCGTTACGAGGATTTCTGGCAAGTGACCGATGCGGCGCTGCGCTTTTCGTGCGCGAGCATAAAGCTCGAATGCAGCGATGCGGAGCGAGAAAAGCTGATGCAGGAATATCTGCGGCTGAAGGCCTTTCCCGAAGTGCCCGGCGCGTTGGCGGAGCTGGCGGACAGGCCACTACTGATCTTGTCGAACGGAACGCCGCGCATGCTGAGCGCCGTGGTGGAAAATGCCGGGCTGAGCAAAACGTTTTCAGCGCTGCTCAGCGTGGACGCAGTGAAGATCTACAAGCCTTCGCCGCGCGTGTACGAGCTGGCGGTAAGGGAAACCGGCCTGGACAAGAGCGCGATTGGCTTCGTCTCATCCAACGGCTGGGACATCACCGGCGCCGCATCCTTCGGCTTCCAAACTTTTTGGGTCAACCGCTCCGCCGCAGTTCCCGAACATTTCGTGGTAGCTGCTGGCGTCATCCTAGCTCCCCACGCGATTCTAGGGACGCTCGCGGACTTACCGGCGGCCGCCGGTCTATCTTCGTAAATTCCCCGCGAGGCGTGGATCCCACCGCTTAAGGTTTTTGGGGGGTTTCCTTGGCGGCGGCAACCGATTTCTGATGAGCTTCCTGTGAAGCCTGGTAGGCCCTGGCAGCATGCTCCATGGCTTGCCGGGAATGTTCGTGCCCCGTCTGGTGATCTTCCTTCTCGTGATGCACCGCGGCGACACGGTGGGCGTGTGCGGCCATCTCATGGAATTCCGCGGCTCTTTGGTGCGAATCCTTTGGCATGATTTTCCTCTCCGTAAGTTTCCCATCCACGTTAACACGCGTACTTCGATGATTGCGATATTGTCCCGAACGCGGCAGGCGCGTACGATGCCCGCCGAACCTGAAGAGAGACAGGAAAGGATAACTATGAGCGGAAATGGGATTTTCCGGACGAGCCGCGGCGCGACCTGGACGGCCACTGTGACTCTCGCCATGATTGTGACGTTCGCGGCTCTCGCGTCGCGCCGCACGTCCGCCGCGGCTGCAGCCAAGGTCACTGCGCCGAAATTCGAGGTCGATCCTTCCTGGCCGCACATCCCGAATGGCTGGAAGCTCGGACAAGTTTCCAGCGCGGCAGCCGACGCCGACGGGAATATCTGGATTTTTCATCGGCCGCGCACGGTGAAGGCAGGCGTGAAAACCGGTCCGCCGGTGATGGAATTTAACGCCGCGGGCAACTACGTGCGCGGCTGGGGCGGCGAATCCGGCGAAGGTTTCACATGGCCATCTACCGAGCACGGCATCACCGTCGACTTCAAAGGCAACGTGTGGATCAGCGGCAATGGCGACGACGACCAGGTGCTGAAGTTCACCGAGGACGGAAAATTCCTGATGCAGATCGGCCGCGCGGCGAAAAAGAAAAGCAATGCCGACACGACCAGCCTGTGGCGTCCGGCGGACGTGTATGTCTATCCGAAAACGAACGAAATTTTCGTGGCCGACGGCTACGGCAACAAGCGCGTGATCGTGTTCGATGCGGATACTGGCGCCTACAAGCGCATGTGGGGCGCGTTCGGAAATGTTCCCATGGACGATCCGTCGCGAAAACCAGCCCTAACCGGCGAAGCAGCACGATCCGCTGCCGCCGAAGAGGAAGAAAATCGCACTTTGGCCACTGAATTCGATCCCAAGGATCCGGGCCCGCAGCAATTCGTGCCGCCGGTCCATGGCGTGAAAGTCTCAAACGACGGTTTCGTGTATGTGGCCGATCGCGGTGGCAAGCGCGTGCAGGTATTTACCACCGAAGGCAAATACATCGCGCAGGCGTGGGTCGACCGCTGGTGCCTGGTTGCCGGGGGCGGATGCGGCAACGGCAACACCGCCGCCGCGGTGGCCTTCTCCGCCGATCCAGAACAGCGCTTCTTATATGTCGCAAGCCGCAGTCCGGCGCGCATCTGGGTGTTCGATCGAAAGACGCTGCGGCCTCTTTATTCGTTCGGCAGGCCGGGAATCGCGCCCGGCGAATTCGACGTGCTGCATCACATGACCACCGACAACGAGGGCAATCTTTACAGCTCGGAAGTCGAGGACGGTCGGCGCATTCAGAAGTTCATTTTCCGGGGACTGATGACGATTTCCGCCGCGGACAATTTGGCCGAGTAGCGCTTCCCCGCGCCCGCCGAAACTGTTTCGCGGCCTTCGAGGCGGCAACGTAAAATTTTGCATCCATGGACGCCGCGCCCTATCGCCGCAGCTGGAAGACCTACCTTGCCTTCGCCATTATTTATCTGGTGTGGGGTTCCACATTTCTGGCCATTCGAGTGGGCGTGCGCGAAGTTCCGCCATTTCTGCTCGCGGCAATGCGGTTCGTAGTCGCGGGACTCGCGCTCTATGTTTGGATGCTGGCGCAGGGCGAGCGCTCACCCGCGGCGCGGCAATGGCTTTCCATCGGGCTGCTGGCGGTGCTGATCTTCGTGGGCGACTATGGCCTGGTGTTCTGGGCCGAGCAGCGCGTGCTATCAGGACTGGCCGCCGTGATGCTGGCCACAAACGCGCTGTTCATGGCCCTGTTTGAAATCACGTTGATCGGAACGCAGCGGCTTACCTTGCGTCTCGCGGCGGCGCTGCTGATCGGAATCTGCGGCGTGGCGGTGCTGGTGAGCCGTTCGCTGAACCTCGGCGGCGCACCGGTCGATAAGAAAGGTGCGGCGGCGCTGGTCGTCGCGTCTCTATGCTGGTCGCTGGCGTCGGCGTTGACGCGCAAGCTGACGCTTCCCGCCTCAAAGGTGATGAGCTCAGGCGCGCAGATGCTAATGGGCGGAATTCTGCTGACCATCGTCGCTGGTGCGCTCGGTGAATTTCGCGATTTTCATCCGGGTACCGTTTCACGCGGCGCGTGGTTTGCGCTGGCTTACCTGATTGTGGCTGGGTCGATCGTAGCGTTCACCGCGTATGTCTGGCTGATCCATCACGAATCGCCCACCAAGGTGGGCACCTATGCTTATGTAAATCCTGTGGTGGCGGTGCTGCTCGGCTATTTCCTGGGCGGAGAACCGCTAGGCATGCGCACGGTGCTTGGAACTCTGTGCGTGCTCGCCAGCGTGGTGCTGATTACCACCACACCTGCCAAGAAGTCGCGGAGGGTCGAATATGAAGGCGAGATTCCTAGCGGTACTAGCCTTTTCTTTACTGCTGCTGCTGATCAACCCGGCCGGGGCGCAGCAAGATCAAAATGACGACCTGAAGCCACATACTGCTACCGGTTGCCTGATGAGGGTCGGCACGTCAAACGCCTACACGCTCACTGACGAAAACGGGAAGACGTGGACGCTGCACAGCAGCACTGTGAAATTGCGGCCGCACGTAGGCCACACCATCACCGTGACGGGGACGATCCCGACGAGGCAGCCGAAGGTGAACGACACTTCTCCGCAAAACGACCTGGTGGTAAGCACGGTCGAGAAGGTGCGCGACAACTGCACGCAGCCTTGAGAATGAATCTCTGCTGAATTGGGAGTCCGCTGCGCCTTGCGAATTTTCTGTTGAGATTTTTTGGGCGGCAGTGCTGCTATCGCGTAGCGCGACAGGTTTTCGCGATCTTCCTTTCGGCAAATTCGCTCGCTAAATAGGTCGAAGTGGCGTAACCTTGATTAGTCTCGTCTTGCATCCTTCCGCTTCGCCGACTTGGGCGCCGGTTTCTTGCGAAATCAGACAGTCTGCGCAAGGAGCCTCCTATGTCTGTTACAACTTCGCGCGCGCTATCCGATTCCCCGAACGGGAAAATCGGGAGCAGGCCAAATCAAGGCAGCACATTGCTTGCGGAGATCCTTGCCAGTAATGAAGCGCAGGTGCTGGCCGAATGGCTTAGCCAGATGAGCGGGGCTACGCGGCGGACCGATCTGATAAAAGAATCGGAATTGCACGCGCAGTGCTCCCTGTTTCTCAGCGTGATGCGGCAGGCGCTGGAAACTGCCGGCCCTAATTTCCAGTCAACCGCCTGGGATGGAGTTCGCGGAATGCTGGGCGACATTTCGAGAAGCCGCGCACAGCAAGGCTTCACACCTACGCAGACCACCATGTTCGTCTTATCCGCGAAGCGGCCTTTGCTGAGCCAGATTCGCCGTATGTGCAACAATGATGGGGACATGCTGGTTGCGGAGACCTGGTCGGTTACGGAACTTCTCGACGCGATGGGCCTTTATGCCCTGGAGGCCTACCAGAAGTCGCGTGAGGGAATCATCAGGCGGCAGCAGGAAGAATTACTCGAGCTTTCCACACCGGTGCTGAAGCTCTGGGACGGCATCCTGGCTCTTCCGGTTGTCGGCACGCTGGACAGCGCGCGCACGCAGATTTTAATGGAGTCGCTGTTGCAAGCCATCGTGGATACCAACTGCCAGATGGCCATCATCGACATTACCGGCGTTCCCACCGTCGATACGGTGGTCGCGCAGCACCTGCTCAAGACCGTTACTGCGGCCCGACTGATGGGCGCGGAGTGCATCATAAGCGGCGTGCGGCCGCAGATCGCGCAGACCATCGTGCATCTTGGAATCAATCTTGAAAATGTGATCACAAAAGCCACGTTGTCGGCTGCTTTGCAAGTGGCGCTGGACTTGTTGGGGGTCCGCGTGGCCCAAACAGCAGCGAAGCCGCGGGCGAGCCGCTGAGAACGGGAGGCAAAGAATGAGCAAAGAGATCCTGATGCAATTCATGGGCTTTGAGTCGAAGGATGCCGTCCGCGAGTACACCTTTCAGGTGCGCGAGCCTTCCATGGAGCCGCGTGAATTTACCATCACCATTACGCATGTGGCTTTCAACGAGCGCCGCGTGCGCTTTCAGGATGCGCCGGACGTTTGCGCGCTGAAACTGCGGCGCGAATTGACGACCTATGGCAATCATCCTCCGCAATCGCACTTTGATATCAGCGATGCGGAGCTTGACGACTACCGCAACAGCCACGCGTCTCCGAAACGCAGTATGTTTCATCGCAGGCCAACGGAAGAGTATTAGAGTATTGAAGAAGGGCATTGCAGCGGTGCGATCGACGGCTTTTGCCGGGAAGAGGATTGTATGAAGAATTTATTCGTGGGAAATTTGAGCTTTCAGACTACCGAGAGCGACTTGCGGGCGTTGTTCAGCCCTTTCGGTCAACTGGGCCGCGTGCACCTGCCCACTGACCGCGAGACCGGGCGCGCGCGCGGATTTGCCTTCGTCGAAATGACCAATGATGACGAGGCGAAAAAGGCCATTGCGGCTTTGGACGGCAAGGAAGTGGGCGGGCGAAACGTGAAAGTGAACGAGGCGCGGCCGAAAGAGAAGAGCGGACCTCCGAGCCGGGGCGGTGGTGGCGGCAATCGCGGAGGCGGCGGACATGGCCGGTACGACAATTCGGCCCGTGACAGTTACGAGGGCGCCGCGCGCCAGCCTCGCGAGCCCCGCTGGTAAATCGCAGCCCGCAGTTTAAGGAGATGCCTATGGGCAGAATCAGCTTTCAGAAACGGCAGAAGGAAATGAAGCGGCAGGAAAAAAGACAGATGAAGGCCGAAAAACGCGCCCAGCGAAAGCTTGCGAAAAACGGCGAGGGCATAGCTGAGCCGGAAGCCACTTTAGAGACACTTGATTCGGAATCACCGGCTCCTGCAACCGAGCCCATTGAAGAATCCTAAAAATATCCGAACAAAATCGAAGGAGCTGAATAGCTATGCGACCTGAAAAGCCCAAGAAGTCCAGCCGGCCCGAATTCGTTACCGCGCGAATCGCGGAATTGCAGCGGCAACTGGGTATGGAAAAGAACGAAAACAGAAAGAGTGAGTTGCAGAGCGAAATTGACGAATGGCAGCGCAGCAAACCTAAGCAAAAGACGGATCGGGGCAGGTGGTAAGCGCAGGCTACTATTAGTAGCGGTAGCTATCGAGTCCGGTTCTGGTCTCGAGTCTTCACGTAGCTGTAAATTCCCCAGGTGGTAAGTTGATCTTCCACAGCGAGCGTGCGTATCTCGCCTTCCGTTAAGGCATGTTCGTTGATGCGGTAGACGGATTCACCATTCGTGGGTATGGGTCCGGTTACTTGCATATCGCGTTGCTTCAGTGCGGCGATAATTCGCTGAATGTCTGGCGGCATATTCTGATTCATAAATCTCCGTTCTTCACGGTACCAGCTCGGCTCGATTCGGCGCAGGATACTTCGTGCAGACGCCAAGCCCCAGCACTGAATTCTTGTCTGATGCCGCGCCGGATGAACCGCTGAGCAAGCAACTAACGAATCGCCGACAGAATCCAGTTAAACGGCAAAATGCGCAGAAGCCTTGCAGTGGAGGCCTTCCCATGCCAGCCGCACTTCACCTTCTGGCACGATAGTTCCACTTCGCCGAACATTTCGATGGCTTCCCTGTCAGACAATGATTCTTTTGAGCACTTTCGCTCGAGATTCACACCGTGGCCGCTGGGACATTCGAAGACAAGTCGGTAGGCATTGTTCATAGGTTATTCTATCACGCCAGGTTCCCGGAACACGCGCTAAAAGGCCGCAAAAGTGGGTAGTGGTGCCGTTTGGTTTCCACAGCTTCGTAGGGTTTTGCTTTGGAGCTACAGTCTTCTGCTGATTTGTATTCCTACTTTGACATTGAATGGGTGGCTTGGGTCGATGTTGGGGGTTGAGTTTTCCGCATGCGCGGAATCTTCCACCCCCAAACCCTCCCCTGTCAGCGACGGAGGCGCGGGTCCTTTAGCCTCTATTCCTGCATCATGCAGCGCAGTCGCTAAATCTTTAGCTAGTGATTTGTCTGGCGTGGGGGCGTCTTCTGGCACCGTTACAGCCAAATTGGACGCCCCGGAATTGTTGTTTACCGAATCCAGTTCAGCGGACCAACCAGGGATAGCGCAAAGGGTGTCCAGTAATTCGCTAGCGTATGTCCACGTCTCATCGTCTCCGTTAACCATAGTGATGGGCAATCGGATATCTATTCCATCCCACTTAGCTAACGAGCGTTGTATACGCTCTTGTTGTGCTTGGCTGATATGTCGGTCCGCGAGTTTCTTGTTCGCAGCCCGAGCGAAATCAAGAGCATTGCCTGCTGCACTTTTGGCCGCGTCGGCTTTTGTCTTAGCGTCTCCAGCGATGGTGATGGCACCCTCAGCCTGCGTCAAAGCGGTTGAGGAATCAGAAATAGCCCTTTCGGCCTTACCGTTTGCCTCTGCCGCTTTATCACCCAGGGAACCTATGACGCTTCCCGTCAGTTCGTTGGTTCTGATGAGGCAGGTCAGTGATGCAGACAGGGCTGCTACAAGTAATATCGTTGAGCGTCTTTGGATGCATTTCTTACGCTCCTCGGTCAACCAACCTGCCTTTAAATCCGCAACGAGTTCTCCCGCGCAAGCAATGGCTACGAACGCTTCCGAAATGTACTCTCCCAATTCCCATCGGGATAGAGACCTTGATAATGATTCAACATCCGCAGCTGTAAAAATCATCTTGGATCACCAACGACGGGAGCGTAGGGGCCTGTTCATTTGTTTAGCCGCACTTCTTACGGTACTTGTGTCCAAAATCTATCGGGAGTTTATCATGCACCGTAGTCGAAAAGAAAAGCATAAACCGGCCGTATAGAAGCTATATAATGCTTGACAATTGCCGTTATACTGCCTAATATATGCAGTAAGGGACGGCAATGAACCAACTCAAAACAGAGAAGCGGGCACAGATCATAGCAGCCTTAGTTGAGGGAAATTCGATTAACGCAACGTGCCGAATGCTCGGAGTCGGAAAACATACTGTGCTGCGTCTATTGGAAGATGCGGGATGCGTTTGCGCCTCGTACCATCACCGTCATGTGCGCGGATTATGCGTGCGTCGCTTGCAGTGCGATGAGATTTGGGCTTTTATTGGAGCGAAGCGTAAGAACGTCAGTCCTGAGCGTGAAGCTGACCTTTGGGGAGATGTATGGACGTGGACCGCAATCGATGCCGATACCAAACTGATTGTCACCTATTTCGTCGGAGATCGCGGTAAGCGCGCTGCGTATGAGTTTATAGCCGACTGCGCTGAGCGGATCATTGGACGCCCACAAATCACCACTGATGCACTGCGGCACTACCTACCAGCCATTGAGGATGCGTTCGGAGCGGATGTTGATTATGCGATGCTGCACAAACTCTATGGCGCATCTACAGAAGATCACTCTAGATACAGCCCTGCTACTTGCATTGGTTGCGATATGAAAGTCGTGACTGGCGACCCAGACCCCAAGCACGTAAGCACGAGCTATGTTGAGCGACAGAACCTATCAATGCGAATGGGAATGCGCCGATTCACGCGCTTGACAAATGGGTTTAGCAAGAAATTCGAGAATCACGCACACCAAGTCGCGCTCTACTTCTTTCATTACAATTTCTGCCGGGTTCACAAGACTCTGCGCGTGACTCCAGCTATGGAGGCTGGCCTCACGGATCACGTGTGGACGCTAGAAGAACTGTGCAGCTTGCTGCCTAATAAAAAACCGAGCCGACGGATTGAAAAAGAACTTCTTACAGAAGCACTCCAACGAATGGATGAGAGGCATTATGGCAAAGACGAGCCAAGTATCAATCCCTTACCTTGATCCGAACGTGCAGCATGTGGGAATCAGTAAATTGCGGGCACTCAATGTCGCTCAGTTACGTGCGCTGGATAAAACGCTTGTGATTCAGGACAACGACAAACCCCTAGCCGTACTGCTGAAATACGAGGACTTTCTGGCGATGCAGGAAAAGATTCCAGATGAGGAATAAGCTACTTATTTTCGGTAGCTTCGCGTACGATTCGCAGCGCATTCTGGCTGCTATCGGTAGGTTTGCATTTGTGGGCATCAAACTGTTCCTGAATATCGGCACCGTTGAATTGCGAGTTGCACCGTTCACATATGCCAATTATTGGAGGGCCTTGCTTCACGACCCGCAGTTTGCGCTTCGGCATAATTGTAGTCTAGCGCATCTGGCTGGGAGGGCATAACCACTGTGGAAACCAAACGGCACCACTACCCAAAAGTGAATTACGTTGACTTCATTCCGGGCCAGCCGCACACTCGCAACGAATCGACGAACGAGATCCAGACGCAACGTTTGCCTTCCCCGTGTATTTTTCTCCGGTGGTGAGCGGCTCCTTCCAGGCGATCGATGTCACAAACTGAATACGGGATCTACAGAATTTCTTCCGGCGGAAAGTCCGTGTGGTTGGAAAACTCAAATAGCTTGCAGAATGCGCGAAGCAGGGTCGGCGAACTGGCCCGGAAATTCCGCGCGTCTTTTGCGGTATACGATTTGAGAAACTTGGCCAGGCCGGTTTTTGAGTTTAAGGAAAAGCTTCGGTAGAGGGCATTCCCCAAGAAGGAATTAAAGTGCGCGCGGAAAACAGAAGTGCAAAAAGTTTCGGTCTCACAAGGCGAACTCCGTGCGCCAGCAAGCCGGGCAGAATGGGTAGCCCCTTCTCGCCCCCGACCAGCACGATCTCCCGTCCCTCGTCGGTTGACGCGCGAAAATCATTTCCCTATACTTCAATTCGGCGGCGAGATTTGCTGGATTTTTCCCGCATCCTCCCACTTTTGATTCCGACCAGGTGAAAGGGCTTAGAACCGTGGGGCCAGTTTTGGCGCGCCCGCGTACTTCTCCATGACTGAAGCAACCTGCAAGCGAGAGATCGAGCTGGAAATTCCAGCGGACAACGTCACCAAGGCCACTGAAAAGGTGGCGCGGGACATCGCGCGCATGGCGCGCATTCCCGGCTTCCGTCCCGGCAAAGCACCGGTGACGCTCGTGCGCCGCAAATTCGCGGACGACATTCAAGGCGAAGTGGTGCAATCGCTCGTCCCGGAGTATCTGGAGAAGGCGCTCGATGAAAAGAAGATGATTCCGGTGACGCGGCCTTCCATCGACAAGGTCGAGTTTAAGGAAGGCGAGCCGCTGAAGTTTCGCGCCGTGTTCGAGGTGCTGCCCGAATTCGAATTGGGCGACTACAAGAATCTGCAGGTGCAGGTGGACGAAATTCAGGTGGGCGACGAGCAGGTCGACAAGGCCATCGAGGAAATGCGCGAGCGCGGCGCTTCCTATGTACCGGTGGAAGGGCGCCCGGCAAAAGACGGCGATCACGTGCTCATCAATTTAATGGGCACTCCAGTGGGCGGCGGCGAGCCGGTGCAAGCTGAAAATATTCTTTGCCATCTGGGCGGCGAGGAAACGCTCGAAAGTTTCACAGAAAATCTGCGCGGCGTAAATCCGGGCGACAAGAAGGAATTCGAATCGAAATATCCGGACGATTATCCCGACCAGAAGCTCGCCGGAAAAACCTACAACTATTCGGTGACGGTGCAGGACATCAAGGAAAAGAAGCTGCCCGAGATCAATGACGAATTCGCCAAGGATGTGGCCGGCGAAAACGGTGGGTTTTCCACAGTAGCCGAAATGCGCGCGAAGATCCGCGAGAATCTCGACGCCGCGAAAGAACAGGAACAGACATCGCAGGCGCGGGAGAAGATTCTCGAAGAGCTGGTGAAGCAGCACGATTTCCCCGTTCCCGAAGCGCTGGCCGAAAGCCAGATGGATGTGCGCCTCGAGCGCGTGGTTCGCTCTCTGGCCGCGCAGGGCGTCGATCCACGCGCGGTGAATGTGGACTGGGTTTCTCTGCGCAAGAATCAGCGCGAGAAAGCCGTCAACGACGTGAAGGCCGAGCTGCTGCTTGACCGCATCGCCGACGCGGAAAAAATCGAAGCCACCGACGAGGATGTGGAAAAAGAAATCATTTCTCTCGCCGAACGCAGTGGCGAATCGGCTACAGCATTGCGCGCTCGCTTGACAAAGCAGGGAGCGCTGGATAGGATGAAATCGAAGCTGCGCAGCGACAAAGTGATCGACTGGCTCCACCGTACCGCCCGCATCGAGACGTCAGCCAAAAATGAAAAGTAGTCGGTGGTCCGGGTTCCTCAGCAGCGCACAAAATTTCCAAATGAGACAAACTGACGACGCCATACCTCGCGCAACAACGCTCGTTCCCATGGTTGTCGAGCAGACCAACCGTGGCGAACGCGCCTATGATATTTACTCCCGGCTGCTGAAGGATCACATTATTTTCCTCGGCACGCCGATCGACGATCATGTCGCCAATCTGGTGACGGCGCAGCTTCTTTTCCTCGAGTCCGAAGACCCGGAAAAGGACATTTCGATTTACATCAATTCGCCGGGCGGCTCGATTTCCGCGGGCATGGCTATTTACGACACGATGCAGTTCGTGCGCCCCGATGTGGTCACCTATTGCATTGGGCAATCGGCGTCGATTGCAGCGGTTTTGCTGGCCGCCGGCTCGCCGAAAAAGCGCTACGCTCTGCCGAATTCGCGCGTGCTGATTCACCAGCCCTGGATGTCCGGCCTTTCTGGACAAGCCACCGATATCGATATTCATGCAAAAGAAATCATTCGTACCCGCGCGGCACTGAACAAGCTGCTGGCTTTCCACACCGGCCAGCCGGTCGAAAAAATCGAGCGCGACGTGGAGCGCGACTTCATCATGACGGCGGAACAGGCGAAGGCTTACGGACTGGTCGATGAGATCATTACCAAACATCGGTAGCGGCTTAAAGGTTAAGTAGTGGCCCAAAGTATTTTTCACCCACGGCTTGCCTTCCGTTTTACAATGCTCGATAGAGTTGTTGTGTCGGGTGTGTTTCCGAAAGAATGGGGGGGCCCTCGGTGAAAAGATTCACCCCAGAAGAGCCTTTGCGCTGCTCTTTTTGCCATAAGACGCAGGAGCAGGTCGAGAAGCTCATCAGTTCGCCGTCCGAGTATCCGCGTTCGTACATCTGCAACGAGTGCGTGGGCGTGTGCCAGCAGATTCTCGAAGACGAGAAGCGTGAGCAAACCAGCCCCGCGAACAAGCGGCTGCCGCGGCCTCCTGAGATCAAAGCATTCCTCGATGGGTACGTAATCGGCCAGGACAAAACGAAAAAGAAATTGGCAGTCGCGGTTTACAACCATTACAAGCGCATTTTCCTGAATCGCCAGCCCGGGGACGTCGAGCTCACCAAGTCCAACATTTTGCTGATCGGCCCCACAGGCACCGGCAAGACGCTTCTGGCGCAAACGCTTTCGCGCATGCTCGAAGTGCCGTTCGCCATTGTGGACGCCACCACGCTCACCGAAGCGGGCTACGTCGGCGAGGACGTCGAAAACATCATTCTGAAGCTGCTGCAAGCCGCAGATGGAGACGTCCAAAAGGCGCAGCAAGGCATCATATATATCGACGAGATCGATAAGATTTCCAAGAAGGACGAGAACCCTTCGATTACCCGCGACGTTTCGGGCGAAGGCGTGCAGCAAGCGCTGCTGAAGATCCTCGAAGGCACCGTAGCCAACGTTCCGCCCCAAGGCGGACGTAAGCACCCGCACCAGGAATTCACGCCGGTGGATACGACCAACATCCTGTTCATCTGCGGTGGAGCTTTTGTGGGACTGGAAAAGATTATCGAGCGGCGCGTGGGGCAAAAATCCCTCGGCTTCCATGCGGATGCGCAGCCTTCGACCGCCACGCGGCGAAACATCGAAGTGCTGGAGCAGGCGCAGCCAACCGACTTGATCCGCTACGGCCTGATTCCTGAGTTTGTGGGCCGCTTGCCGGTCATGGGCGTGCTCGCCGATCTCGACAAGAGCGCGCTGGTACGCATCCTGACGGAACCGAAAAACGCGCTGGTGCGTCAATATCAAAGACTCTTCGAATTTGAAAATGTGCGTCTGCGGTTTACGGACGACGCACTGGAAACCGTGGCGGACCTGGCGCTACAACGCAAGGTGGGGGCCCGCGGCCTGCGCATGATCCTCGAAGACCTGATGCTTGAAATGATGTATCACCTGCCGGCTCAGCGCAAATTGCGCGACTTCGTCGTTACCGCGGATATGGTCAAAGGCCGCGAAATCAATTGGAGCCTGCTCGAGAAAGCCGGCTAAAACTACCTTGGCCCAAAAAGAATCCATGTTCAGTAGGGAGAAACTCGAAGTGAAGCGTGTGCCTATGATGCCTGTCCGGGACATGGTCATCTTCCCGGAGATGATGCATCCCTTCATCGTGGGACGCGAAGCGTCGGTACGCGCACTCGAGGAAGCGCTGGCCAGCGACAAGAAGATTTTCCTGGTCACGCAGCACGATGCCTCTATCGACGATCCCAAGCCCGAGGAAATCTATCAGGTGGGCACGCTCGCCAATATCGTTCAGAGCGTGAAACTGCCGGACGGCAACATCAAGGTGCTGGTTGAAGGCACCGAGCGCGCCAAAATCGTGCAGGTCACCAGCGACGAAGGCTTCTTCTGCGCTTCGGTGAAGCTGGTCACGGTGAAAACCGAACCCTCGCCGCAGGTGGAGCAGGCTTCCACGCGCGTCACCGGCCTCTTCGAGCAGTACGTCAAGCTTTCGCAGACGCTCAACTACGACACCATGATTGCCGCGGTTCGCGTCGAAGATCCGGGAAAGCTATCCGATGCGATTGCCGCAAATCTGCAGATTCCCGTCGAGGAAAAGCAGGAACTGCTCGAGCTTTTTGATCCCGTCGAGCGCCTGAACCGCATCGCCGACATTCTCGAAGTGGAAATCGAGAAGCTGAATGTTGACCGCTCCATCAACACGCGCGTCAAGCGTCAGATGGAACGCGCGCAGAAAGAGTATTACCTCAACGAAAAGCTCAAGGCCATCCAGAAGGAACTCGGCCGCGGCGAAGCCAACGAAATCGAGCAGCTCAAGAAGAAGATCGAAACCTCCGGCATGCCCGAAGGGCCCATGGAAAAGGCCATGCAGGAGCTCAAGCGGCTGGAAATGATGCCGCCGATGTCGGCCGAATCCACCGTGTCGCGCAACTATCTCGACTGGCTGCTGGCCGTGCCCTGGAAAAAGCGCTCGAAAGAGATTCGCGACATCAAGAAGGCCGAGGAAATCCTGTCCGAGGATCACTTCGGCCTGGAGAAGATCAAGGAACGCATTCTTGAATACCTGGCCGTTCGCCAACTGGTAAAAAATCCCAAGGGCTCGATTCTCTGCTTCCTCGGGCCTCCAGGTGTTGGCAAGACATCGCTCGCGACTTCCATCGGCCGCGCTACGGGACGCAAGTTCGTGCGCGTTTCACTCGGCGGCGTGCGCGACGAAGCTGAAATCCGCGGTCATCGCCGCACCTACATCGGCGCGCTGCCTGGCCAAATTGTTCAGATGATGCGCAAGGCCGGCACCATCAACCCGGTGTTCGTGCTGGACGAAGTCGACAAGATGTCCATGGATTTCCGGGGCGATCCGTCCGCGGCGCTGATGGAAGTGCTCGACCCCGAGCTGAATCACGCTTTCACCGATCACTATCTCGATGTCGAATACGACCTCTCGAAGGTCATGTTCATCTGCACTGCTAACGTGTTGCATACCATCCCGCAGCCGTTGCAGGATCGCATGGAAGTGTTGCGCATTCCGGGCTACACCGAGCAGGAAAAGCATCAGATCGCCAAGCGCTACCTGGTTCCCAAGCAGATCGAAGCCACCGGCTTGACCGCCGATAACGTGAAATTCAGCGACGAAGGCATCACGCACGTGATCCGGCATTACACGCATGAAGCCGGTGTGCGCAATCTGGACCGCGAAATCGCCAACGTCTGCCGCAAGGTCGCGCGCAAGGTCGTGGAAGAAGGCAAGAATGTCGCCGCGCAATTGGAAGTGGCGAACGCCAACGACTACCTCGGCATCATCAAGTACCGCGATTTTCTTGCCGAGAAGAAAAACGAGATCGGCCTTACCACGGGCCTCGCCTGGACGGAAGTCGGCGGCCAGGTGCTCTCCACCGAAGCCACCTTGATGCAAGGTAAGGGGCGGCTCACCCTCACCGGCAAATTAGGCGACGTGATGCAAGAATCGGCGCAAGCGGGCATGAGCTACGTGCGCTCGCGCAGCCACTTGTTCGGGCTGCCCAAGGATTTTTACCGCCATATCGATATTCACATTCATGTGCCCGAGGGCGCCATTCCGAAGGATGGGCCTTCGGCTGGCATCACGCTCTGCACATCCATTGTCAGCGCGCTCACGCGAATTCCGGTGCGCTCCGACATCGCCATGACCGGCGAGATCACGCTGCGGGGCAAAGTGCTGCCCATCGGCGGCGTGAAGGAAAAGCTGCTGGCCGCGCATCGCCTGGGCCTGCACATCGTCATTCTGCCGAAGGACAACGAGAAAGACTTGGCGGACATTCCGCCCGAAATCCAGAAGCAGATGTCGATTCATTTCGTCGAGTCCATGGACGAGGTACTGCAGCTCGCTTTGGAGCATCCGCTGCCGATTCCCGGCCATCCGCCGGTGCCCGTAGATTCCAAGTTCGCTGAGGATGTTTCGCAGGATAATGAATTAACCAACTGAGCCCTTCGGTGTTCCCTGCTCCGCAGGTTCCCCCGCCGAAGCGCAAGGATCTCTGAAAGCTAGTCCGTTCCAACTGAGTCTTCGAATCGCACTTATCCTGCGACAAACGATTTCGCGGCGCTGGCCGGTTCGGCGCCGGATAGTTACAAGTGGAATTAGCGCAGTTCGGCTGGACAGTGGTGGCTGGTTCGAACGCGCCTGCCCGGAAAATTCATCAACAATCAACATTCGCGCCTGACAATTCAGGCTTGATAAGGAAAGAAATCGATGAGCGTTAGTCTCGCGGAACTGAAAGACAAGAACATTACCGATTTGGCGAAAATCGCCAAGGAATTGAACATCCCGGGTTCTTCCGGCATGCGCAAGCAGGAGTTGATCTTCCAGATCCTCCGCGCGCAAACCGAAAAGAACGGGCTGATCTTCTCCGAAGGCGTGCTCGAATGCCTGCCCGACGGCTTCGGCTTTCTGCGCGCCCCGGAATACAACTACCTGCCGGGCCCCGACGACATCTACGTTTCGCCCTCGCAAATCCGCAAATTCGATTTGCGCACCGGCGATACCGTCTCCGGGCAGGTACGGCCCCCGAAAGATGGCGAGCGTTACTTCGCCCTGATCAAGGTGGAAGCGGTCAATTTCGAGGATCCCGAAGTCGCGCGCAACAAAATTTTCTTCGACAACCTCACGCCACTTTACCCGCAAGAGCGCATTCGCCTGGAGACCACCAAGGAAAATCTTACCGGGCGCGTGCTGGACATGCTTTGCCCGGTTGGCAAGGGCCAGCGCGGGCTGATTGTCGCGCCGCCGCGCACCGGCAAAACCATGATGCTGCAGTCCATCGCAAATTCCGTCACCGCGAACCATCCGGAAGTAGCCCTCATCGTGCTCCTCATTGACGAGCGCCCGGAAGAAGTCACCGACATGCAGCGCACCGTGAAGGGCGAAGTGATCAGCTCCACCTTCGATGAGCCGCCGCAACGGCACATCCAGGTGGCCGAAATGGTGCTGGAAAAAGCCAAGCGGCTTGTCGAACACAAACGCGACGTGGTTATCCTGCTCGACTCGCTCACCCGTCTGGGCCGCGCCTACAACGCCGTCACGCCGCCTTCGGGCAAAGTGCTTTCTGGCGGTATCGACGCAAATGCCTTGCAGCGCCCGCGCCGATTCTTCGCCGCCGCGCGAAATATCGAAGAAGGCGGCTCGCTCACCATCATGGCTACCGCGCTGATCGACACCGGCAGCCGCATGGACGACGTCATCTTCGAGGAGTTCAAGGGCACCGGCAACATGGAAATCAACCTGGACCGCCGGTTGGTCGACAAGCGCGTGTTTCCCACCATCGATATCAACCGCTCCGGTACGCGAAAAGACGAGTTGCTGCTTCCGGCCGATGAACTCAATCGCATCTGGGTGCTGCGCAAGGTGCTGAGTCCTCTCTCGACAGTCGAAGCTATGGAGCTTCTGCTCGGCCGCCTCTCGAAGACCAAAACCAACGGGGAATTTCTCGCGTCGATGTCCAGCCCGGCCTAGGCAGCCGGCTTTTGTTTTTGTAAGTCTCCCCTTCCCAACGGTACGGGTTCTCCCGGCCGAAAAGGGGAACGCGCTTGCAAAAATTCCTGGCCCGGCAACCGATCTTCGATAGCCACCGCATCGTCTTCGGCTACGAGCTTCTCTTCCGCTCCAGCATCGAGAATTTTTTCCCCAACGCGCAGCCGGATGTCGCCGCCGCTTCCACCGCCGACAATCTGTTCCTTTTCGGCGCTGAGCAGCTCACTCACGGGCACCGCGCCTTCATCAATTGCACCCGCGAGTTCATCGTCCGCGATTTTCCCGCGCTGCTGCCGAAGGACCGTGTGGTCATCGAAATTCTTGAAAACGCACAGATCGATGAGCAGCTCGTGACGGCATGCCGCAACCTGAAGCGCGCCGGGTACCTTTTCGCCCTGGACGATTTCTGCGATGCCCCGCACTGGCAGCCGCTATTGCCCTTCATCGACTTCATCAAGGTGGATGTGCTGGCTACGCTACCAGACGAGCAATTCCGGCTGGCCAAGAAATTCGAGAAGACTGGAATCCGGCTGGTCGCCGAAAAGGTCGAAGATTATGACGTTTTCGAGCGCACGCTTTGCTGGGGCTATACCTATTTTCAGGGCTACTTCTTCAGCAGGCCCCAGATGCTCACCCGCCACGATATTCCCGCGAACAAATTGAGTTACTTGCTGGTGCTGCAGGCGGCTAATCGCGCCAGGATCGACTTGGACGAAGTGGCCGAGCGCATCAAGGCGGAAACTTCGCTCAGCTACCGGCTGCTGCGTTATCTCAATTCGCCGGTGTTCGCGCTCATCTCCGACGTGCACTCGATCCCACATGCGCTGGCACTGCTCGGCGAGCGCGGCGTCCGCAAATGGATTTCGCTGATCGCCATCGCTGCCATGGGCGGAGACAAACCTCAGGAGTTGCTGGTGCTGCCGCTGATTCGCGCCCGGTTCTGCGAGCTACTGGCGCCCTGGGCGCGTCTGCACAGCGCTGCGGACGACCTGTTCTTGCTGGGCCTACTCTCCTCGATCGACGCCATTCTCGACATGACCATGGAGAATGTGCTCAAAGAAATCGTGCTTGGCCGCCAGCTCCACGACGCGCTCTTGGGCCAGAGCAATCAGTTGCGGCAGGTATTGGACATTGCGGTGCTCTATGAAACCGGTTCCTGGGACAAGCTGGAGGAAGCCGCGGCGCGGCTGAGAATTGACCCGAAATTGCTCCCTGACCGCTTCATCGAGGCGGTCGGCTGGGCACAACGAATTCTTACGGGGCAGCGCGCGGAAGAATCGTCCGAAGGCGAAACCGAAGTTCGCACGCTCGCCGATTCGACAGGCGAACCAGCCTAGCGCAATGGGTCCGCTAGGGCTCCGAGGCGGAGCCGTCCATCAGCCGCCTCGCCAGCATCACTATGAGCCTTGCGACTTCTTCCGCGTCCATGGCGGTCGAGTCGACCAGCACGGCGTCGGCAGCCTGCACCAACGGTGATGTCGTGCGTTCGCGGTCGCGCTTGTCGCGCTCGCGCACTTCCTCGATCACCCGCGGCAAATCGATGGAATCGCCCTTCTGCTGATGCTCGCGCCAGCGCCGCTCCCCACGAATCTCAACCGAAGCGGTGAGAAAAATTTTCAGTTCGGCGTCGGGAAAAACCACGGTACCAACGTCGCGTCCTTCCATTACCACGCCGCCTTTGTGCCCGGCGCGACGCTGCTCGGTCACCAGCACGTGGCGCACGCCTGAAACTGTAGCAACTTTCGACGCCGCCTGAGAAATTTCCGGGCTGCGGATCTGCGAGGTCACATCCTCGCCATCGAGCAAGACTTGCTGCGTGCCGTCCTGCGCGCGCAGGTCGATCTTGGAGTCGCCAGCCAGATTTACCAGGTCGTCGTCAGCCGCGTCCGGCGAAATATTGTTGCGCTGCGCCTTCAACGCAACGGCGCGATACATCGCGCCCGTGTCGATATAGATGTAGTCGAGCAGTTGCGCCACGCGCCGCGCCACCGTGCTCTTCCCTGAGCCTACCGGACCGTCAATGGCGATAATCAGTTTTTTCATGCGTTAGCGCGGCGCCACCTGCATGCCGTTCTTGTTTTGCGCCGTTATTCTGAGCGCAGTTGCCGTTGTGGTTGTGGTTGCCGTTGCTGTTTGCAGTTGCTGTTTGCAGTTGCTGTTTGCAGTTGCTGTTTGCAGTTGCTGTTTGCAGTTGCTGTTTGCAGTTGCTGTTTGCAGTTGCTGTTTGCAGTTGCTGT
>DASZMG010000082.1:0-12490 GCA_035551975.1 Candidatus Acidiferrales bacterium | reverse complement strand
CTTTTCCAATCTCGACGCGGCCGTCCGCTACATTCACAGCCAGGAAGCTCACCATCGGAAGATCAGTTTTGAAGATGAGTTCCGGGAGATTCTGAAGATGCATCGCGTCGAATATGACCCGGAGTATCTCTTCGGCGTTCACACGCGTTCGCCAGAAAATTGCCACGCGATCGGCACGGAGAGAATACCAACGCTGTGCCAAAGAATTGTGCCGCCCCGCCGGGGCTCTCTTTTTCCTAATCACGGCATCCCACAGCTTGCGCTGTGGGCTACTGTCGTCCGCCCCTCCGGGGCTTCCCGCATCACGCCGCACAATAGGTAGCCCGGCCCCCCGGAAAACCTTTGGGCTGGATTGTTATATCCATAGAAGCGCAATGCGGCGCGCCAGATGCGCCGGGAAGGCGCGCAGTAAAGTAAAAGGCGCGTGAACCGTACAATGGCAGGAATTCCATGAGCGGAGACACATTACCGCTGGCGTTGCCGCTCGCGCGCCTGTCCAGCAAGACGTGCGAGGCTACCACTCTGTACCGCGAACTTCGCCAGCCGTTGCTGCGTTACCTGGTCTGCATCGGGCTGCGGGCCGACGAAGCGCAGGATGTGGTGCAGGACGCTTTCGTGAGTCTGCAGAAGCATCTGGCGGCGGCCCGATCGCAAAACGAATCGCAGGAGAATGTGCGCGGATGGCTGTTTCGCGTGGCGCACAACGCGGCGCGAAACCGCCAGAAAAGTTTCCATCGGCGGTGCAGCGAGCCGCTCGACGATCACGTCGATTCGCAGATCGATGCATTTGTGGACCAGACCACGCCGGAAAGCACGGCGATCGAGAAAGAGAAATTCCGGCGGCTGGCGAAAGCGGTTCGGCTGCTAACGGAAACCGAGCGCGAATGTCTGCTGCTGCGGGGCGGGGGATTGCGCTATCGCGAGATTGGCGAAGTGCTGGGGCTGGCGACGTCGACGGTGGGCGACACGGTCGAGCGCGCCATCCGGAAATTAGCGGAGAAATGCAATGTGTGAGCATTCAAAACAACTCATAGCTTGGATGGATGGCGAGCTGGCCGAGCGCGAAGGTGCGGCGCTGGAAGAGCATCTGGCGCGATGCGCGGAATGCCGCGAGCGCCTCGCGGCATACAAGCAGACGAGCGCCGGTTTCGAGGCGTACTGCGAGGCAATGGTCGATGTTGCGGAAGAGGCTCGCGTCGCGGAAGAGCGAAGAGAGATCCCTCGTCGCCGCGCGAACGACCTGCGGTCATTCGCTACGCTCACTCGGGATGACAACGCACACCAAAAACGTGGCGGGCTGAAGCCCGCCGCTACGAAGTCGAAACACTTACTGGTGATTGGCGCGGGAGCGATTGCTGCGGCAGCGGCGATCGCGATATTGCTGATGCTGCCGCGGCAGCGCGTCGCGCGGGAGTCCGCGCACGCGAGAGAATCGGCGCGCAATGCGGCGCGCACGCCAGCGACTGCGCAGAATGCGGCATCTGTGCACAATGCAGCGCCTGCGCACAATCCGGCGCGGCAGAGCGAAGCTCCAGCATCGGGCGATGCACTGCACGCGGTGCAGCGGCAGGCTGAATCGATAGAGGCCATTGAGGGCGCTGAGCGCGCGAAGGTCACTGAGCAAGCAAAGCGCGCCGCAAAAATTCAGGTCCAGGCGCGGCAGAGCGAAGCTCCAGCACAGGGCGGGACGCTCCATGCCGCACAGCGAGGGCTTCCAGCCGCTGCTGCGCAGAGGACGGCTCCCCTGGCAGTCTCAACGGGCACGGCGCACCGGCGCGCTGCGGCACGTCCTGCCCACCCGGCGTATGCAAATAGCGCGGCGGGACGTCCTGCGCGCTTGGAGAGAGCAAACGGCGGAGCGAGCGCGCAAACAGCGCAGAATGGGCAGATGCGGAACGCGAGTGCGGCGCTGCGGTCACAGGGTGAATCAAAGCCACAAACTGAAAATGCGAGCGCGGCGGAGCCGCCGATCGAGATTGCCGTTCCCACGGAGAGCATGTTTCCGCCGGGGGCGGTGCCGGAGGGCATCGGATTCACGGCGGTGGTGACTATTTCCGCGGACGACTCAGCACAGCTAGCCGCGCTGCGACAACGACAATGAGGACTCTCGCCGAGTCCGGGGCTGACAGGATTTTCAAACGGAGGAAGACGACGATGAATAAGCACTTGCCGTGCTTTTCGAACATGCTCAAGCACTTACCGTGCTTGTGGGACATGAAGCACTTTGCGTGCATTTCGACATTGGCGCTGCTGGCGTGCAGCGGAGCACTGGCCCAGGGCGAAGGCGGCAACGTGATGTATCAGCTCTCAGGGCAGGCGGGCGGGCAGGCTGCCGGGCAAGCTGCCGGAACGCCTGGCGAGATGATGACTACGAAAACCATGGCCATTGGCGCGTTCGCCAAGCCGACGGCGCCGGTGACGGGCGCGCCGTACTCGGCGACGATCACCAACGAGTTCGTCCAGACGCTCGCCGACGGCAACCGCATCGTAAACAACAGCAGCGGCACGGTGGCGCGCGATTCGCAGGGACGCTCGCGGCAGGATGCGCCAATCCCGGCCATCGGCAACGTTTCGGCGGCGAATGCGCCGCACATCGTGTTCATTCAGGATCCCGTGGCGCAGGTTTCGTACACGCTGAATCTGACGGACAAGACCGCGCAGAAGATGCCCGAAGGCGGACCCATGCCTGGAGCGCCCATGCCTAACGTGGCAATTTCCACGGGCGGCGGAGCGGGCGGGGGCGTTGCAGGGCCGGTGACCGCGGGCGCGGGGCCGGTGATGATGCAAACATTTTCGGTTAGCGATGGTGGCGCGCCTCCTCCGCAACTACCGCCATTGCCGGCGGGAGGCGGTCCGGTGTTCATACAGAGAAGCGTTGCGGGGAATGATCCGTCACAGGTGAGCACGGAAGACCTGGGCTCGCAAACGATGCAGGGCGTGACGGTGACCGGGACGCGCACCACGCGCACCATTCCCGCGGGGCAGATCGGCAACGATGCGCCGATCCAAATTGTGACCGAAGTGTGGACTTCGCCCGAGCTGAAGACGGTGGTGTACAGCAAGCGCAGCGATCCGCGCATGGGCGAGCAGACATTTCAGTTGACGAATATCACGCGCGCGGAGCCGGATGCGTCGCTGTTCACCGTGCCGTCGGATTTTACGGTGACGGATGGGCCGAAGCCGATCATTTATAGGCTGAATCAATAAGGCAGCGGCTAGTGGCGAGGGGAAAAAAGCGAAGGCTCGCGGAAACGGCGCTGCGCGATGAGCGCCGAGATGATTCGGCACACGAAGAGAGATCCCTCGTCGCGAAGAAAGGCACTTCGCTCGCTCGGGATGACAACGAAAAAAAACACCAAAGTCGAGAGATTCTTCGCTGCGCTCAGAGAGTGTGACGTTATTCCGAGAAACGCGAATTTTGTCGCGTAAACCGATTCTTTTCAGTATCGATTTTCGCGCAAAATCAAAAAAGTCACAGCCTCTCAGAATGACGGCGCAAATCCACGGCAAAGGAAAATGCGGATCCCTCGACTGCGCTCGAGATGACAACGAAAAAACAAAAGAAAAAACAAAAGAGAAAACAAAAAACAAAACGAAAGAAAAAACGAAAGAGAAAACGAAACGCCCTGGCGTGATGGCCAGGGCGTTCGCGTTATTGCAGTACTCAAGTGCTTACAAGAGGGGCGGGATGAGGGCCCGTCCCTCAACAAGTTAGAACTGGTTCCAGAGATATTGGTTGTAAATCTCGTGGTGATATTGAATCTCCGGAGCCTTGACGAAGGTGCCCAACAGGCGCGGGCAGCGATCGGCGGAAGCGATTTTCAGGTCGATATAGCGCTGCTTCACATCCTCGCCGAAGAGCTTCGTGGTCCAGTCGGCTTTCTTGAAATCTTCGACGGCGGTGTAGATGTTGTCAGGCAGGTAGCGCTCGGCCTGGCGCAGGTTTTTCGTTTTGGAGATGTCGCCATCGATGCCGGTTTTGAAGATGGTGTAGAGAACCATGTAGGGGTTCGCGTCCGGCGCCACCGAGCGCACTTCGGTACGCATGCTGCGGTGATTGCCAATCGGGATGCGCACCATGGAGCCGCGATCGACGGCGGAAGCCTTGATCTGGTTCGGCGCTTCGAAGTGCGGATCGAGACGGCGATAAGAATTGACGCTGGGATTGAGCGCGAGGCAGATGTCGTTGCCGTGGGTAAGGATGCGATCGACGAACTGCCAGCCGAGCTTGGAAAGCTTTTCCTGGCCCTTGGGATCCCAGAACAAGTTGACGTCGCCCTTGCTGATGGAAACGTTGGTGTGCATGCCGCTGCCATTCACGCCGACAACGGGCTTCGGCAAAAAGCTGGCGGTCATGCCCATCTTGGTGGCGACCTCGCGGCAGATCAGCTTATAGAGCTGAATCTGGTCGGCGGCCTGAACCACTTCTCCGTAACCGTAATTGACTTCGAACTGCGACGGTGCGACTTCCGGGTGATCCTTCTCGTTCTGGAAACCCATGGCGCGCTGCACTTCGGCAACGGTATCGACAAACTGGCGCAGCGGATCACCGGGGAGAGAATGGAAATAGCCGCCGGTGTTGACGTACTCGAATTTTCCGGTTTCATGGAAGCGGCGCTCGGCGTCGAGGCCGGCAAAGAGGAACCCTTCGATTTCGTTGGCGGCGTTCAGCGTGTAACCTTCGTCTTCGAATTGCGATGCGGCGTAGGTCTTGAGAAGACCGCGGACGTCGGCTTTGTAAGGCGTGCCGTCCTTGTCGATGACTTCGCCGAAAATGAGCACCTTGCCAGGGCCAAAAAAATCAGAGGGAGCCCAGTAGAAGGAACCCCAATCCATGCCCAGCCGGAGATCGCTTTCGCGCTGCGCGGTGAAGCCGCGAATGGAGGAACCGTCGAAGGTGAGGTTGTCCCAGCTCTTGAGCAGGAATTTTTTGTCGTAATCGAGCATGTGCAGGCGGCCCTCGAGGTCGCTGAAGAGCACGGTGACGGCCTTGATGCGCTTTTCATCGTTGAGGTAGCGCAGGCGTTCTTCGCGGAGCTTGTCGGTGGCGACACGGTTCTTGCGTTGTTCTTTTGCCTCCAAGTTAAGGTCTTCCAACTCGGCGTACGGCAATTCCAGGAAATTGCGAAGCTCAGTAGACATGAATCTCCTTTAAGGAAAATTGAAATAGAAGGATTTTCTATCGTCAGCTACCTGAAACGAAACATGTCGCCAGGAAATCGGGAGTTAAAGTATCGTGCGCGAGGGCGAGGGTCAAATGGAATTTCCTGAGTTGAAAAGCCGCGAAGCCGGATTTACGGAGAAACGGGGAATGGCCCGGACATACAAATGCCGATCAATCGCCTCGGATTCAGGAAGCGATATTCCAGCGTCCGCCAGAATGTAAGGGGACGTCTTCCTTTTCGAGAGAATGCACACAAGCGAGTGGATCGAGACCCCAGGCCAGTGTTCGGGCCAGTTACGCGAAAGTTGGAGTTGGATTGCGAATTGGAGTTGGAAGCACTGGCGAAGGTCTCTATTTGCGCGAGAACCGCATGGCTCATCGGAGAGAAAATGAAATACTGACCGGGCTTTTCTGTAGCGATCTGTTCCATGCGCTCACGGGCATTGGATAAACCTTCGACTGTTTCGATCCACAGGGCATTCTTATCGATATGGCCGGAGAAGATATCGAACCTTGGTTCCGTCTTTTCCATGTCCTCGAACCTCGATATAGTTGGCCAAATGCTTGCGAGTTTGGCTGTCCTATGCCAATTAGACGCGCACCGGAAAACAATAGGTGCGAACTTCTAAAACTTTTTCGCGAAATATAGGGGCGAGTCACAAGACAGAAAACCGCGCGAGCAGACACACCCAAGACGCAACTCAACGTGGTGATCCGCCGCCGGCGCTGCTTGCGGTGGTACTGTGTTTAGATTCGGACGGGCGGCGCACAGTTGTCCCATCCAGGCGCTGAGAGATGTGGTAACTCCATCCGCGCGAAGACGTCAATCGGACGAAGATAGTATTTTCAATCTGATGGAACCTATTTTTGGTCAACTGTGTATAATTCTACCTACCCCCCCAACCGTTTACTGGAATGCTGACCTTCGGCAATACAGATTAAAGGAGCGCTGTAAATGGATGGAAAATCAAACGGAAAATCAAACCTGCAAGATTCGCCGAGCGAAAAGCCGTCTGTGACATTACCCGGCACGGTGGAAAAAATTATTCCCGCTCCGCACGCCGAGGAGCCGGAAAAAGCGCAGATTTCCGTTGAAGGCGCCGATCATCTTTACCGCGAAATCCGCATCGAGAATATCCTGAAGGACGACAACGGACGGGAAGTGAAACTGGAAAAAGGCGCTCATGTTGACGTCACCATTGAGGCCACCCCTAACCAGACGAAGGCCCCTACCTGAAAAGATTTTCCGGATTCCCCAAGCCGTAAAATGGCCCGCGAAACGCCACTCGCACGGACAGCGAAAGATAGAAGCGCGTGTGGAACGAAGAAGTCGGCACACGAAGAGGGATTCTTCGGGCCGAACTGCGGCCCTCAGAGCGTGTGACGTTATTCCGAGAAACGCGAATTTTGTCGCGCAACTCGATTCTTTTCAGTATCGATTTTCGCGCGAAATCAAAAAAGTCACAGCCTCTCAGAATGACCGCGTAAAACAAACAACAGCAGACCGAATTCGAGTCATGCGGCTATCTCCCGGTCAAAAAGCAATTCGAAGAGAGATTCCTCCTCGCTGTTTCGCCGCCCTTGGCGAAACGCCGCTCGCACCGACAGCGAAAGATAGAAGCGCGTGTGGAACGAAGAAGTCGGCACACGAAGAGGGATTCTTCGGGCCAAACTGCGGCCCTCAGAATGACGGCGTAAAACAACAACACCAGACCGAATTCGAGTCATACAACTATCTCCCATATTAAAAACAAAATTCGAAGAGAGATTCCCCGTCGCGGAATGACAACGCGGACAAAACCCGATTCGGTCCGAGGTCGCGCAAAAGCGCTCGATCGTGTCCCATTTTAGAACGCAAGTGAAAGTGTCGCGGACACCGCAGACCACGGACGTGGACTGAATTTTCCACAAATTCACAAATTGTGGACTTGACCGGCGCGGAAGCGCGGAGCGATACTCAACCCTCGCGATTGTTCCACAGGAAAATGTGATGTTGGAAGAACCCCGCTTCGACATTTTCTCCGGCGCTCCCGACAAAGACGCCATGTGGCTTGAAGTTGTTACGGGTTTGGCCGGAGCCCGTGAGCGGATGGAGGAAATCGCACGCGAAATTCCCGGCAGGTATTTCGTCTTTTCGATTCACAGCCGCGTGCTGCTCGCCACCGTTGACACCACGAAGAACTTCATCAAAGCAGACAGATGTTCTCAAGTTGTTAAGGACGTAGCTTAGCTCCAGCCAGGTTGCGTTCGGTTCACTTACACTTCAAATGCGGCGGACCGTTCGAGAGGGCCTTTGTCGCTCGATTCGTCCGAGCGCGGCTCGGGATCGTCCACGTCGGGCCAAACCGTGGTGTTTGTGTCGCGCGGTTTCTGATGCGGGCCCGGACGACTGGTGTCGTTCGGGCCCATGTTATCGTCTGTCGGCATTTCACTCTCCGCGTTGGGATTGGGCCTTGCTTAGAGGCGGCCGCTAGCTGCGGCTCGCCGACGCGGTCGCGTGCTTGCCGCGTTTCGCGTGCGCGGCCGCGCCAGGCTTCAGCACCACTTTCGTCCAACCTTTCTCGCGCGCATCGAAGTGCTTGTACGCTTCAGCAGCTTCTTCCAGCGGCAGTTCATGCGATACGAGGAAAGACGGTTTTGCTTTGCCTTCGTGAATCAGACTCGCCAGGTGACGATTATATTTCTTCACGGGACACTGGCCAGAACCCATGCTCAAGCCCTTCTCGAAAAACTCGCCGAAATCGAAGGCAATCGCCCCTTCTTTTTCCAGCGCATCGTGACTGTGGGGATCCTGGCTGGGATAGACGCCGACCACACCGAGCCGGCCGGTAGCACGCACGGTTTTGACCAGTCTGTTCATGACCAGGTTCGGATGTTCATGGCCTGACGGATCGTGCGCCTGGTATCCGACGCATTCGCATCCGGCGTCGGTTCCTCTGCCGTGGGTGAGCTCCATCACCTGCTCGACGGGATCGCCCTTGGTGTCGTCGATAGGCGTGGCGCCGATTTTTTCCGCCAGCTCGAGGCGATCCTTGTGGCGATCGACACTGAAAACCTGGCTGGCGCCCTTTATGACGGCGGAGTACGCGGCGAACAATCCCACGGGCCCCGCGCCATAGACCACCACTGTTTCGCCCGGCTGCACGCAGGCGAGTTCTGTGGAGTGATAGCCGGTGGGCCAGATGTCCGCAAGCATGACATAATCGTTTTCCTTTTCTTCAGCGTCTTCGGGCAAAACGAGACAATTGAAATCGGCGTAAGGCACGCGGAGGTATTCGGCTTGTCCGCCCTGATAGGGCCCCATGTTCGCGTAGCCGTAAGCCGCGCCTGCATTGCCGGGATTGGCAGTGAGGCACGCGGAGGTGTAACCGCGTTCGCAATTCTCGCAAAAGCCGCAACTGATGTTGAATGGCAGACAGACGCGATCGCCCTTCTTTACTTTCATTACCGCGTCGCCCACTTCGATAACCTCGCCCAGATTTTCGTGTCCCAGAATTTTCCCTTTTTCCACATTGGTGCGGCCTTCGTACATGTGCAAGTCCGAACCGCAAATATTCGTGGCGGTGATGCGCACCAGCACGTCGGTGGGCTGCTCGATTTTCGGGTCGGGCATGTCCTTCACCGCGACATCGCGCGGGCCGTTATAAACTAAAGCTTTCATGAATCCCCTCCTCTTGTGGTCCCAAGATTTTTTTTAGTTTTGTGAGCCGGTCGTCGAAGAAAGCAGACGGCGGATTTCGGACTGGGCGCGTGCGACAACAGCGCGATTCTCGGCGCGTCTGCCAATAGCCGCCATAAGCTGAATACCCCACAATTCAAACCGTAATTCCCTTATTGCAACGAACTTGGGATGAACTCCGGATAAACCTGGAATGCTCTGGAAGCTCTGCGCCTTTCAGGCTGGGGCCCGCGACCGCGGGGCGACCACGGCTGTGCCGGAAGCGAAGGGTACCCACTCCTTGATGCGCGCCAAAACGTGACCGCTAAAGGGATAAGCAGCAGTGCCGATCAGGGTTGCGATACGCCGACGGCCGTCGTGGAGTGAACCGGGCAGCCAAGTGTCTACGATCGGGGGACTACATGCGCGCTCTTCGGGGATTTGCTTTGGCCGCAGCTTTGGCGGGATGGTTGTCTTGCGCGGCTGGGCGGACACAACAGAGCAGTTCGTCCGACGCTGAAGAGGCGAGTGCCAATGTGACGCAAGGCGCCGCGAATTCCGGCGCGGAGGGTTCTGCATCTTCAGCAACCGCGTCCGCGGAAGAAAGCTCTGCACAGGACGCAGCGAGCCTGGAAAGCGAATTGAAAAATTTGCAGAACCAGCTCGATACGGAGATGCAGGAGTTTCAACGGAGATTGGACGAGCAGCGCGAGCGCATTCGGTCGCTCGAACAGCAGCTAAGCAAATCAACCGGGCAGCCGCAAAACACCACAGCTTCAGTCACAGCGCCAAGCACAGCCACCGCCGCTGTTTCCCCGTCGGCTGGGCAAACAAAGACGACACCAGCCATTCCCAGCACTGGCAACAATGCCGCAGTGGCGGCGGCCGGAGTGGTTCCAGCGATCGCCCCGTTTCGTCCGCTGCCCGTCGGCGGAGCTACACGTGGAGCGCTGAAGCCCGCATTTGAGGTTGGCTCGGTGCGTGTGACGCCACTGGTTGCGCTGAAGGCGACGTTTGTGCACGACAGCTCTTCACCCGGCGGTGACGATTTCCCGCTCCCCGGTTTTCTTCAGGATTCCGGGCCCACGCAAGCTCCGGAATTTCACGTGAAGACGCGCTCGTCACGCTTCGGCGCGAATTTCGAATGGCTCGATCGCTCCGAGCGCTTGACCATCACTGGCAGGTTCGAATTCGACTGGGAAGGAAATTTCAGCCGCGCGGACAACCGTAATCTTTCCGCGATCCGATCGAACATGCCGTCGCTGCGCGTGGCCTACGGCCGTATCGATTACAAGCTCGACGCAAATGACACGCTTTCGGGAGTGTTCGGCCAGGACTGGACCATCTTCGGTTCCTCCACGCTGCCGCCGCTGCTGGAAACCACCGGATTCGGCATCGGCTACGGCGGACTGTGGGAGCGCGAGCCGCAAATGCGCTTTGGCTGGACGCACAATTTCGGCTGGTTCCAGCTGATGCCCGAGGTTGCCGTGGCAATGCCCGGTTCCGGCGACACACCCGCGGCAGCATCGATTGTGAATCAACTCGGCTACGGCGAACGGCAGGGACCCGATTCAGACCAGCCCGAGTGGCAGAGCCGCATCGTATTTCAGTGGCAGCTCGACCACGCGCGCGGCGTAGCTCCGGCCCAAATTATTTTTAGCGCGGAGCATGGCGGGCGCGAAGCGATTGTGCTGGGGTCGGCGGTTCCCACGACTTTTGTTTCCGCATTTCGAACCGGCGCCACCGTCAGCAGCAAGAACGATGGCTGGACGGGCGAATGGCAACTGCCCACGCGCTTTGCCACGTTGCTCGGAAAATATTATGACGGCAGCGACCTGCGCTGGTTCTTCGGCGGACAGCTCTTCTCAAATTACAACGATACCGCCGGCCTGACGAATACCGCTTCCGCGCTCTCCACCGACGGAGGCTCCACGGTGATTTTCGGTCTGCGAAATGGCGTGCCAATGGTTGCGCCGCAGCGGCCGGTGCGCGCCGCGGGAGGATTCGTGAGCATCGGGCTGCCGCTTTCGCGCCTGGCTGGAGCCGATCCTGAAGGACGGAACATGGGCTGGTCGATGAACTTCATCTATGGCACGGACGAAGCGAAAACGCGCGACCTGCTGCGCGCCGCTCCCGCCGGATCGCGCGCCCGCAGCGACATGTCCGTTGGCAATATTCAGTACAAGTTGAACAATTGGGTTACGTTCGCGTTCGAGCAGTCGCTCTACCGCACACGCGCCGATACGGGAGCCACTGGCCTGCCGCTGTTCATGGGGTGCCGCAGCACGAATGGAAAGATATCCGCTCGGAAGGCGGCACTATTTTTTCGTTCTGAGGATTATTCCGAGACACGCGATCGATTCGTCGCGAAAAGTTGAAGCTTCGGTTGTACGTGCGCGCACAGGTGTGTAAAATTACGTGTTCCTTCGGTGCGCCCGTAGCTCAGCTGGATAGAGCGATTGGCTACGAACCAATAGGTCGGGAGTTCGACTCTCTCCGGGCGCACCATTTTCCCAATAAAAACGATGTTTTTAGGGGTCGGGGCGGAATAGCTATGTGTCGGTTTTACTTCCGTTTTACCTTTTGGGGCGGAATGGTTCTTTCTGCAAAACGAATAGCACCCCAGTAGCACCGGGCGGCGGCCCTTTTTATTTTTCAGCGGCGCGCTTCAAGTAAGCCTGCCGGGCTTGTTCCAATGCGGCATTGTTAGCTTGCTCGAACGCCGCCCGATCGACGTCCCCGATGGTGTAGCCTTGATTCTGCCCCTCAGGCGCACGGCCCTGCAAAGAGTGGAGCACGGTCCCATCCGTAGCAAGGATGGTAACGGCGATTCCTGCACCGTAGTGGTTTATGGCGTCCTGCACCACCTCGCGAATATCAGTTTTGCTCATCACGTTGCCCCTTTCGATTTTGCTTTTTTGTGTCGTTCGATAAATTCCGCGATCGCCTTACGAATCAACGCCGATACGGGAATCAAGCTCTCACGGGAGATTCGCCGCAGTTCCGTCATGTGAGCGACGGCGAGGAAAAGGTTCACCTTTTTGAGTTTCATGTCGAGGAGAAGTTTATCTACGGATCGCATGGCTGTCATCTTAACGCAGCCATCATCATAGATATAGACATATAGAGATTCATGGAGGTACCATTCCGGTCCTGCCGCTGCCCGACCAGATTTCAAAGCAGCGGGGAAGGAGACGAACAATGTTACTGAGGGTTCTCGTCCTGGGTATTTTTCTGCTGCTCATCGGATTGCCGGTTATAGCCGCGGCGATACGACTGGTGAGCGATTCAAAAGAACGTGAGAACGCCGAAGCCGACGCGATCACCCACCAACGACGTTATGCAGAGCTCGTGAAGCGCATTCAGGAACAGCGGGCACGCGAGCGGGAATCAGAAATCCAATCCATTTTTGACGGCGACTATCCGCAGGAGGCAGCATGAATGAATTTTCGTTTGTGCTCGCGTGCCTTGTGCTGGTGGCGACGGTAAGATTAGCACTCAACCTTTAACGAGCTTGCGATGCCGTGTGCCTGGGAGGGTGCGCGGGTTCGCGGGAGGGGGCGGAACTTGTTCCGCCCCTTTTCATTTTCGCGCAAAATTTATGGACCGTTGCCGTCGAAATATTGAAACGGCGCGCGATGGTGGCGAGGCTAATCTCTTCGCGCCCC
>DASZMG010000081.1:0-9910 GCA_035551975.1 Candidatus Acidiferrales bacterium | reverse complement strand
GCCTTTAACGAAGGCCACTTTCTCGGCGCGCTCTTTGAAGACATCTGTCAGGCGCGGCCCGAGCGTATCCCAAGTCGCGTCTTCATCGTTGATCTTAATCTTCCCGGTATCGAGAATTTGAACCACGATGGTCTTCTGCAGAGTTTGCGGTTGCTGCTGCTGGTTTGGCGGCGCGGGCTGCGGCACAAGGGCGTTCAGGCCCTTCGGAGTCAGCGGCGTGATCACCATGAAGATGATGATCAAAACCAAGAGAATATCGATCAGGGGGACGACGTTCATTGTCGCCATCGCACCGCCCTGTTTTCCTCCAACGTCCATTCCCATTGTCGTAGCTCCTGTTTCAAATTCCGCGCCTCGGTGCAATCACCGCGACGGATGAGTGAGCAAGGGTTATGACCGGGAAGCGAAGCCAGACGCCTCGCTTCCCGGCAGAATCACTAACCAGCTGGCGGTCGCGGGGCGGTTTGCTTCTGTTCGGCTCGGTCCGTAATGAGCCCAACGTTATCGACGCCCGCGGATCGGACTTCGTCCACGACCTTGACCACATCGCCGTATTTGGCGCGGCCATCGCTCTTCACGAACACAGTCTTATCCAGCTTGTTCGAAAGGCGATCGCGAACCTGATCGGCAATTTGCGTAATATCCGACTTTGTGCTGCCCAGGTAGACGTCCCCGCTCGCCGAGATGCCGACGATCACTGCATCGTCCTTATCGGCATCGGGCATGTCGGAGGGGTTTTGGACTTTCGCCAATTCCACCGTCAGACCCTTGGAGAGCATGGGCGTGACCACCATGAAGATGATCAGCAGCACAAGCATAATATCCGCCATCGGAATTACGTTCGGTGCCGCCATTTGCGGCCCGACGCTTGGCTTGTATGACATGGGTTACTTCTTTCCGCCTGCACGGCGCGTAATGAAATAGTTCACGAGTTCCATCGAGGAGTTGTCCATTTCGACGTCGAATGCCTCAACCTTGTTCGTGAAGTAGTTGTACGCCCACACGGCAGGCACGGCCACGAGCAGCCCAAGCGCGGTGGTGACCAGGGCTTCCGAAATACCGCCGGCGACCGCCGACAGACCAGTTGCCTTCGTCGTTTCAATGCCCTTAAACGCGTTGATGATTCCGACCACCGTGCCGAACAGTCCGACGAACGGTGCGGTGGAACCGATGGTCGCGAGACCCGAAAGGCCGCGCTTCATTTCGGCGTGCACGATCGCGACGGAACGGTCGAGGCCGCGCTTGGCAGCTTCGATCACTTCCATGTCAGCGACTTGCGAGGATGCGGATTGGAATTCGGAAAGGCCAGTGGCGACAACCTTGGCAATGTGGCTCTTCTTGTTGCGCTCGGCGATCGAGATGGCTTCGTCCAGCTTGCCTTCGCGCAGGGCGCCGGCAACCTGTTGCACGAATACGCGGGACTGTTTGCGTGCTGCGCTGTACATCAGAACGCGGTCAATCATCACGCCAAGGGACCATGCCGACAGAAGGAAAAGAATGCCGACAACGACCTTCGCGATGATACTCATATTGCCCCACATCGTCCTCAGGTCCCACTGTCCCTGCAGGACAACCATGTTCATTGCCCAAACGGCTAGAGTGCTAAGCATCTGATTCGCTCCTTTTTATTTCGTTCGAATATTGCTGGCCGAAACCGGCTTTGCCGGTACCTGCCGACTCCTCGATTGGCGGCCTTAATTCGCGGCGTTCCTGTTCTTCAAGATCGTGCCGATCTGAATCGATGAACGCCGATACCCAAGCCGCCGTCCTGCCAAAACCGAAACCTAACCACCCATCGTAAACGTCACGGTAATCGTCGTATCCACTTCGACCGGGTCGCCGTTCAGCGTGGTCGGCTTGTAGCGCCATTGTTTCACGGCGTCCAGAGCCGATTGCACCAGGAGCGGGTGACCGGAGATGACTTCGAGCTGTGCAACCTTGCCGTCCTTGTCGATGATCGCATGAAGAACAACGTTACCCTGAATGCGAGCTTGCCGCGCCAGAGGTGGGTACAGAGGGCGCGTCTGCGTGATAATCGACGCTGCCGTCACGTTACCGCCCTGCTTCACGCGCGTTGGAGCGGTGGGCTTCGGGGGAGGCGGAGCAACTGGGCCGCTCACCATGCCCTGTCCGGGAATGCCGCCGAACACGCCGCCCGTCACACCTGAATTGTTGATCACGTCTGGCGGAAGCTCAGCTTCCTTAAACACGGCCACTTCCTTGGGGATCGCGCGTGGCTGCATCAGTTTTCCAGACTGGATCAAACGCGCGACCGGCTTGATGATGGTCTTGACGACGGCCGGGGGCGGGGGAGGTGGCGGAGGCGGAGGGGGTGCAATCAACAGGGTTGAAAGCATCGCCTTGGGGAGCGCCTCGGTATAAATCAGTGGAATCAAAATCAAGATAGACAGAATGCCAGCTTGTACCAGGCCGGAAAGAATTACGCTCCAGCCCTTATTTGTCTTTTTCTTCTCGTTTGTCGATTCGAGCAAATCATCAAACATCGTGCTTCCCTCCTGCCGAAAAGCCCCAATTAAAAATTTTTAGGCCTTTCGGAGTTTAGTACCGGCTGCGGTTCCGGATGATACTACCGCACCGCCCTGGCCCCGCCAATTATTCCAGGCGACGACCAAAGGCGCTGCAATGCCAAAACTGGAATACGTGCCAACTAAAATTCCAACCACCAACGCGAAAGAAAACGCTCGCAACACTAGACCGCCCATCACAAACAAAACCAGAACAGTAAGGAAAGTCAGGCCCCTGGTAAGAATCGTGCGCGACAGAGTCTGATTGATGGATCGATTGACGATGTCCTTAAACGGTTCCCGCCGCATGAGGCGCGCATTTTCACGGATCCGGTCAAAGATCACGATCGTGTCATTCATCGAGTAACCAACCAGCGTCAGCAATGCCGCAATCACCGTCAAAGAAATCTCGAAATGAAAGATGGAAAAAAGTCCCAGCGTGATCAGCACGTCATGAAACACGGCCAACACCGCCGCAGCACCGTACACCCACTCGAAGCGAAATGCAATATAAACCAACATTCCAGCGAGCGCATACAGTGTTACCACTACGGCCTGGCGCCTCAGTTCCGCGCCGACTTTCGGCCCGACGATCTCCACATTCACGATGGCGAACGTACTGGTGTAAAACGCGTCGCGCAGCGCGGAGATTACGTTTGCGTTCGCGCCTGCTCCGGAAAGCTGGCCGAGGTCCGTCACGATGCCGCGGTTGTCGCGGTCGCGAAACGTCGCCAACTGCCTGCCAAGTTGCGCGTATCGATCGCCTGCAGCTGTTCCCAGACCCAGAGGATCCTTTCGCGTCAAAGCGTCGGCAATTACGTCGGCTCCCGCAGCATTGAAATCCTGCTTGCCCGTTTCGCCCGCACCGAGCGTCGCATGGAGTGCATTCAAAATTGCGGTCTTGCCCGCATCCAGCGCTTCCGCGCCTTGGCCCTTCTCTTCAAGGTTAATGAGAACTTCGTTGCCATTCCCGCTGGCGATGTCGCTGACCGGAACAATGGTGCTGTTCCCAATGCCCTGCTGGGCCAAACCGCTGCGGAGGGTGTCTATGGGAGGCGCGCCAGCAAATCGCACGTCGACAACCGTGCCTCCTTTAAAATCAATACCATAGAAGAGGCCGCCATGAGAGATAATGGACACCAGGCCTGCCACCAGCAGGAGTCCGGACAGGCCAAAGAAGTACTTCGCTTTGCCCATCCAATCCAGGTCGACTTGTTTGAAAAATTCCATGCTCACTCTTACCCGTTAGAGTTGGACACCAACGATGATGAATTTGTTCCCTAAATAGAACCGATTCAAATAAAAATCTTGAAATATTTCCCGGTATGGGACTAGTACTGCTATCCTGCCCCGAAACGACCGCTTGCAAGAGCTCAAGCCCGGCATTCTTTTTGTAGCGTTCGCCTTCAGGCGAGCGTTCTGTAGCCAAGCACGTGCTCGCTTGAAGGCGAGCGCTACATTTCCAAAATCAGCCTGCACATTCTTAAATGCTGAGTTCTGCTTCGCGCGGCATTTTCGCCAGGTGCCAGTCAAAAATCAGGCGCGAAACGTAAACTGACGTAAACAGGTTAGCCAACAAGCCAACGGCCAAGCTGACCGCGAATCCGCGAATCGGGCCGGTGCCGAACAAGAAAAGAAACGCGGCCGAGACGATAGTCGTCACGTGCGTGTCGATAATCGTCAGGAACGCTCGCTTGAAGCCCATATCAACCGCTGAAACAGGCGCTTTCGCGGCGCGCAATTCTTCACGGATACGTTCGAAGATCAGCACGTTCGAGTCTACGCCCATACCGATCGTCAAAATCACGCCGGCGATGCCGGGCAACGTCAAGACGGCGCCGAAGTAAGACAACGCTGCGAGCAATAAAACCAAGTTCAGGATCAAAGCGATCACCGCATTCACGCCCGCCGAGCGGTAGTACATCACCATGAAAATCATCACGACCACTAAGCTGATGATGGAAGCCTGCACGCCGTGCCGGATTGAGTCGGCTCCAAGCGACGGCCCAACCGTGCGCTCTTCAAGGTATTTAATCGACGCCGGCAGCGCGCCTGATCGAAGGACCAGTCCGAGGTCGTTCGCTTCCTGCTCGCCGAACTGGCCTTCGATGACGCCGGTGTCATCGATGCGGCCGTTGATCACAGGAGCAGTTTGCAATTTATGCTCAAGGACAATGCCCAACTGCTTGCCGATATTCTGTTCGGTGAAGGGGCCGAATCGCGCGCCCGCTTCGGTGGAGAGAGTGAAATCGACATCGTAGTAGCCGGGATTCTTGGTGCTGCGGATAGCGGTTGCGCTGCGCAAGTCACGCCCCGTGACCACCGGAACGCGATCGATTACGTACCAGCTTTCCACGGCAGGCTGGCTGGAGCTGGAAGCGGAACTTTTTCCCTGAACAATCTGCGCGTTGGGAGGCAAAATACCGCCGTGCGCGGCAAGGGCAGCCACTTCGGATTGATACGGCGTTGCGTCGATCACCAGATGAAGTTCGAGTTGCCCGCCGGCCTGAATGACACTCTTCGCGCGGTTGGGATCGCCTTCTCCAGGGAGCTCCACGATAATTTCATTGTCGCCCTGACCGTAGGGCGCCACCAGCGGTTCCGTCAGTCCCAGCGCGTCGATACGGCGACGAATCGTTTCTTCAGCCTGGTCCATCGTCTGCTGCTGGATGTTGACGACTCGCGACTGCTTCATCGTCACGAGATAGCCGGAAGTTTCGCCCGGCGCCGGAGAGACATCCCAGTCCGGAAATTGATCGTTGATCAGGTTGCGGGCCGTGCCGGCCTGCTCGGGAGCAATGTTGTGAACCAGAATCTGCGTATCGGTCAGCTTGCGAATATCGTCGTAGCGAACGGTTTTATCGCGAAGCGTGTTCGTAATATGGTCCAGCGTCTGGTCCGTCTCACCGCTGATGGCTTCCTGCACCTGCACCTGCAAAATCAGGTGCGTGCCACCCTGCAGGTCGAGGCCGAGCTTGATGCTGTTTGAAAAATTCGATTTGATATCGGCCCAGGATTTGGGAGGGAATAAAGGCCGGCCGACGAGGCCAATGACGCAGGCAAGGATCACAGCGACAACGAATAATGCTTTCCACTTGAGATTAGAATTCATGGCTTAACTGGCTCAGGACTCCACAGATGCGGGCTTTTCTTTACGAAAGCATGCCTCGCGGACGAAATGGAGCGACGCGTTACCCCGATCCTACGACTCCTCCTTACCATCTGGTTGCAGGCCGGTCACCGCGGAACGAAGGACCTTAACCTTCACTTGGTCGGCAATGCGAAGCTGAATGGCATCGTTTTCAATTCCCACGATTGTGCCATACAGGCCGCCCGTGGTGATTACCTTGTCGCCGTTCTTCAAGGCGTTAACCATTTCCTGGGTCTTTTTCTGGCGGCGTTGTTGCGGAAGAATCAACAACACATAAAAAATAGCCATGATGGCTAGCAGGGGCAGGAAGGCCATGATTCCGCCGCCTCCGACTTGGGCCATCAACAACAGATTTTCCGGCATAATAAAGGACAACATCACGATGAACCCCATTCCCGTTCTATTACCGATGCTTCAGCACGCTGCGTTGCCAACTAAAAAAATCACCGCTATTCAATCTTGACAGAAGAAGCGGACAGGCCACGAATCTACACCCAGTTCGTGGCGGGCTCCAAGCCGTAACCGTACGCTACCCGAAGTTTACAACCGAAGCCATTCCACTGGCCCGCTTCAGGATTCACCCGCGCCGATACGCGATTGGAACTCCGAGGAGAATGCAGCCAATTCCCCGAGCGCGATAGCTTGGCGAATCTTGCCCATTGTGTCAAGGAAAAACGCAATATTGTGGTGCGAGTTCAGGATGGAAGCCAGAATTTCATTGGCTTGAAACAGGTGCCGCAGGTAAGCGCGGGAATAGGTTCGGCAGACCATGCAGGAGCAGCGCTCGTCCAGCGGGCGCGGATCGCTGGCGTAAATCGCGTTGCGAATGTTCACCCGGCCCGAGCTCGTAAAGAGGCAGCCGTTGCGCGCGTTCCGCGTGGGCAGCACGCAATCCATCATGTCCACGCCGCAGCGGACATAGTCGGGAAGCTGCTCGGGCAGGCCGACGCCCATCACGTAGCGCGGCTTGCCTTTCGGAAGTGCCTCAGCGGAGATGGCGGCTATCTCGGTGGAAATCGCGTGAGGCTCGCCAACGGCGAGGCCGCCGATGGCGTAACCGGGGAAATCGAGGTCGACAAGTTGGCGCGCGCTTTCGCGTCGGAGGTCTGCATGCATCCCGCCCTGCACGATGGCAAAAATGGATTGACCGGGATTCGTTGAGAGTTCCGCGTTGGTCTGGCCTGAGGCGGTTTGGGCTTTTGCGTAATCCTTGCAGCGGAGCGCCCACTCCGTGGTGCGCTTCATCGCGCCCTCCGCACGAGCGTGGTCGGCGGGAAATTCGATGCACTCGTCAAACACCATGGCGATGTCTGAACCGAGCGCTTGCTGGATCTCAATGGATTTTTCGGGCGTCAGCAGATGCTCGGAGCCGTCAAGGTGCGATCGAAAAACAACGCCATCGTCCGAAATTTTTCGCAAATCGGCGAGACTGAAAACCTGGAAGCCGCCGGAATCGGTGAGAATCGCTCCGGGCCAGGACATGAATTTGTGCAGCCCGCCCAGCGCGCGAATGCGTTCGTGGCCGGGTCGCAGATACAAGTGGTACGTGTTGCCCAGCAGAATTTGCACGCCGAGTTCGCCGAGCGCCTGTTGCGTAAGCCCCTTCACCGTACCGGCTGTGCCGACCGGCATGAACGCAGGCGTGTCGATCACGCCGTGCGGCGTAGTGAGCCGGCCGAGACGCGCACCCGTCGGATCCGTTTTCAAAACTTCAAACTGAAATTTCATAAGTGTCGAGTTTAGCAGGAGATTGCCCCGACTGCTGTAGCCCGCCTCTTTAGAGGCGGGGGTTTAGGTCGCCGGAGATGGGGACTAAACACACGGATAGCAACTGATCCCTTGCGCCCTGCATACACATGAATCTAAATCCCCGCCTCTGAAGAGGCGGGCTACAACAGCCCCGCTGATTTTCAATTTTGCAAAAAATGCACTCAACCTGGCAGCGTGGGAATTGCTGCGATTAGGGATTGCGTGTATGGATGCGCCGGGGCGGAAAGAATTTGCGCGGCGGGGCCGGTTTCCACGATGCGGCCTGCTTGCATGACGGCGATGCGCGTGGCAAGTTGCGCAACGACGGGCAGACTATGCGAGATGAGCAGATACGTAAGCGCGAAATCGCGCTGCAAATTTTGCAGCAATTCCAAAATTTGCGCGCCGACGGAAACGTCCAGCGCGGAGACCGGTTCATCGGCCACCACGAGGCGCGGGCGCAAAATCAGTGCGCGAGCGATGCCGATGCGCTGCCGCTGACCGCCGGAAAATTCGTGGGGATAGCGGGCGAGTGCGTCTTCTTGCAGCCCTGCCGCGCGTAGAATTTCCACCACACGAGAGCGGCGATCATTTTTTGAAAGCTGCGGCTGGTGAATTTCCAGCGGCTCGCCAACGATGGCTCCGACCCGCATGCGAGGATCGAGCGATGCGAAGGGATCCTGAAAGACCATCTGCATTTCGCGGCGGAGGGCGCGCAATTCCGATCCGCGCGCCGCGAGAAAATCGCGGCCTTCGACCAGCAATTCGCCGGAGTCAGGCTCGATCAGCCGCAGGAGCATGCGCGCAAGCGTAGTTTTCCCGCTGCCCGATTCGCCGACGATGGCGAGCGTTTCGCCCGCACAAAGTTCGAGGCTTACGTTATCTACCGCTGCGACGCCGGAGCGCACGACGCCGTTTGCTGAGGGCTTTTTTAGGCCGAAGGAATTTGCGGGTGCGAAGAAAGTTTTTTGCAGATTGCGCGCTTCGAGCAGTAGCGGCTGGGTCATCGCGCAGCCTGCAAGCGCGGATTTGCTTTGAGTAGGACAGGCTTCAGCCGGTCGCACTTTTGTCCGATGAAATACAAAGTCAAAAGCGACAGGCTGAAGCCTATCCTACTGAAATTCATACCTTCTCCGCGATCAGCAGCAACACCGTGTGCATGAACTCGAGGCCGCTGGCGATTTTATCCGTGCGACGCGGGTGAAATCCGGAACGATCGTTTTCGAGACTGCTTTCCAGCAAATTGCGCGTCTCCACATAAACCGGATCACCCGGCGGTTTTCCGGCGTTGTTCATCCACACATCGAAGTCATGCCAGTTGTCATGAATGTGCTGCGAAACCTGGCGCAATCCGAGGTCGCTCGCCATTTTGTGAAAGCTGGCCACGCTCTGCGTGCTGGTGTGGGACGGGTCGCGCACGCGCTCGACTTTATTTTGAAAATCACCGTCGCAGCCGTCGGGAACAATGATGTCCGTTAAGGCGATGCGGCCGCCGGGCTTCAACACGCGCACCATTTCCGCGAGGGCGCGCGCGGGTTCCGTCATGTGATGAAACGCATAGCCGCACGCAACAATTCCGGCGAATTCATTCGCGAATGGCAGCGCGTAAATATCGCCTTGCACGAATTCAATGTTGGCGATGCCGTCGCGCGCGGCTTCGGCGCGCGCTTTCTCCACCATCGCGGGAGTGAGGTCCACGCCAATCGCTTTGCCAACGCGCGCCGCGAGCGGGCGCGTAAATGTGCCGGGGCCACAGGCGACGTCGATCGCCAAAATATTTTCGGGATGCGCGAGGTCTGCTGTTGCGTATTCGGCGAGGCGCTGCCCTTCTTCGACGCGCGTGCGGCGCACGGTTTTCGCAAAGACGTCGGCAGTTTCGGTAAAGCGGTCGCGTATTTTATCGAGGTGGCGCGAATCCGTGCTCATGATTTTTTATCCTGTTCCCAATTATTGACAGCGTGGAACATTCGTTTTTTAGTAGCACAGGCTTCTGCCTGTGGATTTTGCATTCTTAAAGTCAAAGGCCACAGGCTGAAGCCTGTGCTACTTTGACCTTCTTCTCTGGACGATCCGCTTTTCGTGGCATAGGCTTCAGCCTGTGCGGGGTTAGTCCTTGCATAGCATAAAACCGCACAGGCTGAAGCCTATGCCACGAAATTCGCAACTTCAGCAACTCGGATGCAGCGCGCGCGATGTTCGGGGCCGGCGTCGTACAGACTTGGCATGGCCGCGGAACATTCAGCAATTCTCAAGGCGCAGCGCGGCTCGAACGCGCAGCCCGGAGGCAGTGCGGTGAGCGACGGCACGTTGCCGGGAATCGGCTCGAGCTTGTGTCGCACGAGTTGCGGCGATGCGCGCAACAAGCCCGCGGTGTAAGGATGACGCGGCTGTGCAAGCACATTGCGCGACGGCCCTTCCTCCACAATGCGCCCTGCGTATGTAACCGCGATGCGATCCGCGACTTGCGCGACGACGCCGAGGTCGT
>DASZMG010000080.1:0-10430 GCA_035551975.1 Candidatus Acidiferrales bacterium | reverse complement strand
CGAGATCGCTAGCTCGGCCGATGTCAATTATCGGTACCCAATAAGGAAGGTATATCGGGCGTAAGCTGTAGAGAAGTTCGTCAGTAGGTGTATGTTTCCGTACCGGTACGACGCTTGCATTTTTGTTCCTGAACCCGCACGCATTTTGCTTAGGGCTCAGGCTGCGGTTCGGACGTGTAGCCGTTCGGATAGAAGTGCACCGCTACCGCGTGCTCGGCGCGGCGCGAGCCGATCCAGACGGTGTTGTCCTTATCCATTTCCACCTTCGGCACGCCAAGCTCGTTCCAGTTCTGCGGCAGCGGGTAATAGGTGAAGTGGTTGGTCTGGCGATTGAAGTAGATCAGGGAATTGTTGAAATCGTCGGAGGCCCAGATATTGTCCTTTTTGTCGGGCCAGGTTTCGTAAGGAGTGGAGCGAATCGGGAATTTGTATTCGGTCATTTTGCCGGTGGCGGGATTGATGGAACCGAGTTGGCCCGCGCTCCACTCAGAGAACCAGACAATGCCTTTTGAATCCACGCCGATACGGCGCGCACTGCTCCCTGGCGTGAGCGTGTGATATTCCGTGAATGTCTCGGTGGCCGGGTCAAACTTTTCCACCACGGATTTGATATACCCCGCGGACCAGATGTTGCCCTTGGGATCGACTGCTAAGCCGTAGAGCCCGGAATCCGGAGTGGGTGTAGGCCACTGCGAAATTCTGCGCGTCCTTGCGTCGAGTTTGCCGAGCGCGCTGCCGTGGACCTGGTCATACCAGATGTTGTCGTGCTCGTCGGCGACGACCTGGAGTTCAGAGCCATAAGTGGGTAGCGCGTAGCGAACGAATTTGCCAGTTTCCGGATCGTACTCGCCGAGCTTCCCTCCCCTGATCTCCGCCCAATAAACGCGGCCGGTACTATCAAGTGTGATTCCATGGATGAAAGCGTAAGGCGGCGCGCTGGTGGGCAAGCGGAACACTTGCCAGCGCTTTTCGGGATCGAGATTGCGCGGGTCTAGATGTACGAGCGCATTGGTTTGCGGCGCGCCATACCAGACGGAATCATCCTTAGCGAGGAAAGGATCGTGCAGCCACGGATTGCGCATCGGGTTGGCATTCTCGGCGGGAGCGCCGGCGGCGGTGGGCATCAGGGCGGCACCGGTCCCGCTGTTGCGTGGCGCGGCGCCAATCATTCCGGGAACGATATCGGCGAGTGAGCTGTTGGTTTCCTGCTGACCCTGCAACTGTTCCTCATCGGGATTGGCGCCGCTCGGTGGCGGCTTGGGAAAATCGGGCGGCAATTCGTATTCGACGTAGATGGCTTTTGCCAGGGCGTTCTCGTCGACAGGATAAGGATCGTGCTTGAGGCGCTGATTGGGCGAATCCGGACCGAAATTCGTGGCGAGATATTTGACGATGGTGTCCTCTTCCTTCGCGGACATGGGCGTGTTCGGAATGGCGGGAATAGTGCCGCTCAGGTGGAAGGGACCGAAACGCATGCGCTCGATGCCCGCGCGATAGCCCGCTTCAGTGAGATGCATCTGGTTGTAAGAGTCTGGACCGTGGCAGCCGAGACAATTCTTCTTCAGCAGATCGAGGCCGGGGCCGGGTGGATACATCTGGTCAAACGTTTTGTAGACCACATCCGTTTTGGGATCGGGATTTCTATTGGTGGCGAGATCGACAGTGAGCGATTGTCCGGTACCCAACTCCACGGTTTTCGTTTGCGAATTGTAGCCGTCCTGCAACACAGACATTTCGTATCGGCCCACGAGTGCTGGCGGGACAGTGTAGTGGCCGTCCTTGGTGAATACCGTGTACCAGATCATGCGGTCGACATTGTGAGCCTTGACGCGGAAACCGCGCACCTGTCCCTGGTCAGCGGTGATCATGCCGCTGATGGTGCCGCGTTCAGGGGCTTGGGCGCGCGAAACGCCCACGGTCGTGAAACCCACAGAGGCGATGGCCGATGCCAGAATAGCTGCTCGGATATTTGCAAAAGCTTTCATTTCCGCCTCCACAACCGATGCAATTACGAAAAGTATTGCAAGACGAAGCGGGCTATTCAAGCTCGCAAAATGAAGGGTCCCGCAGCTTCGGGGCAGTCGTCATGCGTGCGCGGTTAATGCCGGAGACGCCTCAAGCTTTTGCGGGCGGACTTCCACGTTGAAGATGCTTTCGCTGGTCGAGTATGTAAGCCCAGGCCGGTGAGCGGGCGAACTGCGGAGCACTCGGAGCGCTTGCCTCGCAGGACGCGAGGCCCGTTGGCGTCAGTCTGCTCAATCGTCCCGCAAACCCAATGACAATATGGGACTCAATACGCCACAATTTCGGACGCCGTGGGTGACGGCGTTTCCAGGGGACGTTAATCACCCTGGCAAACTCCGTAGGTCTGATAGCAACCGCGCTTGCTCATGTCCATGTAAACTTCGTCGGATTTAGGGAAAGTATCTGCATTGGGCATCTTGACCTGCGGCAGCGTCTCACGGTTCATCACATCATCCTCTTTGACCAATCCATTCTTGAAGAGGACAAAAGCCGTCAGCGAATAGATCTGATCCGGCTTCAAAGTGCCCGCGCGGAACATGGGCATCTCCACCGCGATGGTATCGAACAGCACCATCGGTGATGGCGCAGAATAGGCGAGTGTAACGACTTCGCCCGGCTTGCGATTGAACGACGGCACGGCGTTTCCTCCACCCAGACGAGGTCCATGTAGCGGAGAAAAAGCCATCGGCGCCCAATGCACGCCTTCGGCATTCGCTCCATGGCACATGGAGCAGCGGCCGGCAAAAATATCCGCGCCCAACTTTGCGGTCCCGCTTCCTTCCGGAAGATCTTTGCCTTTAAATCCCGACGCAAAGGCGAGATTGCCCAGATCCTGGGCCGTCGGAACTGTACCCATCCCGGTATAGGGGCCGTTCAGGTTCGCGACGGGTTCGCCTGCCGGCGGACCTTGCGGCTGCGCATCAGTCTTCGCTTGGCTCGCCTGCGCGGCAGGTTTTGCTGCCGAAGCTGTCGATTGGCGCGCACGAGCGCGCACGGAAACAAGCGCGGTCAGTGCCAGGCACGCAACCACCACGATTTGCTTATATGCTGAAGATCGCATTGGTCACCTTTCCGTCGCCGCCGATTCTCCATGCCTGCGGAATGTTGTTGCGCGAAAGATTCCGCGTCTTGAAGTCCTCGATACTCATTCCCCGGCTCTTCGCTGCTTCCGGCGTGGTGGGTTGCACCGAGCCTTTCTCATCCGTGCAGCGCGAAGCAATCACGGCTTGCTGCCCGTTCCAATTCCAGGGGTACACAAAACGCGTATGCGCCTTCGGGTTCACCGGGCCCTGGATTACCGCATCTTTCCAGGTTCTTCCCCCATCCACCGTCACTTCCACCCGCGTGATCTTCCCTGCTCCGGACCACGCCACTCCGCGCACTTCATAAAAGCCCTTCCGGGTGAGTTTCTGTCCACCGGAAGGTTTCAGAATGCACGATTGCGGCGGCATCTCCAGCCGGAACCAGGTGACTTTGCCACTCGGCCGAACCTCTTCATACATCCGGTGAAATAAAGTGAGGTCGTCGGTGAACTTGATTCGCCGGATGCGCTTGATATTGCTGGTTCCTTGAAATCCGGGACACAACAGGCGAATCGGAAAGCCCTGCTCGGGCCGCAGCGGCTCACCATTTTGCCCGTAGGCGATCATGGCATCATCCGCGGCCTTCCACACGGGGACGGCCCAGGTCTGGTTGTACTCATCGCCCGCCGACGCGTAGAACCACTTCGCCTCTTTCTTCACGCCCACCGCGTCCATCAGTGTGGACATCAGCACGCCGGTCCACTCGCTGCAGCTTCCTTCGCCGAAGCAGTGTCCCGGAGTGGCCCACGGGACGTTGCGAAGCCCGCCCGTCACGCCATTGGTGTTGCATTCCAGCGTATGAATGCGCGAAACGGAGGGCATATCCATCAATTCGTCCATGGTCAGCGTGATCGGCCGATCCACCATTCCAAAGATGGTGAGGCGATGCGCGCGAGGATCGATCTCCGGCACTTCCGCATGCTCATCCGCGTAGTGCAACCCGGCCGGAGTGATTACACCGAGCTGCGTTTCCACGGGAGTTAGCAACGAAAAGAAGTAAGTCTTGTTCGCGCTGGGCGCCGTGGGCGTTCCCGAAAATCCAAAGGCCGAGCCACCATCGAGACCGCGGCGATAGCTTTTCACGAAGCGCGAACGTATGCCGTAAAGGCGCGAATCCACTTCGAGCGTTCCGTAGCCCTTGCCCATCTCCTGAGCATTTTTGCGATACCGATCCCACTGCGGAGTTCCTGTCCAATCGACGACCAAGTTGCCTTCTTCGTCGCGCATCATCTCGCCCGTCCAGGGGTCGCGCCAAACGTGATCCTTCGGAACTTGATCTTCGGGTACGAAGTCGGTGCGGAGTTTGGGATCCTGGCTGAAGCCCTGGCCGGAAGCGGCGGTGATACCTGCGGCGGTGGCGGCTGCGAGAGTCGCGCCCTGTCTTAGAAAAACTCTTCTGCTGGATTTCTTCAGACTCATGCATCCTCCCGAACCCAAACAAGCAGTTGACTTGACTGATTATCAAATTGTACAGGTGTTGTCGATTAAAAGTTGCGGGGATAGCTGTTCGAGATGCTCCGCCCATTCGCAGTGGGTTTGCGCCCGGTCGGCCGCAGTAACGCGAAAAGAATCGCGGTTTGATGGAATGTGCGGACCAATGCTCGCATGGCACAGGCCCGCGTCTGCGTCCAGAAACTACTTGTCGGAGTGAATTGCCTCTGGCAAAGGCCGCACCAGCAGCGTCAAGACAAACCCCACCGCCAGCAACGCCGCGAGCACGCGCAGCGGCTGATCGTAGATGTGCACTCGGCTCGCTCCCGGAGCGAGAGCGGCCTTGGCGCGCTCGGATAGCTGCGTAATGATCACCGGTCCGGCAACAGCCGCGGCGCTCCAGGAAGTCAAAAGAGCGCCGTGAATCGCGCCCACATTCTCTTCTCCGAAAATATCGGCAAGAAATGCGGGGACAGTGGCAAATCCGCCGCCGTACATCGTGAACACCGTGAAAATCGCTGCCTCGAACAGCGCCCAGTTGCCGGCGGCGGCAAATCCCGGGATCAAGAAGAACAGGCCGAACTGCACCACGAAAAAAATCATGTACGTCGGGCGGCGGCCAATGTAATCGGAAAGAGAAGCCCAGAAAAAGCGTCCGCCTGCATTAAACAGGCTGATGATGGAAACCACGGCGCCCGCTTCCAACGCAGTCTTACGGAACATGTCCTGCATCATGGGCGACGCCTGCGCCAAAATGCCGATGCCCGCGGTCACGTTGATAAACAGAATTCCCCACAGCAAATAGAACTGGGGCGTGGCCAGCGCGTGGTTGCGGCTCACGCTGCGGTCGGTGATCATCCGGTTGGTTTTTGCAGGAGGCGTCCACCCTTCCGGCTTCCAGCCTTCGGGAGGCCGGCGAATGATCCGTGCCCCAATCATCATGATGATGAAGTAGGTCACGCCCAGGATCATGATGGTGCGGGCCACCCCGAACAGGCCCATGAAGTAGACATTCAAATATCCGGCCAGGAACGCTCCGCCGCCGAATCCCATGATGGCCATGCCGGTGGCCATGCCGCGCCGGTCCGGGAACCATTTCACCAGCGTGCTGACTGGCGCGATATATCCCAGCCCGCATCCGATCCCGCCAACAATTCCCATTCCCAGGAAGAGCAGGAAAGATTGGTGTACCGCCAGCCCTATGCCGCCAATTACCAGTCCTGTACCAAAAAAGCACGCAGCCACAGTTGCTGCCATCCGCGGACCATTTCGCTCAACCCAAGGGCCACCAAAAGCGGCGCTCAAGCCCAACAAAAGGAGTGCCGTGGTAAAAGTCGTATACGGTGGGCTGAACCACGAGGGATCTATTGGAAAAATGGCCTTTATCGGGCGGTTGAACGTGCTCCAGGCATAGACCGATCCAATGCAGATGTGAATCAGCACCGCCGCCACCGGAATCATCCAGCGATTCGTCGCCGCTATTACTTGTGTGCTTTCAAGTCGCGCCGCATCCGAACTGGCCATGCGCACCTCGTGTCTGGGGTATGGAACGAAGAATTAGAGATTCCACCTGTTAATCAGAAACCTGCGGTGCCACGTCATATCATGAAAGCGCCGCGCGAAACAAATGAATGAAATGTTACAACTGGTTACGCGCGCACCAAGGCATTTGGCGAAGTGTTCTGGCCTTAGTCGCATGAGTAATCTATCTCCCGGTAGCCAGCGCGAAAAATTTCGACAGGCACCCGGAAAGAGCTAGAATATGCACATTGGCCGCAGGAACGGCTTTCGGCCGTCGCCGATGTAGCCAGAGGTGTCGCTACTTGAACCCTAAACCTTGGGATGCCGAGCGGGCGCTTGCGCGGATTCAGAAACTGGAGAATCTGCCCGGTGGCTTATTGCCGATTCTGCACGCGCTCCAGGAAGAATTCGGCTACATCCATGACGCCGCGGTTCCCCTGATCGCCAACGCGCTGAATATTTCCGAAGCGGATGTTACTGGCGTTATCGGCTTTTACCATGATTTCCGGCGCACTCCGCCGGGCCGCCACGTTCTCAACATGTGCCGCGCCGAAGCGTGCCAATCCATGGGCTGTGACCGCGTGATTCGCCACGTGGAGAGCCGTCTCGGCGCGCGGCTCGGGCAAACCACCGGGGATGGCAATTTTTTCCTGAGTGCGGTTTATTGTCTTGGTAACTGCGCACTCTCCCCCGCCGTGATGCTCGATGGCAAGCTTTACGGACGAGTCTCGTCTGAAGTGGCGGATTTCCTGATCGACAGCGCCCAGAGGCAGGCATGAGTACCACCGTCTACGTTCCGGGCGATGCGGCTGCGCTTTCGGTTGGCTCCGAAGCGGTGGCTGTGGCTATCGCCAGCGAAGCCTCTTCGCGCCGCGCGGAGGTTTCCATTGTCCGCAACGGATCGCGCGGCATGTTCTGGCTTGAGCCGCTGGTGGAGGTGGAAACACCACAGGGACGAGTCGCCTATGGGCCGGTTACTCCCGAATCGGCGAAGAGTTTGTTCGATGCCGGATTTTTAAGCGGCAAGCCGCATGCTCTGTGTCTCGGCGCCACCGAGGAAATTCCATTCTTGAAGCAGCAGGAGCGGCTGACCTTTGCCCGCTGCGGCATCACCGACCCCTTATCTCTTTCGGACTACATCAGCCACGGCGGCTACCGTGGCTTGGAACGGGCGCTGAAGCTTGCGCCCGAAGCGATCGTCGAGGAAGTAGTGAAGTCCGGCCTGCGCGGGCGAGGCGGCGCCGGCTTTCCCACCGGAATCAAGTGGCGGACGGTGCTCGCGGCCAACGCCGACAAAAAATACATCGTCTGCAACGCGGACGAGGGCGACAGCGGCACCTATGCCGACCGCATGATCACGGAGGGCGATCCGTTTCTGCTGATCGAAGGCATGACCATTGCCGCCTTTGCCGTCGGAGCCACCAGCGGCTTTATCTACGTGCGTTCCGAATATCCGCATGCGTTTCGAACGCTGCGCCGCGCCATTGCCATCGCCTACAGCAAAGGCTATCTGGGCGCGAATGTCGCAGGCAGCGGCAAAACCTTTGATCTCGAAGTACGTCTCGGCGCCGGAGCTTACATCTGCGGAGAAGAAACTTCCCTGCTGGAAAGCCTGGAAGGCCGACGCGGCCAGATTCGTTTCAAGCCGCCGCTACCCGCCATCAGCGGACTCTTCGGCAAGCCCACCGTGGTCAATAACGTTATTTCGCTGTGCACCGTGCCGATAATTCTCGACAAAGGCGCCGAGTTTTATGCCAATTTCGGCATGGGCAAATCTCGCGGTACGCTAACCATTCAACTCGCGGGCAATGTGAAGCACGGCGGCTTGGTCGAAAAGGCTTTCGGAATCACGCTGCGCGAAGCGATCTACGATTTTGGCGGCGGCACCGCGTCGGGCCGTCCGCTGCGCGCTGTGCAAGCTGGCGGTCCGCTCGGCGCCTATTTCCCTGAATCCATGCTGGACACGCCGTTGGACTATGAAGCTTTCGCCGCGCGAAAGGGTATGCTTGGCCATGGCGGCATCGTCGTATTCGACGATACGGTAGACTTGGCACGCCAGGCGCGCTTCGCCATGGAGTTTTGCTCGGTCGAGAGTTGTGGCAAATGCACTCCATGCCGTATCGGTTCGACGCGCGGTGTTGAGGTGATCGACAAGATCATCTCTAACGAGGATCGCAGCAAGAATCTCGAGTTGCTCGACGATCTTTGCGAATTGATGCTGGATGGTTCGCTCTGCGCACTCGGCGGCCTGATACCGTATCCTGTTCAGAGCGCCATACGTCATTTTCCTGAGGACTTTGATAAGCCTGCGCCCGCTCCAATACCTGTAACCGTGCGGGCCAAGGAAGTACAGCCATGGCACTAATCAAGGAAACCGACTTCGGCACGCCCGCACGTCTCGCCGAAACACTTGTAACCCTCGAAATCGACGGTAAACCCGTCACCGTTCCTGTTGGCACATCCATTATGCGCGCCGCCGCCCATACCGGCGTGAGCGTCCCCAAATTGTGCGCTACCGATAGCGTGGAAGCCTTCGGCTCCTGCCGCTTGTGTCTGGTTGAAATTGATGGCCGCCGAGGCACACCCGCCTCGTGCACAACACCCGTGGAAGCGGGCATGAAGGTGCGCACGCAATCGCCCAAACTTGCCAAAATGCGCCGCGGCATGATGGAGCTTTACATTTCTGATCATCCGCTCGATTGCCTCACCTGCGCCGCAAATGGCGACTGCGAGTTGCAGGATATGGCCGGCGTCGTCGGCTTGCGCGAAGTGCGTTACGGCTATGAAGGCCAGAATCACCTGAAGGCGGAAAAGGACGAATCGAATCCCTATTTCACTTTTGATCCCGCAAAATGCATCGTCTGCTCGCGCTGTGTCCGAGCTTGCGCCGAAGTGCAAGGCACTTTTGCGCTGACCATCGACGGCCGAGGTTTCGCCTCCAAAGTTTCCGCCGGCAATAAGCCTTTCATGGATTCCGAATGCGTTTCGTGCGGCGCCTGCGTTCAGGCCTGCCCCACCGCGACCCTGATCGAGAAGTCGGTGGTCGCCAAAGGCCAGGCGGAGCACAGCGTAGTCACCACTTGCGCCTATTGCGGCGTCGGCTGCTCGTTCAAAGCGGAGATGAAAGGCAACGAGGTTGTGCGCATGGTGCCCTTCAAGGATGGCAAAGCCAATCACGGGCACTCCTGCGTGAAAGGACGCTTCGCCTGGGGCTACGCTACCCACCGCGACCGCATTCTCAAGCCCATGATCCGCGCCAAGATCACCGATCCGTGGCGCGAAGTGAGTTGGGAAGAAGCCATCGGGCACGCGGCCAGCGAATTCAAGCGCATCCAGGCAAAGTATGGTCGCGACGCAGTCGGCGGAATCACCTCATCCCGCTGCACCGACGAAGAAACGTATCTTGTGCAAAAGATGGTGCGCGCCGCCTTCGGCAACAACAACGTCGATACCTGCGCGCGCGTCTGCCACTCGCCCACTGGATACGGCCTGAAGACCACGCTGGGTACTTCAGCCGGCACGCAGGATTTCGATTCGGTCGATCACTCCGACGTGATCATAATCATTGGCGCGAATCCCACCGATGCGCATCCGGTATTTGCCTCGCATATGAAGCGCAGGCTGCGCGAAGGCGCGCACCTGATTGTGGTCGATCCGCGCCGCATCGACTTGGTCAAATCTCCGCACGTGAAGGCCGACTACCATCTCGCTCTGCATCCGGGCACGAATGTCGCCATCATCAACGCCCTTGCGCATGTCGTGGTCACCGAAGGCTTGGTTGATGCTCAATACGTGGAGCAGCGCTGCGAAATTCCCGCCTTCGAGCAGTGGTGCAGTTTCGTAAGCCACCAGCGAAATTCACCGGAAACGCTCGAAGCGCTCACCGGCGTTCCTGCAGCAGATGTTCGAGCGGCCGCGCGGCTTTACGCCACCGGCGGCAATGCCGCGATCTATTACGGTCTCGGAGTCACCGAGCACAGCCAGGGTTCCACCATGGTGATGGGCATGGCCAACCTGGCCATGGCCACCGGCAACATCGGCAAAGTTGGCGTGGGCGTGAACCCACTGCGCGGACAAAACAACGTGCAAGGCTCCTGCGACATGGGCTCGTTTCCGCACGAATTTTCCGGCTATCGCCACGTTTCTGATAACGCCGTGCGTGAGCTGTTTGAAGGCGCATGGCACGTGCCGCTACAAGCGGAACCTGGCTTGCGCATCTCGAACATGCTGGATGCGGCCTGCGACGGAAGCTTCCGAGGGCTTTATATCCAGGGCGAGGATATCGTTCAGTCCGATCCGAACACCAAGCACGTCACTGCCGGCCTGGCCGCCATGGAGTGCGTCGTGATTCAGGATCTTTTCCTGAATGAA
>DASZMG010000079.1:0-25825 GCA_035551975.1 Candidatus Acidiferrales bacterium | reverse complement strand
CGGGTGCAAACAGCCCCGCGAATAGGGTGAGGAACAGAATTTGCCCAGCTAAACGTGCCATCCTTTTCGCCTCCGCGGGAATCTCAAGTAAGTCGCCCCGCTCTGATTTTCATACTATCATGTCGCTACGGGCGCTCCCGGGCCGGCGCTGCCAGCCGGTTTTCAGTGCTGCAAATAACGGTCGGGACACTGGCTGGTTGGCGAGCCAAGTCGAGCCAAGTGAGGATTCCATGCTAAAGAACATGTGGCCACGCGCCATCGTTCTGGGTTTTCTGGTTGCTTTCCTGGGTGTACCGCCGCAGGCGCTCACGTATGCCCGCCAAAATGACGGGCCCCAATCGGTGCCCCCGCAACAATCGCCCGCACCTCCCAAAACACCAAGCGGCCAACAACAGCAGGCACCGTCGCAGGCGCCAGCGCCCCCACCGCCGCAAAGCTCCATCTCCGTGGAATCGAATCTGGTCAATGTGGACGTGGTGGTGACCGATCAGGACGGGGATGTGCTCACTGGATTGAACAAGAATAATTTCCGCATCAGTGACGATGGCGCGCCGCAGCAGATTACAAATTTCGCGCCGACCGAAGCACCCATCACCATGGTAATCCTGATGGAATTCAGCCGGCGATTCGGCGGGTACTTTGGTTACAAGGCGAAAGAATGGTCCTATCCGTTGCTGAACGCCTTGACGGCAAAGGACTGGGTCGCTTTAAAGACGTTTTCGATGCGGACACACGTGGAAGTAGACTTCACACAGAACAAGAACGAAGTGGGACAAGCCATCGCGTCGCTCTTTTTTCCTGATTTCAGCGAGGCGAATCTTTTTGACGCAACGCTTGAAACCCTCGATCAGCTCCGCGACGTGAAGGGAAAGAAGTCGATTCTGATTCTAGCCACGGGCTTCGACACGTTCAGCAAGCACAATCTCGATCAGACTTTGAAAACCGTGAAGGAATCAGACGTCCCGATTTTCTGCATCGGAATCGGTGAAGACCTCGACCTGTACAGTCCTGAGGGGGCCGGCGTGGGATATCTCCAGGCGAAGAACCAGCTCACAACCTTTGCCAACTTGACCGGCGGCTACGCCTGGTTTCCGCGCTTCGAAGGCGAAATGCCCGACATCTTCAATTCAGTGGCTGGATACCTGCGCAGCCAATACACGCTGGGATTTACTCCCACAACGGCTCAGGACGGGAAATTTCACAAGCTGAAGGTGGATGCGATTGACGATCAGGGTAATCCACTCACCGTAAACGACAAAAAGGGCAAAAAGAAGAAAACCATCGTTCATGCGCGCCAGGGCTACATGGCCGTCGCTGCTTCTGCCATGAATTAGGCTTGTTGAGATTTCCCTTTCCGATAAAAGAGAGATTCTTCGCTCAGAACGATGGCGTCGACTCAATAGCCGCGCGACAGGTCGACAACGTTCAGCAATTCAGTTCCCGCAAACCAGCGCTTCAAATTCTCAGAGATTAGCTCTTCTTCGCGGTTCCAGGTGTTTTCAGTTGCACCGCTCACGTGTGGCGTGATGAAACAGTTTTCCAGTTTCCAGAGCGAGCTTTCCGGAGGCAAGGGCTCTTTCACCGTGACATCGAGCGCCGCGCCGGCGATTCTGTTCGCTTGCAAAGCGGCAATCAAGGCAGGCTCATCGATCAGGGTTCCGCGAGCGATGTTGATCAGGTAAGCGGTTCGTTTCATCAATTCGAGCTCTCTGGCGCCAATGATGTTTCGGGTTTGGGGCGTGTCAGGTGCGGCGATTACGACGAAATCAGCTGCAGGCAACGCTTGATGCAATTGTGCGATCGGGAAGGCCCGCTCCGCGTGTTTGGCATCGGCGCGGCCTGAATGCGTCACTGTCCAAATGCGCATGTCGAGCGGTCGAACCAGCCGCGCTGTCTCCCGGCCGATGGCGCCGAAGCCTATGAAAAGCAGCACTTGGCCCCGCAACTCTCGGGGACGAACGGGCGCATTCCATAAGTCAGCCGTGGCCCATTTGCTCTGCTGCTGGTAGCGCAGGCAATCGGGAAACCGGCGAGCAAGGGCCACCAACACGCCCAGGGTATGTTGTGCGACGGGCAGGCAATGCACGGATGAAGCGTTCGTCACAATCACGCCGCTGTCCCGCAACTCGGGATAGAGGTATTGCTTAACGCCGGCCGAGACGGCCTGAATCCACTTCAGCTTTGGCGATCGCGCCAGAAGTTCCGGTCCGAGCGCATAGCCCATGAAAATATCGGCGTCACCTAATTCGCTTTCTAACCGTGTGGCGTCAGGCAGATGCACGACGCGCATTTCCGGAAATCGCGCGCGAATGCGCTGCTCAGCGTCCGCCGGCGGTTTCCACAAGGGGATGCCGCTGTTGACGCAAAGCACGAGTTTTGTTTCAAAAGGGGTGGTGCGTTTTTGCTGAGGCATGGTCCTTTCCCGTCCGCCTATCTTGCGATTTCGCGCAAATCGTGCCCGGTCATTTCGCCCGGCTCGGAAAGCCCAAGTATCCCGAGCAAAGTAGGAGCGACATCGCGCAACGACCCGTTCGGCTTCAGCCGCAGCTTGTCATCTTCAGTGAGAACGATGAAAGGAACCGGATTGGTGGTGTGATACGTGTGTGGCCCGCCGGTTACAGGATCGATCATGGTTTCCGCGTTGCCATGGTCGGCGGTGATGATCCAGGCGCCGCCGCGCGGCCGCAAGCATTGAAAGATGCGCCCGAGACATTCGTCGACCGTTTCAACCGCCTTGATCGTGGGTTCGAGCTGTCCGGAATGGCCTACCATGTCGGCGTTGGCGAAATTCATGATGATGGCGTCGAAGTCGCCCTTTTCGATGGCGCGAATCACCGTGTCCGCAACTCCGGCGGCGGACATTTCCGGCTTCAAATCGTACGTGGGCACTTTCGGCGACGGCACGAGAGTGCGTTCCTCGCCAGGAAATGGTTTTTCGACGCCGCCGTTGAAGAAATAGGTGACGTGCGCGTATTTCTCGGTTTCAGCGACGCGCAGGTTCTTGTATTCACGTTCGGCGAACACGTTGGCAAGAATGTGTTCGAGCTTCACCGGCGCGAGAATGTAGTGGAGCCAAGGCCAGGTTTTGTCGTACTGGGTCATGGCGACGTATACGAGATTCTTCGGGCGGGCGGGATCTGAAAATTTGTCGAAGCCGGGCTGCTCGAGAGCTAATGTCATCTGGCGAGCGCGGTCAGCGCGGAAATTGAAGAAAACCACGGCATCCTCGTCGCGGATCAGCCCGATTGGTGCGGCGGGCTTGCCGGGGGCGGATTCCGTGGTGATGGTAACCGGATCGATGAACTCGTCGGTTACGCCCTTTTCGTAGCTGGCGCGAACGGCGGCGGCTGGATCACTGGCTTTCGCCTCAGTGTCACCGTGCACCATCGCGCGATAGGCTTTTTCGACGCGCTCCCAACGATTGTCGCGATCCATCGCATAATAGCGGCCACTCACGCTGGCGATTTGTCCAATACCCAGTTCGCGCATTTTTTGCTGAAGTTGGGAGATGAAGTCGATGCCGCTGTGAGGTGGCGTGTCGCGGCCGTCCATGAAGCAATGAACGAACACTTTCTCCACTTTGTTCTGCTTGGCCATCTGCAGCAGCGCGAAAAGATGCTGAATGTGAGAGTGCACTCCGCCGTCGCTGAGCAGGCCGATCAGGTGCAGTTGGCGCACGCGGCCGCGCTCCATGGCTTCCAGTAGCAGCGGCTGCTTGAAAAACTCGCCGCTGTCGATCATTTGGTCGACGCGAGTGATGTCCATCTGGACGATTCGGCCGGCACCCATGTTCATGTGGCCCACTTCGCTGTTTCCCATCTGGCCTTCGGGTAGGCCGACGAAAGGGCCGGAGGTATGAATCAGCGTGTTTGGAAAATCCTTTAGCAGGCGATCGTAATTGGGCTTGCGCGCGAGGGCGATGGCGTTACCTTTCGTTTCCGCTCGATATCCCCAGCCGTCGAGAACGGTGAGGACGATAGGTTTGGGTCGTTTGGCCACTTCCACTCCTTCTTTTAAAGACTGTGAGCAATGTTTTCCGGCGACTTACGCTCCGCTGTGATACTGAAGCGTTGCGTCCGCGATGGATCAGGATACACAAAGAATTCCTACGGTCCCAGCGCCAAGCGGAAGAAATGTTTCGTGGGCGGTGCACCCAATTTCGATTTGAAATCGCGATTGGCGCGTGCCGAGGTCTTGTGCGCGCGGCGGAACTTGACTTGTGTGTCGAGGCTTGTATGATTATGCAGAATTATGCATAATCAAGCATAAGGGGAACATGGCGTTACAGAAAAGATTTCGGCAGGGGCAGATCTTGAAGCTGCTCTCGGGCCAGCCGGTGGCGAGCCAGGACGAATTGCGCCGGCGGCTTGGGCACTTGGGTGTGCGCGTGACGCAGGCGACTTTGTCGCGCGATCTGCGGGAGCTGCGGCTGGTAAAGACGGTACAGGGTTACAAGCCGTTGGCAACGGCCACGGAAGAAGCGTCTCCATTGCCGGCGCTGGCGCGGGCATTGAAGGAATTCTTGCTGGACATTCGTCCCGCGCAAAACATGCTGGTGCTGAAAACGCCGCCGAGCGGCGCGCAACCGCTAGCCGCGGCGGTCGATAGCGAGCGCTGGAAAGAAGTGGCCGGCACGCTGGCTGGAGACGACACGGTTCTGGTGATCACTACATCACGCGGCGCGTGCAAGACGATCCAGAAGCGGATCGAGGAAATGCTCCGATGAGCGACAAGGGCAAGATTGCCGTTGTCGGGGCGACCGGCTACGCGGGATTCGAGCTGGCCAAGCTGTTGCTGCGGCATCCGAACACCGGCACGCCGACCTTTTTTCTGCGAGAGACCCGCGCGGATGTGCGCTGCCTCACGGAGCTTTTTCCGCAGCTTCGCGGTTGGGGCGAGGCGCCCTGCAGACCCTTGTCGGTGGAAGCGGTGGCGAACAGCGGCGCGGAAGTGGTGTTTCTTTCGACTCCACACGAAGCATCGCTCGAGCTCGTGCCGGCCCTGCTCAAAGCGAATCCTTCGATGCGAATCGTGGATTTGAGCGGCGCGTACCGGTTTCATGACGGGGAGACGTTCGCAAAGTGGTACAAGCTGCCTGCCCCCGATGCGGACACGCTGGCGGAAGCTGTTTACGGATTGCCCGAACTCTACGCCGACGAGTTGCCCGGCGCGCGAATTGTCGGGAACCCAGGCTGCTATCCCACTTCGGTGATTTTGGGTCTGAAGCCGCTGGTCGAGTCGGGATGGATTGATCTGGCTCGCGGAATTATTTGCGATTGCAAATCGGGCGTGACCGGCGCGGGCAAAGAACCCAAGCGCGAAACGCAGTTCGTGGAAGTAAATGAGAATTTCCGCGCCTACAACTTGTTCAAGCACCGGCATACACCGGAAGTCGCCGATCATCTTGGCCTAAAGCTGACGGAATTTGTTTTCACCACGCACTTGCTTCCCGTGGATCGAGGAATTCTCTCGACACTGTACGTCGGGCTGAAATCTGCGCGCAAGGCGGACGAAATTGAAGCGCTGTACCGCCAATTTTATGCCGGGCGTCCTATGGTTCGGGTGCTTGCGGCGGGGAATTTACCCGAGCTGCAGCATGTGGCGCATACGAATTTTTGCGATATCGGCTTCGCGCTCGACGCTTCGGGCGAGCGTTTGATCGTTGTGGCGTGTCTCGACAATCTGGGCAAGGGTGCGGCAGGGCAAGCAATCCAAAATCTGAACGGGATGTATGGATATCCCGAAACGGCAGGGTTGATATGAGACTTGTGGTCAAGATTGCGGGCGCACTGCTGGAAAAAGACGAGCACGTTCAGGCTATCGCGAGGCAGATCGCCGAAGTAGCGCGCGCGGGACACGAGGTGCTGGTCATCCACGGTGGCGGGAAGATTTTCACGGCCACGCTCGCGCGCATGGGCATCACCAGCCGCTTCGTGAATGGACTGCGCGTCACCGATCGCGAGACGCGCGATGCGGCGATCATGGTGTTTGCCGGATTGCTGAACAAGAAAGTGGCGGGCGCCATTTCGCTGGCGGGGCAGCCGGCGGTGGGCATTAGCGCGAGCGATGCCGCGTGCTTGTTGGCCGAACCGATGCAGGTGGATGAGCGCGAAGGCGGACTGGGATTTGTCGGTTATCTCACGGAAGTGAATGTGGAGTTCCTCAATTCACTCTGGCGCGCGGGTTTGGTTCCCGTGGCCTCCTGCATGGGACTCGGCGCGGACGGCGAGCTTTACAACATCAATGCCGATCATATGGCTGCGGCCGCGGCGGAATTCATCGGGGCGGACCGGCTCATCTTTTTAACGGATGTGGCGGGCGTGCTCGATGGCGACAAAGTTCTGCGCGCCGTGAAAGGAACCGAAATCGAGGATTTGATCCGGCAGCATAAAGTCTCCGGCGGAATGATTTTGAAACTGGAGGCCGCCAAACGAGCGCTGGCTGGCGGAGTTTCCGAAGTGCGCATCGTGGGCGGCACGCAGCGGCGTGCGTTGTTGAATGCGGTCAGCGGGACGCGCAGCCTGGGCACCCGCGTGTTCCCGATTGTGCGCTTCCGTGGCCGGGCCAAAGCGGCGCACGGCGCAGCGGACTGACATGGCGAAAAAGAAACAAAGCGCCGGGAAGCGTTTGTCGCCCGCGAAGATTGTGTCCGACAGCTCGCGCTACCTGATGAATACCTACAAGCGGCCGCCGATGGTCTTTACGCATGGGCGTGGCGTGCGCCTCTACGATTCGCAGGGGCGCGAATATCTCGATTTCCTGGCGGGGATTGCAGTAAACGCGCTGGGCTACGCGCATCCGCGCATTGTTCGCGTGATTCGCCGCGAAGCCGGGCGCGCGACGCACATCTCAAACCTGTTTCACAATCCTTATCAAGCGCCGCTCGCGAAGAAGCTGGCGGAATGGTCAGGACTCGATCGCGTGTTCTTCAGCAACAGCGGGTCGGAAGCGGTTGAAGGGGCGCTGAAGCTGGCGCGGGCGTATGCGCATGCGAAGACGACCGCTTCCGGTGCGCCTGCAAAAACGAAAATTTTGGCGATGGAGAATTCGTTTCACGGCCGCACATTTGGCGCGCTTTCGATCACGCACACGCCGAAATATCGAATCCCGTTCGAGCCGCTAATTCCGGGCGTGGAATTCGTTCGCGTCAACGACGTGGGCGATCTTGAGCAGAAATTCAACGAAGCGGTCTGCGCCGTGGTGATCGAACCGTTGCAGGGCGAAGGCGGCATTTTCCCGATCAGCGAGGAATTCTGGGGGAAAGCGCGCTCGCTGGCCACGCAATACGACGCGGCATTGATCGCGGACGAGATTCAAACCGGCCTGGGACGTACCGGCCGTTACTTCGCTTATCAGAAGTTTGGCAAGGACGCGCTTCCCGACATTGTGACGATCGCTAAGCCCCTGGCAGGAGGATTGCCTCTGGGCGCGTTCATGGCCAACGAAAAATTCGCATCGGCATTTTCCCCGGGGATGCACGGCTCGACCTTTGGCGGCGGACCACTGGCGTGCGCCGCGGCCCTCGAATTTCTGACCATCGTCGAAGAGGACGAACTTCTCGCGAATGTGCGCGAACGCGGCGCGGAATTGCGCGCCGGGCTGGAGAAGTTAGCCGGGCGCTTCGATTTCATCCGCGAAGTGCGCGGCGAAGGATTGATCCTGGGTATCGATCTTTCGATCGAAGGCGCTCCCTTCGTGCAGGAGGCGCTGCAGCGCAGCATGCTCATCAATTGCACGCACGACCATATCCTGCGCCTGCTTCCGCCATTTATTATCCGGCGCGCCGATGTCGTCGAGTTTCTGCGCAGATTCGAAACGGTGCTGGCCACAGCGCAAAAATCCGCGACGAAAGCAAAGGCTGCCGTACAGTCTGTCGCCCCATCAACAGCCCGGCATAAGCACTTGGCCGCGGCCGTAGCGAGGTAATCCAAACATGAACGCAATCAGCCCATCGCTATCGTTGTCGAATGATTTGCTCACCGGGATGGAGTGGAATCCGTCCCAGTTACGCGATTTCTACCATCTGGCCGCGGAGATCAAATCGCGCCCGGAAAGGTATCGCACCGCGCTCGCGGGCAAATTTCTGGCGTTGATATTCGAGAAGCCATCGCTGCGCACGCGTGTGACCTTCGAAGTTGGTGTCGCCAGCCTGGGCGGCACGGCGGTGTTTCTCGACCACACGCTCACGCATCTCGGAGAGCGCGAATCGGTGCGGGACATTGCCAAGAATCTCGAGCGCTGGGTGCACGGGATTGTGGCGCGAGTGTTCTCTCAGGAATCACTCGAAGATTTCGCCAAGAGTGCCAACATTCCGGTGATCAACGCGCTTTCGGACAAATACCACCCCTGCCAGGCCCTTGCTGATTTCTTCACATTAGAGGAACGCTACGGTAATCTACGCGGGTTCAAATTTGCGTATATCGGGGACGGCAACAACATGTGCCATTCGCTGCTTTCGATTGGCGCGCGAGTGGGTGCGCATGTTCGCGTGGCGACGCCGGCTGGCTATGAGCCGGACGCCGCGGTTGTTACCGAAGCGAAGCGAGTGGCCCGCGAGACGCGCGGCAAAATTGAAATTTTGCGCTCGCCACAGGATGCTGTCGCCGGCGTGCAAGCTGTCTACACCGATGTGTGGGCCAGCATGGGCCAGGAAGAGGAATCGGCCAAGCGCGCAGCCGATTTCAAAGGTTACCAGGTAAACGAAGAGCTTTTCTCGCACGCGGCGGCTGATGCGGTGTTCATGCACTGCCTGCCGGCGCATCGCGGCCTGGAAGTAAGCGCAGGAGTCATCGACTCGCCTCGCTCGGTTGTATACGATCAGGCGGAAAATCGACTGCACGTGCAGAAAGCGGTTCTGCACACTCTACTGACTTAATTCAAGGAGAAGGAATTGGCAAAGAAAGTTGTTCTGGCGTATTCGGGAGGACTGGACACCTCCATCATCATTCCGTGGCTCAAGGAAAATTACGGCGGATGCGAAGTGATCGCCATGATCGGCGACCTGGGTCAACGCGAGGATCTGGAAGCAGCGCGGAAGAAGGCGCTGGCGACGGGCGCGAGTTCGGCGTACATCGAGGATTTGCGCGAGGAATTCATCACGGAGTACGTGTGGCCCACGCTGCGCGCCGGTGCGGTGTACGAGCACAAATATCTGCTGGGTACTTCCTTTGCGCGGCCGATTCTGGCGAAGCGCCAAGTGGAACTGGCGAAGAAAGTCGGCGCGGACGCGCTGGCGCACGGCTGCACCGGCAAAGGCAACGACCAGGTGCGCTTCGAGCTGGCGGCGAAAGCGCTGGGTCCGGAGCTAGCCATCATCGCGCCGTGGCGCGAATGGAATATCGTCTCGCGCGAGGAAGCAATTGCCTACGCGCAGGCGCACAACGTACCGGTGGATCAGACCAAGAAAAACATCTACAGCCGGGACCGCAACATCTGGCACCTGAGCCATGAAGGTGGCGTGCTAGAAGATCCGGCGAACGCGCCGGAAGAGTCGATGTGGCAATGGATCGTCTCGCCCGAGAAAGCTCCGGATAAGCCAACGACCGTCGAGATTGGTTTCGAAGTGGGCACTCCGGTTTCGGTGAACGGGAAAAATCTCAAGCCTGTCGCACTGATCGAAGAACTCAACGAAATAGCAGCGGCGAATGGCGTGGGCCGCATGGACATCGTTGAGAATCGCCTGGTGGGAATTAAGTCGCGCGGTGCCTATGAAACGCCCGGCGGCACGCTGCTGGTGAACGCGCACCGCGAACTGGAATCGCTCGCTCTCGATCGCGAGACGGCTCACTATCAGCAACTTCTCTCGTTGCGCTACGCGGAGATGGTTTACTACGGCATGTGGTTCACGCCGCTGCGCGAGTCGCTGGACGCGTTCTTTACCAGTTCCCAAAAGCGGGTGACGGGCTCCGTCAAGCTCACGCTTTTCAAGGGCAACGTGAACGCGACTTCGCGCACCTCACCTTATTCGCTCTATCGCACCAATCTCGCCAGCTTCACCATGACCGGTTACAACCCCAAGGACGCCGAAGGCTTCATCAACCTTTTCGCGCTGCCCATCACCGTGCCGCTCGAGGAAAAGGCCGAAGCCGTGGCCAAACGGTAGTGGTCCGAAGAATCGACGTGAATAAACGACGTGACTAAACAATGACCGAAACTGGCGGCCAGAAGATGTGGGGCGGCCGCTTCGAACGCGGCCCGGACGCTTCCTTTTACGAATTCGAGCGCTCCTGGCAATTCGATCGCAGGATGCTGCCCCAGGAGCTTGCGCTGGACCGCGCCTGGGCGCGTGCGATCACCGCTGCCGGCATTTTAGAATCCGAAGAATGCCGGAAGATCGTAACTGCGCTGGACGAAATCGAAAGCCGTGCAAAGGCCGACCTGACGTGGATCGATAGTTCGAATGCCGAGGATGTCCACCACTTCGCCGAAACGGCGCTGATCGAAAAACTCGGGTCGCTGGGCGCTAAGCTGCACACCGGCCGCAGCCGCAACGAGATGGTCGCAACGGAATTCCGCATGTACGTTCGTGCGGCCGCTCGCGAAATGCGCCAAGCCATCGCGCTGCTCGGCCGGGCGTTCGTCGAGCAAGCGGAGAAGAATATCCGCGTACCGATGGCCGGCACCACGCATATGCAACACGCGCAGCCTCTGCTGCTCTCGCACTGGCTGCTGGCGCATGGCGAAGCGTATCAGCGTGACGCGGAAAGATTCGCTTTGGCGGCTGACCGCGCCGATTCATGCCCCATGGGATCGGGCGCACTTGCGGGAACAGCCTTTCCCATCGACCGCAAGGCGCTCGCGCATGACTTGGGTTTTTCGCGAATCACTTCGAACAGCTTGGATGCGGTCAGCGACCGTGATTTTGCCCTCGAATATCTTTTCGCCCTCTCGACGCTGGCCATGCATCTGTCGCGATTGTCGGAAGACATGATTCTTTTCGCGTCCACGCAGTTCGGTTTTCTCGACCTGCCGGACGAATACTCCACCGGCAGCAGCCTGATGCCGCAGAAGAAAAATCCCGATGCATGGGAGCTGATTCGCGGCAAGACCGGACGCATCTACGGCGCGCTGATGGCGCTGCTCACAACCACGAAGGGGCTGCCGTCAAGTTACCAGCGCGATCTGCAGGAAGATAAGGAAGCGTTGTTCGCCGCGCACGATCAGGCGCTGGCAATGACGCAAATTGCGGCGGCCACACTTGCGGCTACGCGGTTTCGCGAAGATCGCCTTTGCGAAGCCGCACAAGACCCCGCGCTGGTGGCTACCGAAGTTGCTGATTACCTCGTCGCCTGCGGAATTCCCTTTCGTGAAGCCCATGAGATCGTCGGCAAAGTCCTGCGCGCGGCGGAAAAAGAGGGCAAATCCATCCGCGAAATGCCGCTGGAAAAGCTGAAGGAATTTTCGCCGATGTTTGGGCGCGATCTTCCATCGCTGCTGACCGTGGAATCGGCTTTGGCGCGCCGCGCGCTGCCCGGAGGAACCGCTCCTGGCGCGGTGCGCGCGGCCATTGAGGACTTCAAGGCCCGGTTGGCAAAAATTGAGGAGAAGCTGTGAACGCGCCGCTGACGAACGCCGATCTGCCCCGTGGATTCACTTTCGCGGGCATGCACTGCGGACTGAAGAAAACCAAACTCGATTTGGGCCTGCTGCTCAGCGAAGTGCCAGCCACTGCAGCGGCGATGTTCACCACGAACCAGGTAGCGGCAGCGCCGGTGCAGTTGTGCCGGGCGCACATGAAGAAGTCGGCCGAGAAAATACGCGGAATCATCGTCAATTCCGGCAACGCGAATTGCTGCTCGGGACCCGACGGCTACGCCGCATCGGTAGCTACGGCGAAAAGACTGGCGCAGGAACTTGAGGAGGTCGATCCAACGCAGGTTCTGGTGTGCTCCACGGGCGTGATTGGGGCTCCGCTTCCCGTCGACAGAATCTTGGTGTCCGTGCCTGAGCTGGTTCGCTCGACGAAGATGGGCGCAGTGGCCTTCGAGCGATTCGCCCGCGCGATCATGACCACCGACACCGTGCCCAAATGGGCCACGGAAAAGATTCGCATCGCTGGCAAGCAAGTAAGAATTGCCGGCTGTGCAAAAGGATCGGGCATGATCCATCCGAACATGGCCACAATGTTTGGATTTCTGGCCACCGATGCCGCTGTGCCCGCACCGGTGCTCTCGCGCTTACTGCGGGAAGCGGTGAATCCCACGTTCAACTCCATTACTGTCGACGGTGACACCTCGACCAACGATACCGTTGCTCTGCTCGCGAACGGCGAGTCCGGTGTGCGGCCTATCAGTGGTGGCGCGAATTATCAAAAACTATTCGAAGCGGTGCACGCGGTTTGCAAATCGCTGGCTCTGGCGATTGTCGCGGATGGCGAAGGGGCGCAGCGCATAATCGAAATCGAGGTTCGTGGCGCTCCCTCGGATAAGGCCGCCGATCAAATCGCCCGCACCATTGCGAATTCGCCCTTGGTTAAGACGGCGGTAGCGGGAGCCGATCCAAACTGGGGCCGCATCATCGCAGCCGCCGGCCGCTCCGGAGTGAAATTCGATGCCGAGCGTGTGGACATCTGGCTTGCCGGAGTGGAAGTCTGCCGCGGAGGCCGCGAGTATCCTTTCGATGAGGTCGTAACGCACGAAAAGCTGCTCGAAAAGTCCGTAAGCATCCTGGTGGATTTGCATGCGGGAGAAGGAAAAGCGCGCATGTGGACCTGCGACTTCACCAAGGAATACATCCACATCAACGCGAGTTACCGGACCTAGCCCTATTCCCGCAAATCAATAGAAGCCGTTCGCTGTCAGGTCCGTCACTCATCCCACTTCCAGCCGGTGTATTGCTCGCGTAGCTTAAGCTTTAGAAATTTCCCCACCGAAGTCCGCGGTATTTCGCCGGCGAAAACGAAAGCATCCGGCAATTGCCATTTCGCGAAACGTTCCGCGAGAAACGCGCGCAGCTCATCGGGTTGTGGATGCATTCCATCCTTTGCCACAACCACCGCCAGCGGACGTTCCTGCCATTTGGGGTGGGGTAATCCGATCACCGCCGCTTCGCGCACCGATGGATGGCACATCAGCGCATTTTCCAGATCCACGGAACTGATCCACTCGCCGCCGGATTTAATCAAATCCTTGCCGCGGTCGACGATTTTGATGTAGCCCTCGCGGTCGATGGTGACAATATCCCCGGTGCGAAACCAACCGTCGGCAGTCCAGCGATCTTTCGATTCAGGAGATTCATAATAACTGGATGCGACCCAGGGGCCGCGGACTTCGAGTTCGCCGCAGGTTGCGCCGTCCCAGGGCGCCTCTCCTTCCGGCGTCATCGCGCGAAGCTCGATGAAGGGCACTGCAAATCCTTGCTTCACGCGCTTGTCGTATTTTTGCTCCTCAGACAAATTCGACATCGTGGATTTCATCACACCGAGCGTTGCGATGGGCGCGGTTTCGGTCATGCCCCAAAGATGAACGAGCCGAATGCCGAACCGATCCAACCCGCGCAGCAGAGATTCCGGAACGGCCGAGCCGCCGCACATGATGCGCAATGGTTTCGAGGGATTCCAGCGCGACGGATTCTTTTCCAGGGCGCCAAGAAGCCCATACCACACAGTGGGAACACCGGTGGCCAGAGTTACGTTTTCCTTCTGAATCAGTTCGAGCAAACTCTCAGGGTCGAGGTGCGGACCGGGAAAGACAAGCTTCGCACCCATCATAGCCGCAGCGTACGGCACACCCCATCCGTTGGCATGAAACATGGACGACGCCGGAAGGATTGCGTCGCTGTTGCTGACGCCAAAACTATCCGATAGGCACGCGGCGAGGCTGTGTAGGACCTGTGCCCGGTGCGAGTAGAGCACTCCTTTCGGCTTGCCGGTAGTGCCGGAGGTGAAGCATATTGAGGCGGCCTGATTTTCATCAATTTTGGGATACGCGAATTCGCCATCGGCGCCTTCGAGGAATTTTTCGTAGTCTTCCATTCCTTCCGGCACATTCGGGCATGCAAAAGGCACACAGATCACGCGCTCAAAGGGCACTTTCGCCCGGAACGATTCGTAGGTGGGCAGCAGGATATCGTCGAGGATGAGAAAGCGATCCTGCGCATGGTTCGCAATATAGGCCAATTCGTCGGGATGCAGGCGCAAATTCAGGGTATGCATCACGCCACCGGCCACCGGGATACCGAAATAGCACTCCAGATTGGTGGAGTGGCTCCAGAGCAGCGTGGCTACGCGGTCGCCCGGTTTCATTCCGGCCAGCTGCAGCGCGCGCGCCAACCTTCGCGCGCGCAGGTAGACGTCTCGATAAGTGCAACTGCTCAACCGGCGGTCGGGCCTGCGCGAAACGATTTCGACATCGCCAAAGAGCTTTCCAGCTCGCTCCAGAATATGGACAAGCGTTAGCGGGAAATCCATCATCAGGCCGCGCATGATTCCTCCCCCGGCTGCAATTGGCGCCATCCTATCACTGTCTCGTGCTTTCTCGTGCGCCTCGGAGCCATGCCCTGTGCGTCATCGGGTGGTTGCTTTCAGGCCCGAATGGTTGACTCCCAAGGGGGTTTGCAGCAAGATGCTGGCTGTGTCGCTGGAGCGCTCGCTTCAGACCTGGGAGACGGCTCCCGCCGTCTGCCGCGGCCGAGATCCTGCTTCTTCAGCCTCGCACGTGGCCTCTTCGTTCAGCGGGGGCACAAAGAAGGAGCACGATCGTGAAGAAACTCTACGTCGGCAATCTCTCGTTCAAAGCCACGGAAGAGCAGGTGCAGTCCTTATTTTCGGAAATTGGTGTCCAGCCTGATTCGCTGACGTTGCTGCGGGACCGCTTTACCGGACAGCCTCGAGGGTTCGGCTTTGCTGAAATCCGCGAGGATGCCGAAGCGGAAAAGGTGATCGCGGCGCTGAACGGCAAGGATTTTATGGGGCGGGCGTTAGTGGTGAACGAAGCGCGTCCTCAGCGTGAAGGCGGTGGTGGGGGTGGGGGGCGCGGAGGCCACGGCGGTGGCGGGGGTGGACGAGGCGGCCACGGTGGCGGAGGCGGACGCGGCGGCAGGGGCGGTGGTGGTTACGGACGCGACCGGGACCGCTAGATTCGGTTCGTTTCTGTCCTGAAAATCAACTAGGGCAATCGGCTGCTTCGCGCCGTTGTGCATGCTTTGGTCTGATAAGCGCGCGGCGCCGAAACTTAAACTTCGAACTTGGGTGCCGGCTCTACTCCCTTGCGAATTCCGCTGAGCACCGCGCCGAAAAACACCACTCCGATTAGCCATAGCACCAAGTGTTCCAGCGCGGACGCATGGAGCACCGACACAATAATCGCTACAACCACTGCGTAGCCCGCCAGAACAAACAAGTGGTATTTCTGTTCGACTATCTCGAGCGGATCGTCCATTCCATTCCCTCCGGTAACAATTATGCCTTGGGCTTTCACTGTTCTAAAATTATTTTGTGGCCTCAATTTCTCCGCGCACCAGGTCGTCGTATGTCTCGCGGCGCCGCACGACACGAAATCGCTTCCCTTCCACCAGCACTTCGGCGGCGCGCCGCCGCGCGTTGTAATTCGAGGATTCGACGAATCCGTATGCGCCGGCAGCCCATATGACCAGCAGATCACCGGTCTGAACGGCCTCCAGCGGATAATTCTGAGCGAGAAAGTCTCCGGATTCGCAAACCGGCCCGACGACATCCACAATTTCTTTTGCCACGAAGCCGTTATGTCTTTTTTGCCCGCTAAGTGCCTGGCGAATAGCGGGCGTAATCGGATGTTCGGCCTCGTATAGAACAGGCCGGATCAGGTCATTCATAGCAGCGTCCACGATTACGAAAGTTTTGCCGCGGTTCTTCTTCACATAAATTACCTTTGTCAGCAAAATCCCGGCTGGGCCAACGAGCCAGCGTCCTGGTTCAACCAGCAATTTGCATTTCAGCCCACGGGCGATGCGCGAAAGTGTGCGCGCGTATTCGGCCAGGTTGAGCGGTTTTTCATCTGTATAGCGAATGCCGAGCCCGCCGCCTATGTCCACCGTTTCAAGCGCGATGCCATTGGCTGCCAATTCACGCACGTGCGTGGCCAGCCGCTCGAGCCCTGCGCGGTACGGTTTAGCCGTCAGAATTTGCGATCCAAGGTGCGCGCTGATGCCGCGCCAACGAATCCACGGAGAATCCTTGTGAGCAAGATAGAGGCGCCGGGCGGTTTCCCAGTCCACGCCGAACTTGTGGTGATACTTACCCGTTGAAATATGCTTATGTCCTCCAGCGGCAACATCTGGATTGATCCGAATCGCCGCAGATGGACATTGCCCGCCGAATTTCAAGTGCCGAGCGGATTCATCGAGCAGCGTTTCCAATTCCGTTTCAGACTCGATGTTGAAAACGAAGATCCCGGCTTTTGCTCCGCGCTTTCCGCCGGCCTGATATTTCAATGCTTCACGCATCTCGTCGCGCGTTTTTCCCACGCCCGAAAAGACGATCCGGCTGCCATCGACGCCAATTCGCCGCAGCCGGTCAAGCTCGCCGCCCGAGACAATGTCGAAGCTGCTGCCGAGCTTCGCCAGTAATTTCAGTATGGCGAGGTTGCTGTTCGCCTTGACCGCATAGCAGATCGCGTGAGGCAACGCGCCAAAGGCACGATCGAGCCGTCGATACGCCGCTTCGATCGCTCCGCCGCTGTAAACATATGCGGGCGTCGCAGCCTCGTTGGCAATCTTGTCGACCGCGATATTCTCGCAGCACAAGATTTGCTGACCCGGTTCGCCGCGCACCGGCTGGTAAGAAAAGCAAGGCGTATATTCCGCTGGATCGATAGGTGTGCCGGTCCTGAGCTTTCGTGTCGGATTCATGTGTGCTGTTCTGCTGCCGCTCGCTCGGAACGGAAAATCTGCCCGAGCAGAGCCAACCATCATACAAATTTTTCGACGAAATAGGGATGCGGCAGTGTAAACTCCGGCTGGCTTTTGGGCCAAGCGGAGGCGATGTGAAGATTCAAACCATCCGGATCATTTCAATGCTCGTGGCGATCATAGCTTCGGCGATTCTGCTGAATTCGCCTTTTGCCGCACAAAGTCGCGCGAAAACAGCCACTCTTCGCGTTTACACGTCCGATGGCTTCAAGCCGGCGTTGCAAGCCCTGATTCCGAAAATAGAAAAGTCGATCGGCTGCAAAGTGGCGCCTAGTTTCGAATCGTCAAGAACCTTGCAGCAGAAGATCGATTCCGGCGAAGCCTTCGATGTCGCGATTCTTTCGACGAACGTGATCGACGATCTGGTCAAGAGCGGCAAAATCTCCGCGGATACGCGCGCCACTCTCGGGCAAGCGGGAATCGGAGTGGGTGTTCGCGCGGGTGCACCAAAGCCCGATATCAGCAGTCCTGAAGCCATGAAGCGTACTTTGCTGAACGCAAAATCCATCGCGTTCAATCGCGATGGCGCCAGCGCGGTGCACATCAACGAAATGGTGGAGCATCTTGGGATCGCGGATAAGGTAAAACCGAAATTCATGCCGGAAGTTGGTGCGGGCCAGCCGCAGCGGGATGTTGCCGCGGGCAAAGCGCAGATGGTCATCACCCTCATTCCAGAAATTGCCGATTTTAAGGGGTTGGATTTGGTAGGTCCGCTGCCAAGCGAGCTGGAAAGCTACATCGACTTCACTGCGGGCGTTGCGATGAAGTCGCAAAATCCAGCGGCGGCGAAGGCGCTTATAAAGTTTCTCAAGGATCCGTCGGTCGCGGGCACCTTGAAAGCGAAGGGCGTCGATACGAAATAGCTAAAAAACAGGGTTGCGTTCAGTTGCGCAGGATCAGTTGCGCGAAAGAAATTCATCGAAGAAGCGCAGAAAAAGCTGCACGCCGATCAGCCACACGATCCCTACCACGCCGAGCGTAACCGACGAAACGAAGCCGAGCGGTTCCCTCATTCTTCCGATCAACGACCGTAGCGGCGGCAGACCTACGAGCGCCAGAATGATCAGCAATAACCCAACGACTCTGGCCGCCGAAATCACTGCTCCAATGGCTCGACGCTTTGACATGAACCGCTCCTAATAGCCGCACTTTGGCTCTACGGTCAGGTCGCTGCAGTGATCGAAATCACTGCCGTTTGTGCCGCAACTCACCCTAAACGCGAGCTCGTTTCTTGACTTGCCGCGAACTGTGCCACTACACTGATTACGTTCTTGGTAGAGGTGCGGAGGCCACCAGTAGCGCGGCAGCAGGTCCGGACAGCTCCGGCGGCCGTGGCGAAAGGGGCATGTAATCTCCGCCGAAATTGTTGCGATGGCTGATATCGCGGCAATTGGGGGATGGGCCTAAGACCCATTCACTGTCATCCGTCATCGCGGGTGGAGCGCTATCGAGAGGCGAAGACATCCGCGCAACGCCCGCGTATCCTTCCTTCTCGCTCGCGTCAGTCATATCTCCTCCGCTTGGATCGTGATCCGCAACTTTGGTGTGCTCGGTGAGGCTTAGCCACAAGTGAACGTCTTTGAACTAACGCGCGCATTAGTCGATATCGAATCAATCAGCGGCAATGAAGCTGCCGTCGGCCGGTATCTTCACACCCATCTTTCCAAGCTCGCCGCCACCTCAGGCGGAACAGTGGAAACAATGGACGTGGAAAATGGCCGCTTCAATGTGCTGGCCACCTGGGGCAGTCCCATCGTCACGCTTTCGACCCACATGGACACTGTGCCGCCGTTCATTCCTTCGCGTGAAGACGCCGAGCAGATCTGGGGCCGCGGCTCGTGTGACGCCAAAGGCATCATCGCCTCGATGATCGGCGCAGCAGAAAATCTGCTTGCGGGCGGGACGAAACAATTCGGTCTTCTCTTTGTGATCGGCGAGGAGCGCAACAGCGCCGGCGCGGTTGCCGCTTCCAAATCGCCGCGAGGTTCTCGCTATTTGATCAACGGCGAACCAACCGAGAACAAATTAGCGCTCGCCTCAAAAGGTGCGCTGCGCTTTGAGCTGGCCGCTCGCGGGAAATTCGCGCACTCGGCGTATCCGGAGCTGGGCGAATCGGCGATTGAAAAATTGCTCGACGCTTTGGAAGCGATTCGCCGCGTGCCATTGCCGGAAAGCCATCTGCTCGGCCCCAGCACACTGAACATCGGCACAATCAGCGGCGGAGTCGCCCCGAATGTGATTCCCGATTCGGCCAGCGCCGAGATCCTCGTCCGGCTCGTGGGCGATGCCGCTCCGGTTCGCCAGGCGCTGGAAGCTGCCGTCGGAAGCCGTGCCGAATTAAGGGAAGTTCTCTGCATTCCCGCCATCGAATTTCAGCGCGTCGACGGATTCGCCACGACAGTCGTGTCCTATACAACGGATGTGCCCATGTTTGCCGGCGCTTGGGGCAAGCCGCTGCTGCTTGGCCCCGGCACCATTCACGTGGCGCACACGTCCGAAGAACGAATTGCTAAAAGTGATCTGTTGCAGGCCGTCAAGCTCTATGCGGACGCGGTGCGGCAGTTGCAGTCCGCACCTTAACCGCTACACGAAATCGAATCAGGAGAGGTTGTCCTCGCGATGATCGTCATGAAGTTTGGAGGTACTTCGGTCGAATCCGCCGCGGCTATCGAGCGCGTCGCAGGAATTGTGCGCTCACGCCTGGCAAAGCACCCGGTTGTCGTGGTTTCCGCCATGGGCAAGACCACAAATGGGCTGTTGGCTATGGCGACAGACGCGGCCGAAGGCAAGCGCGCGGAAGCTTTCGCGCGCTTGCGCACACTCGAGGAATTTCACCGCCGTGAATCGATGGCGCTCGTGCCGCAACCGCGCCAGAAAGAGCTCGATACCATTCTGACCGACCATTTTCGCGATCTGGGCGAGATCGTCGGCGGAATTTGCTCGTTGCGTGAACTTACTCCGCGCACCGTGGATGCAGTTTCCAGTTACGGCGAACGCCTTTCCAGCCGAATCGTCGCGCTCGCCTTCGAAGGCCTGGGTCTTCCTGCCAAGCATCTCGACTCGCGCAACGTGATCGTAACGGATTCGCGCCATACCATGGCCTCGCCTCTGCTTGGTGAGACCTACGCGCGAACCGCCGCCAGCATTCGGAGCATCGGCGAAGAATATGTGACCGTAATGGGGGGATTCATTTCCTCAACGCTCGAGGGAGTTACTACCACGCTTGGCCGCGGTGGCTCCGACTACTCCGCAGCCTTGGTGGGCGCGGCGATCGATGCCGAAGGAATCGAAATCTGGACCGACGTGGACGGCTTTCTTACCTGCGATCCCAATCTCGTCTCTGATGCGCATCCGATTCGCACCATTTCATTCGACGAAGCCGCCGAGCTCGCATACTTCGGCGCGAAGGTCTTGCACCCGGCAACAGTAATGCCCGCCAAGGACAAAAATATCCCGGTGTGGATTCTCAATTCGCGCCGGCCGGAAGCGCCCGGCACGAAAATCGTGGCGGAAGCGGTTCCCTGCAGCAATATCTTGAAATCGGTGGCCTGCAAAAAGGGTGTCACCGTGGTGAACATCCGTTCCACGCGCATGTTGGGCGCTCACGGCTTCCTGCGGCGCATCTTCGAGATTTTCGATCGCTTCGAAACGCCCGTCGACATGGTTTCCACATCCGAGGTGAGCGTTTCCCTCACCGTCGACCACACCACGCGCCTTCCCGAGATTTGTTCCGAACTCGCGCCCTTTACGGAAGTCACCATCGACAAGGACTGCGCCATTTTGTGCGCCGTGGGCGATCGCATTCGCGAAACGCCCGGAGTCGCCGCGCGCGCTCTGAGCGCTTTGAAGTGCGTGAATGTACGCATGATCTCGCAAGGCGCTTCTCTTCTGAATCTGGGGTTGGTCGTATCGGCTGGCGATTTGCAAAAAGCGGCCGCCTCCCTGCATCGCGAGTTTTTCACCGAGCGGGATCCGGCAGTTTTTGGCGATTAGTAACCATCCGAGACTTGGCGTCGGCGTTCGCTGGTGATATAGAGCGAGGAATATGAATCTGGCAATTGTTGGCTACGGCAAAATGGGGCACATCATCGAACGTCTCGCGCCCGAATACGGGTTGGAGACGAAACTCCGCCTGGACCTCGACAATAATGCCAATTTCGAAGGGCTCACCGAGTCGAATTTCCGCGGAATCGATGTCGCCATTGAATTTTCGACGCCTACCACGGCCCTGGACAACGTAGAAAGATTGGCCAAGCTTGGCGTAAACGTTGTAGTTGGCACCACCGGCTGGTTCGACAAACTGGATCGCGCCCGCGCTGCCGTCGACAATGCCGGTTCAGGTCTGGTCTGGGGCGCAAACTTTTCCGTAGGCGTCAGCGTCTTTTCGCATCTCGTGGCGGAGGCTGCCCGATTGCTCGCTCGCCAGCCCGAATATTCCGCCTGGGCTTGGGAAATTCATCACAGCACGAAAAAGGATGCGCTCTCCGGCACCATACTCGCGCTGGTCGAGACCATGAAGAAAAATGGTTACGACAAGGCGATTGATGTGGCGGCGAATCGCGCCGGCACTCACGCCGGTACTCACGAAATTGGCTTCGATTCCGCGGCCGATACCATCACCATTCGGCACACTGCTCGCAGCCGCGATGGTTTTGCCCGCGGCGCTCTGCGCGCGGCCCGCTGGCTGGCAGGTAAGAAGGGCTTCTACGATTTTCGGGACATCATCGGACAACTGGAATAAAATCGGTTCCAGCCGATATGGAGTTGAAGGAGGAAACCATGTTTACAGGATGCGGCACCGCGCTCGTTACTCCGTTTCGGCGGGACCTCTTACTGGATGAAGACGCTGTCCGCCGGCTGGTACGTCGCCAGATTGACGGCGGAATCAATTTTCTTGTTCCCTGCGGAACTACAGGCGAAAGCCCCACGCTGTCTCATGCCGAGCAGCGCCGGGTGGTCGAAATCACCGTCGAGGAAGCTCGCGGCAAGGTTCCCGTGCTGGCTGGCGCCGGCGGAAACGACACCGCGCACGTCATCGAGCTCGCGCGCGAATTCAAGGAACTCGGCGCCAACGGTATTCTTTCCGTGAGCCCTTATTACAACAAGCCCACACAGGAAGGCTTGTACCAGCACTTCAAAGCGATTGCCGATGCCGTGCGGCTGCCGATCATTCTGTACAATATTCCCGGCCGTACCGGTGTGAACATTGAGCCGTCAACGCTGAAGCGGCTGGCCGAGATCGACAACATCATCGGTGTAAAAGAAGCTTCGGGCAATATTTCGCAGATGGCCTCGATTCTGGACATGGTTCCGGAGAAGTTTTTAGTGCTCTCAGGAGACGATGGCATCACTCTGCCCCTACTGGCGCTTGGCGGCCGCGGCTTGATTTCTGTGGTGTCGAACGAGATTCCCGGCGAAATGACTCGCATGGTCCAACTCGCTCTAGCCAACGATTTCGCGGCGGCGCGCGAAGTGCAGCGGCGCTACTTCAAGCTGATGGAAGTCAACTTCGTTGAGACCAATCCCACTCCCGTGAAAGCGGGAATGGCTTTAATGGGGCTTTGCGAACCCGTTTGCCGCCTGCCGATGGTGCAAGTGAAGCCGGAAAATCTTTCGAAAATCCGCAGCGTGCTCGATTCCCTGGGGCTGATTCAGCAGGTCTATGCTGCGCGCTGAAATCGAGAAATTGTTCGACGAAAATCCGGCGCAATACTCCCACGAACAAGCCAGCCTGTTCCAGAAGTTCAAGAACGCGCTCAATGCGGGCGAAATTCGCGCCGCCGAGCCTGATCCATCTACCAACACTGGCTGGCGCGTGAATTCGTGGGTAAAGAAGGGCATCCTCCTGGGCTTTCGCATGGGCGCCACGGTTGACATGTCCATCGACGCGACCCGCCAGCCTTTCTTCGACAAGTCGACCTATCCGGTGAAAACTTTCACGGCCGCTTCCGGCGTTCGCATTGTTCCCGGTGGATCGAGCATCCGCGATGGCGTGTTTGTCGCCAAAGGCGTGACCTGCATGCCGCCGATGTACATCAATGTGGGTGCTTACGTCGACGAAGGATCGATGGTCGATTCACACGCGCTGGTCGGAAGCTGCGCGCAAATCGGCAAGAAGTGCCACATTTCCGCTGCTGCGCAGATCGGCGGCGTGCTCGAGCCGATTGGCGCCCTGCCCGTGATCATCGAAGATGGCGTATTGGTTGGCGGCAATGCGGGAGTTTACGAAGGAACGTTGGTGAAGAAAGGAGCCGTCCTCGGAAGCGGCACTATCCTGAATCGCTCCACGCCCGTCTACGATGTGGTTACCGGAGAAGTTCACGTCGCTTCGGACGATACGCCCCTAGTGATTCCCGAGAACGCCGTGGTGGTAGCTGGTGCCCGGGCCATCCCGCGAGGCCGCGGCAAGGAGTGGAATTTGTCGCTCTACACGCCCGTGATCGTCAAGTACCGCGACGCTAAGACCGACGCGAAGGTTCAGCTAGAAGACATCCTGCGTTAGAAGCCATCTGACAATAGCTCTTCGTCAGAGCACGGCTTCAGCCGTGCCACCGCGCGGAGGTTGTGTCGGGCAACATAAGCGCCCGCCATATTGGAGTGTGTCATCCCGAAGCGAGCGCCCCTCAGCGAGTCGAGGGCTCTCTCGCGAGGGTTTCAACCGCTGAGGTATAAGGATCAATCCCAGCGCGGCTTTAATGAGATGAGTTTCCATTACTGAGTCAGCCCAACCATCTCAAACGCTGCTCTTGGCCGCAAAGTGGCCCTGGCGTGACAAGAACCAGTTCCAGGTATTCCGCAGGCCATCTTCGAGCCGCGTTTTTGGATCGTACTCAAGCATCTGGCGGGCTTTCGCAATGTCCGCGTAATTCCTTGAAATTTCACCGGCGCGCGCTGGTTCGTAGCGAATCTCCGCTTTGAATTCCGGAACGGACGTTTTCATCGCGCTGATCAACTCGCGAATGGAAGTCTCGCGGCCTGACGCCACCTGAAACACGTCCGCACGAACGTCCGCTTTGTCCGCAAGCATCACCGCATCCACAAGATCGTCGACGTAGAGAAAATCGCGGGTCTGATCTCCGTCTCCGTAGACCGTCAGCGGCTCTCCCTGGATTAGATTTTTGAAGAATTGAGCGACCACGCTGCCTTTGTGATACGAGTACGGTCCGTACACATTCGAAAATCGCAACGCAATCGTATTCAGTCCGTACGCTCCCGAAAACGCCGAGCAATACGCTTCCCCGGCCAGCTTGCCCGCGCCATAGGGCGATATCGGGCGCGCCACCATCTGTTCGTGTACCGGAGGGTCTTGCTCGCCGAGGATTGCCCCGCCCGTTGACGCAAATATGAATTTCTTCACGCCGGCATCGCGGGCAGCGAGAAGCATGTTCAGCGTGCCTTTTGCGTTCACTTCAAAATTCAGCTCGGGATTTGTGACGGATTCAACCACTCGCGTGTGCGCCGCCAGATGAATCACCACATCGACACCTTGGCAGGCCTTCGCGGCGGTTGATTCATCTCGAATGTCGCCCACCAGCAATTCCGCTCCGAGCGGATCAATATCTCCACGGCGTCCCAGGCTGAGGTTGTCGAGAACGCGGACATGCGCGCCCTGGCTGGCCAATCGCGTCACAACGTTGACGCCGATAAAACCACAGCCGCCCGTCACCAGGCACTTTTTCATCGAAAGTTTTGTCCTTGCACGTCAGGTTCGTTGACGCAGCTCGCTGCTACTTGGAAGCCACCGGTACCAGAATTCCGCCGCGGATGCGATAGTCAATTCCCCGCCAGCGGATCGTGCTACGGCTGAAGCTCACCAGCCAGATGCAAAAGGCAATGGCGTCCCATAACGGAATCAACGCCACCTGTTTCCAGATTCCGCGTTGCTTCATTCCCCAGGTGCCGAGAAGAAGCGTCATGGCGATGCGCATCGCCAGATATGTGCCGAAGTAGCCGAGCGCAATGGCGGCGGTGGGATGAACCGCAATCGCTATCAACGACCAGGGCAAGCCCCACGTGAACACCAATCCCAGGTGGCCCCATGGGCGCATGCGCCGCATTACCGTCATCCAGCGCAGCCGCTTATGAATCAATTCGCGAAAGGATTTAAAATCCGCGACCGTTTGCACCACATAGGGAAGCAGCTTCGTCTTCAGGCCCTGTTCGTCCGCCAGACGCCCAATCCACAAATCGTCCGCCGGACGGTTCTCGATGGTTTCGTATCCACCGAATCCCTCGAGGTTCTTGCGCGTGGTGAGAATCGACTGCGCGAATGTGAATTTCACGCCGTCCAGTTGCCAGGCCACCATGATTCCCGCAAAAAAGTCGGAAACCATGCCGATCGACTGAACCTGTTCGAGAAAGGTGTTTTCCTTGGTGGAAACGTAGAGACACGTCGCGGCGCCGAGATTGGGATCGCGAAATGGCGCCACCACCGTGCGCAAGTAGTCCGGCCGCACGCGAACGTCTCCGTCGGTGATGACCAGCATGTCGTGCGAGGCCTCGTTTACCAACCGCACCAGCCGCGCGACCTTGTCGTTTATGGCATCCCGCCCGGAGCCATAGAGCAGGCGAATGCGGCGGTCGGGGAAATCCTTTACGATTCGCTGCAACACCGGCACCGCCGGATCGTTTTCGTCCACACAAAATAGAATTTCGTAGTCGGGATAATCCTGGCGGCAGAAGCTCGCATAATTCTCGTAAGCCTCCACATCCAGGCCGCGGATCGGCTTCAGGCAGCTCACAGGCGGAGTGAACTCAGCGGCGCCCTTCTCTTCTTTTCGCGAAGTCGTAAAAAAACGGGCCGTGCTGAAAAGCACCAGGAAATAGTAGATTGCGGGGACCGCAGCGAGGCTCAGTATCAGGTATTGAACAGCGGTCACAGTGCTCGCCCTCGAAGTGACTCAGTCACGATTGGTCGTCCGCGGTGTCGTGCTTCCCACCA
>DASZMG010000078.1:0-5600 GCA_035551975.1 Candidatus Acidiferrales bacterium | reverse complement strand
CCGGCGAAGGCGTTGAGCTGATCGACCATGGTGTTGATGGTGTCTTTGAGCTCGAGAATTTCGCCCTTCACGTCCACAGTGATTTTGCGGGACAAGTCGCCACGGGCCACCGATACTGTGACTTCGGCGATGTTACGGACTTGAGCGGTAAGGTTACCGGCCATGGAGTTGACCGAGTCGGTCAAGTCCTTCCAGGTACCGGCGACACCGGGCACGTTGGCCTGTCCGCCGAGGCGGCCTTCGGTACCGACTTCGCGAGCGACGCGCGTGACTTCTCCGGCGAACCGGTTGAGCTGGTCCACCATGGTGTTCAGGGTTTCTTTGAGCTGAAGAATTTCGCCGCGGACGTCGACGGTGATCTTGCGGGAGAGGTCGCCGTTCGCGATGGCCGTTGCGACTTCGGCGATGTTACGCACCTGGCCAGTGAGGTTCGAGGCCATAAAGTTGACGTTGTCGGTGAGGTCTTTCCAGGTACCGGCGACGCCGGGCACCTGCGCCTGGCCGCCGAGTTTTCCTTCGGTACCGACTTCGCGCGCCACGCGGGTGACTTCTCCGGCGAAGGCGTTGAGCTGGTCCACCATGGTGTTGATGGTATCTTTCAGTTCGAGAATTTCGCCCTTCACATCCACCGTGATCTTGCGGGAGAGGTCGCCGCGAGCCACGGCGGTGGTGACTTCGGCGATGTTACGCACCTGGCCGGTGAGGTTACCAGCCATGGCGTTCACCGAGTCGGTCAAATCTTTCCAGGTGCCGGCGACACCAGGCACCACGGCTTGTCCGCCGAGCCGGCCTTCGGAACCGACTTCGCGCGCCACGCGTGTGACTTCCGAGGCGAAAGAGCGGAGCTGGTCCACCATGGTGTTGATGGCTTCTTTGAGCTGGAGAATTTCTCCGCGAACATCGACGGTGATTTTGCGGGAGAGGTCGCCGCTGGCCACGGCGGTAGTAACGTCAGCGATGTTGCGGACCTGAGCGGTGAGGTTTCCGGCCATGGCGTTGACCGAGTCGGTCAAGTCTTTCCAGGTACCGGCCACGCCGGGCACCACGGCCTGTCCACCGAGGCGGCCTTCGGAACCGACCTCGCGAGCCACGCGCGTAACTTCCGCGGTGAAGATGCCCAATTGCTGAATCATGGTATTGACGATGTTCGCGGAGCGCAGGAACTCGCCTTCGAGCGGGCGGCCGTCAACGTCCAGGCGCACCGTCTGCGTCAGGTTGCCCTGGGCCACGCCGGCGATGGCACGGGTCATTTCCGTGGTGGGGCGCAGCAGGTCTTCGACGAGAGCGTTGACCGAGCCTTCCATCTGGCCCCAGGCGCCGCGCGATTCATGGAAGCGGATGCGCTCGCGGGTGCGGCCTTCCTTGCCGACCACCTGGCCTACGCGCTTGAGTTCCTGGGCCATGTGCTGGTTCGCGGCGACGATATCGTTGAAGGTGTCGGCGATTTTGCCGGCCATGCCGGTCCAGTTACCGGGAAAGCGCACGGAGAAATCTCCGTCGCGAATGGTTTGCAGACCGGCGAGGATGACGGCGAGCTCACCGCTGCTTCGACCATTCTTGTGGCCGTTTGATTTGGCCGGTGGCGGGGACCCGGCGGCTTTATTTTCGACGGTGACGGATTCTTTGCTCATGCTGATCTCCCAAACGAGCGGTTTAAAAATTAGCCAGAGTATTGGCTAAACAATGGATTAACAACTGACCGAACAAGGTGTTACGCAGCACAGCAAGGCTGGAACCCTGCACCACTGCCCTTGCCTACATGCCCTCAAGGTTCTTGCGAAATGGGCCTTAGATACGGAAAATACCCGAGTTTTGGTTGATAGCATTCCCAGGGGAGCGGGTCTGTACGGTGTTTACTGTAGTTTGTCCGGTTGGCCACCTGAGCCGTCGATTGGCGCTAAAAGTTCTCATTTTTCGGACTGGATTGGGGCCAAAAAGATGAAAGCAAAGGGCGTCGGGCGGACAAGTTAGCAAAGTCGGAGCGGAGAAAAAGGGCTGTGCCGCGAGTTCGGCGCCCGCGAGATTATTCTTCGCCGCAGTCGCAAACCGCTATAAACTAGCGGTTCCCTCGTTGCGCCCGTAGCTCAGTTGGATAGAGCGTGTGCCTCCGAAGCACAAGGTCGCGTGTTCGACTCACGCCGGGCGCACCATTTTCCCCATTGTCTCAATTGTTTGTTCTGACCAATCCGTAAAGCTCGCCAGCAGGGAATTTATGCAGCGGAACTGGGTGCGATGGGGTACTGCGTATCGGTGAAGGTTTCGACTTGCGCCAGGACGGAATGGTCGCGACGGGAAAAGACGAAATATTTGCCTGGGCGGATTCTGGCGATCTGTTCCATTCTCGCGCGGGCATTGGACAATCCTTCCACGCTTTCATACCACGCGGCATTTTTGTCAGGAACGCCGCAGAAGATGTCAAAGGGAGGCTCCTTTGCGGAGGAAGATGTGCCGCCGGGCAGGTCCTCATTTGCGCAAGGCAAAGATGCAACCACTTCGCGCGTGACCATGTCGCGGATAAAATAATTTCCCGGGATCCGCGCATACATGCGGTTCATCAGGTCAGTGGCCCGCTGGAGGTCCGATACCAAGCCCAACTGAAAAGGCCTCATCTGCGGGATTCCCTTGAAAATGCCATATTCATCCATAGCGCTGCCTCGGTTTGACCAAATTCTCTCTCATTAAACACTTGCGGAGTTTGAATTTCCATCAATGAATTCCCTGATTCGCTGGGAGTTTTAAAAGTATTTAGAGGAAAAGGCGAGCGACCAAAAATTGCGAGGCTCCAGCGGGGAAACTTTCAAACCTTCACTATTTCATCTCGGCGGGAAGGGCCGCCAGATGTCCCACGCCCGCTTTGTTGGCCCAATACTCCCAGGTCCGCCAGGTTTCTGGAGAATACGGCGAGTAGCCGCGGTTGCGAGCGTCGATTTCCCCTTGCGAGAGATATTTGATTTCGCCGCCGAGTTGTTTCGCGCGAAGAAGAGCGCGCGCATTGCGCGGCAAATAAACCGACATGCGCACCACTTCGATGATGGAGCGAGCAGCCGCGGCAAAACCGTGTCCGCGCATCAGAACGACGTTCCAGTTGCCGAGGCCTTTTGCCAGATCGCGGCCCTGCTTGCAATTTGCCACCAGCAGGTTGGTGTCGCCAAAGTTATCGGCGATATCCCAGACAGGCACCCGCGCCCCAAGAAAGCTGCCCGAATGAATTACCGGGCGCAGTGGCGTGGCGCTGGTGAGCCCGAAAGGCAAAATGTCTTCGGCGTGAGCGTGGACTACCGCGTTTATGTCAGGCCTGGCTTCCAGGATGGCGCCATGGATGAAGCGCTCGAGATAAAGGGCGCGCGCTTCTTCTTTTAGCGGCTTGCCATCCAGCGTGAACTCGATGATGTCCTCGCGAGTGACGAATTCCGGAGCCAGGGATCGTGACAGGAAAAAATGGTCGGGTTTTTCGGGGTGGCGCACGCTTACGTGTCCGTAGGCATCCACGACATCTTCATGGGCGAGAATGCGGTTGGCGATGACAAGGTCATTGAGCAGACGTTCCAGATCAGCCATTCAGTTCTCCGATGAGTTTGGTCAGATGAAACGCGACGAGGCAAGCGTTTCCTCCTACCATCTGTGCGGAGGAAGGGTAAATCAGCGGGTGGCCGCGTTCAATGGAAGAGATTTGCCGCGATGGTGAACAGAATCAAGGAGCAGTAAATTGCGCCGTACTGCGAAGGTTGACGCTTGGGAAAAACCCTGCGAACAGCGGTGCGGCCGGGTAGTTTACGGTAACTGCTACGCATGTTCCGCCACACGAATTGGATGTTGCCGTCAACGCGCCGGTGTTCGTCAGGCCCAACGACGCCGCGATTTGTTGTGCGTAAGGTTGAACCTGCGGCCCAGTGCTGGTCACGCAATTGGAGTTATTCATTGCCGCGCACTGCGCGGTTTCCTGGGCGACGTACTCGATGTTGTGCTTGGCGGAAATCGCGGTGAGCAAGTCCGCGCCGGCGAGCAGGATCAGCACGATCACAGGGATGACGATGGCAAATTCGACTAAGGCTTGGCCGCGTTCCGAATTTTTTGGCCCGGTTGGGAGGCCAGGAACTCGATACATATGGGTCGGTCTCATGGCAAGTTACTCTGCAAGCGTGTAGATTGCAACGGCCCGGTGTGGCAATTCAAGTTAAATTTGTAAGAAGGGAAAGCGGACGCCGTCGAGAACGGGTTGCGGTGGAAGATGACTGCGATTGAGTATTGTTCGCTGGGACAGGTAACTCCCTCGGAGTGAGACGGATATGCGCCCTTGTTTGGGGCTTGCTCCGGCCCTAAAATTAGTATAGGAAAGGGCTTTCCACAGGAGGCACGCCCTTGCAACTCGACGACCGGATGAAGCAACTGCTGCGGGAACTAGGACACGCGATCAACGATACGGTGTCCGATTCCGAACGAATCGCGGAAGCCATTTCCAGCGTGCGCGCGGCCGGCTTCGATATCGTGCTGAAGCTCGACGCCACTATCGGGTTGGCACGGCGTGGTTCCAGCGATGCGAAAATGACGCAGCAGGACCGGCGGTTTCTCGAATCGCTGCACATCCGCGTGGATGAAGAGATTCTGGAAGAAGATGAAGACGAGCCGAAGATAGAAATCACGCCGCAAGACATCAAATTCTTGAAGTCGTTGAAAATATCGTTCGATGAAGAGCTCTAGCATCCTCGCTGCAATCGCCCTGGCCGCTTCATTTGCGCTGACGGCTGTTCCCGCGCACGCTCAGATCAGTTCGACCCTTGTGACCAGAAGTCCCAAACCCACGAATACCGCGGTGAAGGGGAGTTGGCTGAAGGGCGAAGTCGTTCGCGCGGACGCGAATTCGATTATCGTGCGCGAGCAAGCCAACGGCATGATGATCCACACCTTCACCTACAGCCCCGAAGTGCATGCCCAGATGCAGAAACTGCTCGATCAAGGTGGCTATCAGTACGGCGACAAGGTCCAGATTCTTTATCAGCAGGGCCAGACGGTGGCGCTGAGGGTACGCGGAAAGCCGTCGAAAGCTCTCTGATTTTCCAGCCTCGCTGTTTTCTGTTTTATTCTTCCCATTGAGAATTTAGGCAAGGTATGGGGCTGATATAGCCTCTGGCGCGCACATCTGTGCCAAAATAACGCAATGATCCGCCCACCTGCCGTTGCCGGACGTTTCTACACCGCCGATGCGCGCGAGCTCGCGCGGCAGATCCGCGAATTTTGCGCGGACGGGCACGACAAAGTGAGGGCTCTTGGCTGCGTGGTGCCCCATGCGGGCTACATGTATTCAGGGCACGTGGCGGGAGCCGTTTACGCGTCGCTGCAGATTCCGGCGAAATGCATTTTGCTGGGGCCGCGCCATTTTCCCGGCGGCGAAGCGATGGCCATTCTGAGCGAAGGCAGTTGGCAGACGCCATTCGGAGAGGCGCGCATCGATTCGGCGCTGGCGAAGGAATTGATGCGCGGCGTGCCGCATCTGCGCGAAGACAGTGTGGCGCACGAGCGCGAGCATTCGCTCGAAGTGCAGTTACCCTTCCTGCAGCAACTGGTGAAAGACGTGCAATTTGTTCCGGTGGTGATTGGCCTTG
>DASZMG010000077.1:0-9875 GCA_035551975.1 Candidatus Acidiferrales bacterium | reverse complement strand
ACGGTGAAGCAGGGAACCAAGATTCCGGTGCAGACCGTGATCAACAACACAGTGTCGGTGCAGTTCGTCGACGCGGTGCTGGAGCTGGACGTGACGCCGCAAATCACCGCGGAAGGCACGGTCTACATGGACGTGACGGTGGAGAACGACCAGATCGACCAGGCTATCCCGCGCGTGCAGGGAATTCCGGCTATCGATACACAGTCGGCCGAAACCAAGGTTACCGTGGTGGACGGCGCGACAGTTGTGATTGGCGGAATTATCGTGACGCAGCAACAGACCTCGATCTCGCAGGTACCGCTGGTAGGTAGCGTGCCGGTGCTGGGGAATCTTTTCAAACATACAACCGTTAGCTCTACGTCTCAGGAGTTGCTATTCTTCCTTACGCCGCGCATCCTGCCGATGTAATGGCCAATGTAATTTAGGCAGGGGCTCGAGCCCTGAGGGGGGAAGTCGCCTGACGTGGAGGCAAAAGATCAAGGTTTAAACCGGAGCCGGATCGATCGGCTCCGGTTTTGTTTTTCCGAACTGCACACGGACGCCCTGCTGGTTTCTCATCCAGCCAATATCCGCTACCTATGTGGATTTTCCGGCAGCGCAGGATTGTTGCTGGTCGACCCCGCCAAGGCCACGCTTTTCACTGACAGCCGGTACACCTTTCAGGCGCGCGAGGAAGTCAAAGGCGCGCAGGTGCAGATTGCCAAAAAGGGAATCGTAAAAGCTGTGGGAAATGCGCTGCTGCGCAAACGAGGGCAACCGCTGGTTGGGTATTCGGCGGGGCACCTGACTGTGGCGCAGAAAGAGGCGCTACAGTCAGCTGCGGGCGGAGGAATCCGCTGGGTGAAGGATGCGAGTGTGGTGGAACGCATGCGCGCGGTAAAAGACCGCGAGGAATTGAAGGTCATGCGTGCAGCCGCGGAATTGATTAGCGAAGTTTTCCGGCGGGTGACGCCTGAGGTAAAGCCGGGCATCAGTGAACTGGAAGTGGCGGGAAAGATCGAATACACGATGAAACAGTTGGGCGCGAGCGGGCCGTCTTTCGACACAATCGTAGCGTCCGGAGCGCGGAGCGCCTGGGCCCACGCGCAGCCGACAGCAAAAATCCTGAAGAAAAGCGAATTGGTGGTGCTGGATCACGGTGCTATACTTCGCGGTTACTGCAGCGACTTGACCCGCACCCTTTACCTGGGACGGACTCCCCAGAAGCTTCGAAAGCTTTACGACGCTGTGTTGGAAGCACAGGCGGCGGCGAAGAATGCGATCCGGCCGGGAGTAACAGCAGGAGAAGTTGATGCGGCAGCGCGTGGAACCTTGCGCCGACACGGTTTCGCGAAATATTTCACGCACAGCACCGGGCACGGGCTGGGGCTTGAAATCCACGAGATGCCGCGGCTCGGAAAAGGCGAGAAGTTCGTGCTGCAGGAAGGCATGGTGGTAACAGTAGAACCCGGCGTTTACGTGGAAGGGCTGGGTGGCATTCGCATCGAGGACGATGTGGTGGTGAGCGCGCAAGGGGCGGTGGAATTGACGACTGCGCCCAGGGAATTGATCGAGAACTAATGGCCAAGAAGACGAAATCCGAGGGAGCTTCGAATCAGCCGGTGCGCGGCGTGGATTTGGGCGAGGTCGAGCGGTTGCTCGAGTTCATGCAGAAGCACCGGTTGGAGCAATTCGAATACGAACGTGACGGCGTGCGCGTTCTGCTGAAGAAAGCGCCGGTGCAGACAGCAAGCCCGGCGCGGGCAGCGCGGGCGGCCGGAGCGGAATCAAGCGAGGCTGCTCCATCGTCGGGGCCGGAAGTGTCGCCGGCGACCGCTGTCGCGGCAGCGGAGGCACCGGCGAAAGCGGAAGCCGCAAAAGCGGCGGAGCCGGATGTCCACATCGTAAAATCTCCCATCGTAGGAACGTTCTACGGGGCGCCGAGTCCGGGCGCGGAACCATTCGTGACGGTCGGGGCGCGAGTGGAGCAAGGGCAGGTGTTGTGCATCATTGAAGCGATGAAGCTGATGAACGAGATTGAGGCAGACATGGGCGGAGAAATTGTCGAAATTTTCGTCGAGAACGGGCATCCGGTGGAATATGGAGAGAAGCTCTTCGGCATCCGCACCGGCCGCAAGAAATAGAATTCCTCGAGAGGGCCGCCGGTCTCGGCGGTAAGTTCGAAGGCATACGTCAATCGAATGTTCCGGAAAATTCTGATAGCCAATCGCGGTGAGATCGCGCTGCGCATTCTGAGCGCGTGTAAAGAATTGGATATCAAGACGGTCGCGGTGTATTCCGAGGCGGACCGCAATGCGCTGCATGTGCGCTTTGCGGATGAGGCCATTTGCATCGGGCCTCCGCGCAGCAGCGACAGCTATTTGAATATCCCGCAGGTAATCAGCGCAGCAGAAATTGCCAACGTGGATGCGATCCATCCGGGCTACGGCTTTCTATCCGAGAACGCCAACTTCGCGGAAGTCTGCGAAGCTTCGCACATTACCTTTATCGGCCCTTCGCCCGATGCCATTCGCATGATGGGCGAGAAGGATCGCGCCCGCTCGGAAATGGCCAGGGCGGGACTGCCGATCATTCCGGGCAGCCCGGGCGTGGTGGAAGACGAAGCCATGGCCAAGGAGGTTGCCAAGCAGGTGGGACTCCCGCTGATGATCAAGGCCGCGGAAGGCGGCGGCGGACGAGGCATGCGCGTGGTGCGCCATAAAAGCGAGTTGATCGCGGCGTTTCAAACGGCGCGGACCGAGGCCGAGCAGGCCTTTGGCAGCTCCAACGTGTACATGGAGAAGCTAATCGAGCGGCCGCGGCACATCGAATTTCAGGTACTGGGGGACAAGTACGGAAACCTGATACATCTTGGCGAGCGCGAGTGCTCGATTCAGCGCCGGCATCAAAAAGTGCTGGAAGAATCTCCTTCGCCCGTGCTGGACGCGGCGACCCGCGAGAAAATCGGCGACCAAGTGGTGAATGCGCTGAAGAGTGTGGGGTATTCAAGCGCGGGCACCGTGGAATTCTTGCGCGACGTTACCGGCGGGCTTTATTTCATCGAGATGAACGCGCGCATTCAGGTGGAGCACCCTGTGACCGAGATGGTTACCGGCGTGGATTTGGTGAAATCGCAGATCCGCATGGCGGCCGGAGAAAAGCTGGAGGATGTGGTTGGGCCGGTGGAATTTCGCGGACATGCCATCGAGTGCCGTGTGAACGCGGAGGATCCGGAAACTTTCGTGCCGAGTCCCGGGCGCATCACCACTTTTCGCGTGCCCGGTGGACCGGGAATTCGCGTAGATACCGCAGCCTACGCTGACGCGGTGATTCCGCCCTATTACGATTCGCTGGTGGCGAAGCTGATCGCGTATGGGCATGACCGGCGCGAGGCCATCGCGCGGCTGCACGGCGCGCTGGACGGATTCGTGGTAGAAGGAATCAAGACCACGATTCCGCTGCACAAAAAGATCATCGCCGATCCGGATTTTATTGCCGGGAAGTTCGACACGCATTTCCTGGAACGCTCGGCGGCAGTGGCTAAATAGCTTTGTTCCCTCCTCTCTACGCGATTGTCGACGCGGCGCTGACCAAAGAGCCGATTTCTTTCGCGCAGACACTTGCGAAGGCCGGGGTGAAGCTGATTCAGCTTCGCGACAAGAAATCAACGGCCCGCCAGTTTTTTTCCGTAGCCCAGGAAATATGCGCGGCATTGCTGCCATTGGGTGTGAATTTCATTGTGAACGACCGCGCGGATATCGCTGCCATGGTGGGCGCTTCGGGCGTTCATGTGGGACAGGACGACCTACCGGTGGAAGATGCGCGCGAAATCTGCAAACCGCCCCGCTGGGTGGGCGTTTCGACACATAACATCGAGCAATTGAAGCAAGCCGAGCTGACTTCAGCGGACTATATTGCGGTAGGACCTATCTTCCCGACGGTTACCAAAGAGAATCCCGACCCTGTCGTCGGGCTGGAGTTGCTGCGACAGGCGCGCAAACTCACCAGTAGGCCGATCGTAGCTATCGGCGGCATCACCAACGGCAATGCCGCCCAGGTGTATGCAGCGGGTGCGGATTCGGTTGCGGTGATCGGAAGTCTCGCGTCCGCTGACGACCCAGCCGCGCGGGCGCGGGACTTTCTTTGGATTGCAGAGAGCGTGCTGTCGAAACGCTCTTGAGGGCGCTGGAATTCCCGGGACAGGGCAATGACCCGTAAATATCTCGACCTGGCCAAGCATTCGGGTATTCTATGCGCATCCTAAATTGCAGCTTGAGGCGCGGAGGTTCCAGCCTTTGCGTGCAAACCGCAGTACACCTTGACGTGACTGTCGCTCAACTGGGGATTCCAGATGGCGGCCATAGTAGGAGCCACGGATAGCGAAGTTCGAAACTAAGGTGACTTTCACATGAGCAGTATTTCCACGCCAGGAGAGAGAGTGTCGACGGGCAGCCAGTTATTGGCGAAAAAGCCGATGGAATGGCTGCTGCACGAGGCCGGCGATGCCGGCGCGAATACATTGAAGCGGACGCTGGGACCGATGTCGCTGACGGCACTGGGCGTCGGAGCGATTATTGGGGCGGGGATTTTCGTGTTGTCGGGCTTGGGCGCGCACTATGCGGGTCCGGCGCTGATGTTGTCATTTGTTTTGTCCGGACTGGGCTGCGCCTTTGCGGGGCTTTGCTACGCGGAGTTCGCTGCGCTGATTCCGCTCGCGGGCAGCGCTTACACCTACGCCTATGCTGCGCTGGGCGAGATTTTCGCGTGGATTATCGGCTGGGACCTGACGCTCGAGTACGCCATGGGCGCGAGCACGGTGTCGTCCGGCTGGTCGAACCACTTCATCGAATTTCTGAATATTTTCGGGCTGAAGATGCCGCTGTGGCTGGCCTACGATCACTGGACCGCCTTTCAGGTGGCGCAAAAGACGATTGCGGCGCAGATGGCCCACGCCGCCAATCCCACGTTAGTGGGAGGGACGCAGGCCTTTCTGTTGGCGGTGACGGGCGTGATCAACGCGCAATCGCCGGAACTCTTGCAGCGGGCGCACGCGCTGGTGAATGCGCCGCATCTTTTTGGGATGGAGATCGGGTTCAACCTGCCGGCGTTTTGCATTGCGCTGGTGATTACAGCGATTCTGGTGGTAGGAATCAAGGAAAGCGCGACGTTCAATTCGACCATCGTGGTGATCAAGGTAGCTGTGGTGCTCTTCGTGATCCTACTGGGCTTGCGCTATGTGAACCTGGCAAACTGGGGACACGACTGGCACCAGTTTGCGCCGATGGGTTTTTCGGGGATCGGGGCCGGGGCGGCGTACATATTTTTCGCCTATATAGGATTCGACGCGGTCTCCACCACGGCACAGGAAGCAAAAAATCCGCAGCGGGACCTGCCTATCGGGATCATCGCTTCTCTGGTGGCCTGCACGATTCTTTACATATTGGTTGCGGCGGTGCTGACGGGCATGGTGCCGTGGAGTTCGGTGAACATCGAAGCGCCGCTGGCCGTGGCGTTTCTGGACCGCGGGTTGACCAAAGCTTCCTACCTGATCACCGCAGGAGCTTTGGCGGGACTCACCAGTGTGATGCTGGTGATGCTGCTGGGCCAGACGCGTGTGCTCTACTCGATGGCCAACGACGGACTGCTGCCGCGCAAATTTTTCGCGGCGGTGCATCCGAAGTTTCGAACGCCCTACAAGAACACGATTTTGGTTGGGTTTGTGGCGGCGATTGTGGGAAGCGTTACACCGATCGACGACATCGGGAAAATGGTGAATATCGGCACGCTGTTTGCGTTCGTGATCGTGTGCATTGCGGTGATGGTGCTGCGGAGAACCAATCCCGACCAGCCGCGGCCGTTCCGCACGCCGTGGGTTCCGCTGATTCCGGTGCTGGGTATCCTCTTCAACGGCTATATGATGTATAAGCTGGAATGGATCAACTGGGCGCGGCTACTTGGATGGCTTCTTATCGGATTGGTGATCTACTTCACATACAGCCGGCATCATAGCCGGGTAGGAAAGAACGACCGTTCCGCACTTTAATCCTGCATCGCTGACAATTCGCCGCGGAACCTGGACAATGTTTTCCGAAGGGCTTCCGTGAGTTTCAAACCTCTACAACGGGCTGCCAGTTCTTTGCCGCGGATAACGAAGCTCGACCGCGCAGCCATCGCGTTCCTGATTGCGTACGGAATTGTGCGCGGAATTCTGATCGGTCATCCGTTCCCGTCTTCGTCGATTTTCGGGATTGTGAGCGTGGTGGCGCTTTTTTATCTGGGCTATCACTTCTTTTCCTGGGTGCGCAACAAGGCGCTGTGGGGCATCCGCAACCGGCTGATTGTGGCCTACATCTTCATCGCGCTGGTTCCAGTGCTGCTGCTGCTGACCATGATGGGTATTGGTATGTACCTGCTGTACCCGCAAATCGGGGCGCACCTGCTGCAGGACGACATTCAGGATCACATCGCGATCATTGCCGCGGATGCTGAGGAAATCACCGTCGCGGTGAGCCAGGAGATTCAACCGGGGCAATCGCCTATCGATCAGGCGCTTCTTGCGGGGCCACGCGTGGCCAGCCTGATCACCGCGGCCAGGCAACAGTGGCCGGGGTTGCGCGTGTTCTTGCACCGGGCGCGCCTGGTCGACCCATCGAAAGGGCAGCGATTCTCCGGCCTCAACGTGTACAAGGGACAACTGATGTTTGCCGCCGAGCAAGAACGGAACACGCCGAGTGGGCCGGTTTCCGTGCTGGTGGCCGCGCCGATCACTCCCGAGTTGCTGAACGGCATGACGTCTGACCTCGGACCAATCCAATTTACGCTGTTGCAGCCGGCGGGGCCGGGCCAGCGGGGGATCACCTTCGGCATCGATGGCCGTACCTATGTCGGTGGCGAGAAGATTGTCAGCAGCAATCGCGTATTGCCCAAGCGTGCGAATTGGCTGGACATCCCGATTGGCGGGGCGGCGACGCTGCAGGCATATCAGGTGGAGTCGGATCCGAACAAGTATCCGGCGACACTTCCTGTCTCCGCGCCTGTGCTGGCAACGTTTACATTGCGTCCCTCGACGCTCAACCACAGCTTGTACTCATCGGTCGGCGCGGTGGGTCCCATCCTGGCAGCGATTGTGGTGGTGAGCGGCGTGATTTTCCTGATGCTGGAGATTGGCGCGCTGATTACCGGAACCATTCTGACGCGCACGATCACGCAATCGGTGGACGATCTTTATAAGGCTACCCTGCACGTGGCTCGCGGCGATTTCACCCATCGCGTGCGCGTGCACCAACACGATCAGCTGGGCGCGTTGGGCGAATCGTTCAACGAGATGACGGGGTCCATTACCAAGCTGATCGAAGAACAAAAGCAGAAGCAGCGGCTCGAGCACGAAATCACCATTGCCAGCGAGGTGCAGCAGGAACTGTTTCCCAAGTCTCTGCCGAGCTTGCCTGGGCTGGACTTGGCGGCGATCTGCGAGCCGGCGCGCGTGGTCAGCGGCGACTATTACGATTTTATTTGCTTGAGCCCGACCAGCATTGGCATGGCGCTGGCGGACATCAGCGGGAAGGGAATCTCGGCGGCTCTGCTGATGGCCAGCGTGCAGGCGGCACTGCGCAGCACGGCAACTCTCGATGGGAACGGAGATACTTCCAAGTTAATGACGCTTCTCAACGCGCATCTATTCCGGAATACCTCGGATGACCGCTATGCCACTTTTTTCTATGCCACGTACGATTCCGAGACGCACAGTCTCACTTATACGAATGCCGGCCACCTGGCGCCGATGTTTGTGACCGATGGTTCGGTGCGGGAATTGAATCAGGGCGGAACGGTGGTTGGATTGTTTAAGGAAACGCCTTACGTGCAGGTGACGATGTGCGTGCCACCCGGATCGCTGCTGGTGGCATTCAGCGATGGGTTGACGGAGGCTGCGAACGCCTACGGGGAAGAATTTGGGACGCAGCGGCTCAAGGAGCAGATCCTGCGGAATCGCGATCTTCCGGCACAGCAGCTTATGCACAGCCTGATTGAGGCGAGCGAGAAATGGAAGGGAAGCACGGAACGGGCGGATGATATTACGGTGATCGTGGCGCGTATGAGCTGAGCCGTTTCTTCTTGAAACACTTTAAGGGGCACAGGAGTCTAACTTGTTTGGAGGCCCACTTGCAGTGCCGATACGACGAGTGCCGGCGAAACTGCATCGAAAGTGTTGTGGGCCACACAGCTTCGGCTGCCGTGTTGCGGATGTGCTAATATTCCCGTTGATCCGTCTGACAAGAGGGCGATGCCCGGGACAGGAGTGCGCGTATGAAGGCACGAAGCAAGTTTTTGGTTGGGTCGGGCATTATTATAGTTACGTTGCTGATGCTGGCTTACGTCGGCTACACGCAGAGCAAGACTTACTACCACACCATTTCCGAGATCCCCACACTGCAAGCCGCTGCGTTGCACCAGCGCATGCGCGTTTCGGGGAATGTGAAGGCGGGCTCGATTGCGCACCGCGACGGGCGCATCGATTTCGTGCTCGAAGAGCAGAATAAAACCTTGCCCGTGAGCTATGTCGGCCGCGATCCGCTGCCGGATACCTTTAAAGACGGCGCGCAGGCTCTTGTGGAAGGCAATCTCACCGCGGGTGGCAACTTCCAGGCAGAGCAAGTACAAGCGAAATGCGCATCGAAGTACCAGGCCAGCCCAACTGGAACCGTGCAGCCCGGCCAAACCATGAATACCTCAGGAAGCTCGAACAAGAGCTGACTCCGCGGGAGTTCTAACTAGTGGACATATTCGGTTCATTTGCACTCCTGCTCGCCTTTCTGGCGGCGGTGTACGCGTTCGTTGCGGGAATCGTGGGAATTGTTACGCGACGGACGGCGCTCACCAAGAGCGCGCGCAACGCCGGAATGGCGGTGTTCGGGCTGATAACCTTGGCGGTCGCCTCGCTTGAGTATTTCTTCTTCACAGACAATTTCACCATGGCCTACGTGGCGGAGCACAGCAACCGCGCTCTGCCGCTGTTCTATAAATTCGCGGCGCTGTGGTCGGGGCAGGAAGGCTCGCTGCTGTTCTGGAGCTGGCTGCTTTCCATCTACGCCTTCTCCGCGCTGTTTCTGAACCGCAAAAAGCACCCGGAACTGATGCCCTATGTGGGCGTGACTCTGGCCGGCGTGCAGACCTTCTTTTTGACACTGAATAACTTTGTGGCCACGCCGTTTGCGGTTTTGGCGAGTGCCAATTCTTCCGGCGTGTTTCACTTGGCACGGCTTTCCGAAGGCAACGGGCTGAATCCCTTGCTGCAGTATCCGGAGATGGTGATTCATCCGCCGATGCTGTACCTCGGGTACACCGGATTTACCATTCCGTTTGCGTTCGGGCTGGCGGCGCTGTTGGGGCGCTATCCCGGAGAAAAATGGATTCACATTACACGCCGCTGGACCATGGTGGCGTGGTGCTTCCAAACCGTCGGGATTCTGCTGGGCGCGCACTGGGCTTATGCCGTGCTGGGCTGGGGCGGTTACTGGTCCTGGGATCCGGTGGAGAACGCTTCGCTGCTGCCGTGGATCACCGGCACGGCTTTCCTGCACTCGGTGATGATGCAGGAAAAGCGCGGCATGATGAAGGTGTGGAACATCTGGCTGGTGTTCGTCACGTTCATGCTGTCGATTCTGGGCACGCTGCTCACGCGCTCCGGCGTGATCAGTTCGGTGCATGCGTTTGCGCAATCGGGTATTGGGACATGGTTCGTGAGTTTCCTCGCGATTGTTTTTGCGGTGTGCTTCTGGGCCTACTGGCAGAATCGCGATTATCTGCGCAGCGACAATCAGCTTGATTCCCTGGTGTCGCGCGAGTCGAGCTTCCTGTTCAACAACCTGGTTCTGCTGGCGGCCTGCTTCACTATTCTC